>CAYIKH010000001.1:0-66914 GCA_964363965.1 uncultured Candidatus Saccharibacteria bacterium
AGAATAGTTAAAACTTCGGCATTTCTAAAAAGTCGCATGCTGGTTAATAATTCCATGCCAATACCGCCTGCCCCAACCAAGCCCAAAACCGTTGCCGCCCTGAAATTATTCTCTAAATAATAAAGGGCGTAATTAATAAATAGGGGTTTAACCTGCGGGAAAACCCCCCTGATAACAACCTGGAACTTCGTTGCTCCCGTTGAAAGAATCGCTTTGATGATTTCGGGGTCCACCGTTTCTATCGCCTCTGAAAAATACCTTCCCAATGCTCCCATGACATGAACGGCGAGGGCTAAAACACCGGGGAAAGGCCCCAATCCAACCATTGAAACGAAAAGAAGCCCCCAGACAATTTCATTTATGCCTCTGCATATATCAAAAACGCTTCTCACGGTATGATATACAAACCTGCTGGACATAATATTCCGCGCTGCCAAAAAAGATAATGGCAGGGCGGCTAAAGCGCCCATAGTTGAACCCATAATGGCCATCTGCAATGTTTCAATGGCTTTAGACAAAAATCTAGTCAAATTATGTATATCTGGCGGAAACATTCTTAAAATAAAATCGAGCATAAACGGCGCTCCTTTGACAAAAGCGACAATACTCACATCGGTCCCGCTAATGGCCCAATAGTAGATTATTACTATAAGAATGCCGATTAAAAAACCTTTGTATCTTTTTTTAAAATCCAGTTTTTCCATAGAGAAACCAATCTTTTGTTTAGCCATATATATCAACGATGTCTTTTTCCATAAGATCTGCCGGTTTTCCGTCAAAAATGATTTCTCCCCCCTTTAATCCGACTATTCTTGACCCGTATGTTTTGGCAAAATCAAGAAAGTGCAAACATGAGATTAACGTTATTTTTTTTTCCGCACATATGTTTTTCAATAAATCCATTATTTCCTTCATCAATTTCGGGTCTAAATTAGAAACGGGTTCGTCGGCAAGAATAATATCCGGTTTCTGCGATAAGGCCCGGGCAATAGCCACTCTTTGTTTTTCTCCTCCGCTTAATTCGGCTACTCTTTTTTTCTCATAATGTTCCAAACCAACAGTTTTAATATTGTCTCGGACTATAAGATAATCCTCTTCAGAAAATCTTCCCAACAATGTATCAAAACTACTGTGATATCTCAATCTGCCGTTCATAACATTTTTAAAAACGCTCTCCCTGTCAATAAGGTTAAAATGCTGGAAAATCATTCCGATTTTTCCCCTTATTCTATGAACTTCTTTCGGGCCGGCTTTCAGAATATTATCATTATCAATGAAAATATTTCCTAACGACGGTTCTATCAATCTGTTTATAGATCTCAACAACGTTGTTTTGCCCGACCCACTCGAACCCACCAATATCAAACTCTCGCCCCTGCCAATGCGAAGTGTGATATTTTTTATGGCTTTCTTTTCGCTGTTTTTGTATTGGTGGGTTAAATTTTCTATTTTTATCACTTTATTTTGCGCTTTTGGCGCTGGTAACATCCATACCCAATGCCTTTGCCGTTTGCCTAATAATATCGTAATCGCTATCAGACACTTTTTGATATTTTGCGATATCTCCCCATCCACTAACTTTAAGAATTGTCTGTTCGTCCATTCCAATTAGAGCGTTCTGAATAGATTGCTTTAATGCTTCTGGTAAATCGCCTCTTACCGCAATAGGAGAGCCTGGAATCGGGTTGGAGGTGTATATAATTTTATTAACCAGCGGGTCTATTTCTCCCGCTTTTACCATTCTGTTATATGAACTGTCGCTGTCGGCGCCCGCGTCTACTTTTCTGTTGGCAATTGAATACTCTACTGCATTATGAGTTCCGGCGTAATATGTCACGCTAAAATCTTTATCTGGATTTATTCCGTTTTCTATTAATATTTTTCTTGGGATAAGGTTGCCTGAAGTGGAAGCCGGATCAACAAAAGCAAATTTCTTGCCCTTTAAATCTTGTAAGGTTTTTATCCCGCTATCCGCCCTTACGACAATAATTGAATGATAATCTGATTTTCCATCGCTTCTTCTTATGCCGTTGACAATAGCCTCTGCGTTTGCAACGTTTGCGGCAATAATATAAGAAAACGGGCCAAACCAAGCCATGTCTATATGCTTGGCCCTCATTGCCTCAATCGCGGCTGTATAATCTGAAGTTACCTGTATTTCAACCGGAATACCCAATTTTTCTGACAAGTAATCCCTTACCGGCTCATAGTTTCTCAACATTTCTTCTGCATCGTCTGCCGGGATAAGTCCCATTTTCAAAACTTGAATTTTTTCTTGGCTGCCCTCGCTTTTATTGCCGGTTTGCACTTGCCAGGCAATAAAAATTATAACGAAAAGAGTAGTTAATCCTAGTATTATTTTTTTCATATTTTATATTTTAGTTAATCACTAATTCTATTCTTTTAAAATTTTCAAGATATTTTATAAATCGCTCACTTAGCGTTCTTTTCGCCCACCAAAATAACATTTTTTGTCCTTACGATACAATCTCCGCCTTTAGTCCGCATATTATAAACTTCTTTATTTGCGGCCCGAATCTTCCAGAAATTTTGGTTATTATCAGAATTGTTCATACGTGTGCCTACAATGGTCTATAAATATTCAAGCCTCGGCGAGCGCGAATCAAAGTTTGGATGCACTCAAATATGAAATGAATAAAAGATGCAACCCAACGAATAAGCAAGAAAACGCTCATAATGTTAAAAATCGCGAAAAGCATGATACCGCCGAGCATAAAGTAGGCCTCTCTCCTAAGAAAAAAAACTGTATAATTGGCGAAACGTTGTAAAGCCTTTGGCTGGTCATAGTCAGGAGATCGCGAATTTACCGATGTCGGCTTTATGCCTGTCTTAATGCTCTCGACCTCCAGTAATGCTGCGTGGAGACGATATGACAAAATCGCCTGAAAAGAAATCACAAGCGACGCAGTAGCGCCAATAATAAGAATGAGGCCATGAGGCACTTGATTATTTAAAGAAATGAGCAAATAATCCGCCCGCATATACAATCCAATCGAAACCGCTAAGGGAATGATTGCCTTAATAACCGTATCTGTTACATCCTCCAAAAATTTACCAAAGTGACTCGTCTCCTTGCGAAACCTGGCAATATTGCCGTCAACAAAATCTAGAAGAGCGCTGAAAAAAAGCACAACACTTCCCGCGACCATCAAAGCATATCCCCCCACGGCCAAAAGAAAAAATCCGATTATTGCAATTAGAAATCTAAGCAAGGTTACGCCGTTGGCGGAAAAGCCCAGCCGCACGAAGGGAACCGCCAAATAAAAAGAAAGCGGCCGGTACACAAAACGTGAGACGGAAATTTTTCTGTCTATGCTCTCTTTAAGCCCATAGGCTTCCCTCAACTGACTAATAATCGAATTATTACGATTCATTTAACGTTTTAAAACATAAAGATATTTCAAACCATCATATCATAGTTATGTTAAATAACAAGACACGCAAATTGAGAGCGATCCGCTGAAGTGGCAGATAGAGATCGTATTGTCTCCGGCTACCGGGAGGATGATACCATCGTCGGGCTCAGGCGTCGCGAGGTCCGCAGCCGCTGTTTTTATTTCCGGAGTTGTTATATATAGTAGAAGTGAAGTATTCGTTCAGAAACAGATTCTCACTGGGTGATGTTGTATTAACATGGATAGTCCCGAAAAACTCTTTTCGGTCAAGAACAAGGTCGTCATCATTACCGGCGGCGCAGGCATGCTGGGCATGGAGTATGCGACCGTTCTTGCTCGTGCCGGAGCGCGTGTGGTGCTCTTCGATATTGCCGATGAGCCCGTCCTCCGCGCCAAGGCCGCCGAGGTGCGTCGCCGCACCGGTCGCCGGCCCCTGGCGCTCCGCGTGGACATTACCGATGAGCGGGCGGCGAAGAATGCGGTGCGTCTGGTCATCCGGCGCTACGGGCGCGTTCACGCCCTTGTGAATAATGCGGCCATTAATCCTGAGGTGGAAGGCGGCAGCTCGCGTGCGCAGTTTTCCCCCTACGAACGCTATCCCATTGATCTCTGGCGCAAGGAGCTTGAAGTTGGGCTTACCGGCGCTTTCATCGTTACCCAGGCCGTGATTCCGGCTATGAAACGGCGGCGGGAAGGCGTCATCGTCAACATTGGGTCCATCTACGGCGAGACCGCGCCCGACAACCGCATCTACCCGAAGGGGCAGTTTAAATCTATCGCCTATGCAACGGCGAAAGGCGCGATGCGGAACTTCACCCGCGCGCTTGCCTCGTATTTGGCGCCGTTCCAGATCCGCGTGAACCAGCTGACGCCGGGCGGCGTCTGGGCCGGGCAGCCGCCGGCGTTCGTCAAGAAGTATTCAAGCCGCACCATGCTCGGGCGCATGGCCGAGCGCAATGATTTTAACGGCGCACTCCTCTTCCTCCTCTCCGATGCTTCGCGCTACATGACCGGCGCCAATCTCGTGGTGGACGGCGGCTGGAGTGCGTGGTAATACTTGTTATGTCAGAAAATTCGTCCAAAGTTCTCGGAATTGTCCCGCTGGATTTCACCCGCGTGCCGATTCAGAAGCATTTCGTGGATTGAAGAGCGTCGGGCAATGTTCTCGGTGGTGATCCGAAGTTTCTGGCATCTCTATGAAGTTTTCCTTGGTCATTCCGGCATATAATGAAGAGGAGAGTATCGGGGCGGCGGTGCGCGGTCTTCGGGATGCTCTCGGGCGCGTCGAGCATTCGTTCGAGATCATCGTGGTCAACAATGGTTCGACCGACGGGACTCCCCGCGTTCTCGAGGAGCTCCGAGCCGATGTTCCGGAGCTTGCGGTCGTGCGGGTAGACGTGAATCGCGGTTACGGCAACGGGGTCATTGCTGGCCTCCGCGAAGCCCAAGGGGAAATTCTGGGTTGGGTGGATGCCGACAATCAGGTCGCGCCGGAAGACGTCGCGGCCGTATATCGGGAAATCCTGCATGGGGGCGCTGATCTTGTCAAAGCCGTCCGGACGACGCGCCGTGAGTCGCGTTTCCGGAGGCTCCAGAGTGTTGTCTATAATGCTATCTTCCGCATCCTTTTCGGCGGCAGATACCGCGATATCAACGCGAAACCGAAAATGTTTCGGCGCTCGCTTTGGGAGTCGCTCCACGTCACATCGCTTGATTTTTTCATCGATGCCGAGGTAATGATAAGGGTGATACGCGCTCGGCGTCAGATTCGGGAAGTCGAGGTATCGTGGGCGGCCCGCACCTCCGGCCGATCGAGCGTGCAGCCGTCCGCGGCGGTCGAATTTTTGAAGAACTTGCTCCGCTATAAATTTTTTAGAGATTAATTCGTATGGAATCTCGTGCTTCCGCGTCGCTTCAGGATTCAAAGAGTGTCCATGCCGATATGCCGGTCGTGATTTTTTGCGGCGGGCGGGGCACGCGCCTCAAAGAGGAAACGGGCGCGATCCCGAAGCCCCTCGTGAAAATCGGCACGCATCCGATCCTGTGGCACATTATGAAGGGTTACCACGCCCAGGGATTCCGGAAGTTCGTGCTCTTAGTCGGGTATCTCGGTGAGAAGATAAAAGAGTATTTCTATACGTATCCGGTTTATCATGGCAGTTTCACGATCCGACCCGGTGCGAACGGGCCCAGGATCGATTACCATGACGTCCCGCCCGAAGACTGGGAGGTCACAGTGCTTGATACCGGCATTGACGTCGAAACCGGCGGACGGCTCCAGCGCGCGAAATCACATCTTGGGCAAGGGAGATTTCTGCTCACCTACGGGGACGGCGTTGCCGATGTGAACGTAGAGGAGCTCATCCGGTTCCATGACACTCACCGTCCGGTCGTGACCATCACCGGGGTTCATCCGCCGAGCCGTTTCGGAGCCCTGGAGATGGATGGTCCGCTCGCCAAAACGTTTTTCGAAAAGCCGAGCACCCAGTCTTCCTACATCAACGGAGGTTTTTTCGTTGTGGAGCCGTCAATATTCATGTTTCTTTCCGATGACCCAAAACTGAATTTCGAGAAAGACGTTTTGCGCAAGCTCGCGCGCGAGTCAAACCTCGCGGTCTATCCCCATCACGGCTATTGGCAGTGCATGGATACCATTCGCGACGTCGAGTTCTTGAACGAGGAATGGGCCAAGAACCAAGCGCCCTGGAAAGTATGGAACGACTAACACGCCACGCCGCCACCCCAAGGGGTGGTTTCTGGAGCAAGCGCCGAGTGCTGGTCACCGGCGGCGCGGGGTTCATTGGTTTTAAGCTCGCTTGTCATCTTCGCGATAGGGGAGCCGAGGTTACGCTCCTTGACATTAAAAAAGCATTGCCGAGCTTTGCCAACCCCGTCGACAAACGTACGTTCGTATATGTGCGCGGCAGCGTGACATCCCGGAAAACGGTTGCATCACTTCTTAAGCGCCGCAACGTCCAGACCGTATTCCATCTTGCCGCGGAGGCGATCGTGGGCCGGGCACTCCGCGATCCCGCGGCGGCGCTTGAAGCGAATGTCCGCGGCACGTGGGTGCTCCTCGAATGCGTGCGTCAAAATCCGAACGTGGCCGAGGTCGTTGTCGCGTCTTCAGACAAGGCGTACGGATCTCATGCGCGCCTTCCGTACCGCGAAGATGCCAAACTCGCCGGGCTGAATCCGTATGACTGCTCAAAAAGCTCGGCTGACCTCATTGCGCAAATGTATGCGCGTACCTATGCGTTGCCGGTTGCCGTTGCCCGGTGCGGGAACGTCTACGGCGGAGGGGACCTCAACTGGAGTCGCCTTGTTCCCGATGCCCTCCGATCGCTCGCGAGCGGCACGCCGCTTCAGTTGAGGAGTGACGGCACGCATACACGGGATTACGTGTACGTGGATGATGTTCTCGACGGCTACCGCGTCCTAGCCGAGAATATTCGCCGGAAAAAACTCTCCGGCGAAGCGTTTAACTTCGGAACGAATGAACCGCTTTCGGTGCGCGATGTTTTGGGCCTAATCGCCCGCGCCGCGGGCCGAATGGTGCCCTCGAGAATCGCGAACACGCCCTCGCGCGAAATTCGTTCGCAGTATTTGGATTGGAGTAAGGCTCGGCGCGTTCTGGGTTGGCGCCCGAATGTGCGGCGAACAATCGGTTTCAAGAAAACTGCCGACTGGTACACGGATTTTTTCAGCCGGCCAACATGATGAATCTTGAATATCCCAAACACCACTTGGTGAACGTCGGGCATATACCCAATTGCCAAATATGCAATTCCGCGAAACTCCACACGGTCTTAGACCTCGGGCACCAGCCGTTATGCGACACGTTGCTCACCGACGCGATGCTTAACGAACCCGAGAAAACGTATCCGCTGCGGATGATGTGGTGCGAAGAGTGCACCGGCGCTCAAATTGATTACTGCGTTGACGGGAGTGAAGTGTACTATCCGGGTTATCCCTATAAGAGCGGTGTTACGAAGGAGCTCGTCGAGTATCAAGTAAACATCGCGCGCGGTCTCGTGGGAAAATATGGATTAAAAGCTGGCGATCTCGTCGTTGATGTCGGTTCGAACGACGGAACGTTGCTCAGCGGGTTCACGGGTACGGGCATTCGGACGCTCGGAGTCGAGCCAACCAATATCGCGAAGATGGCCAAAGCCAGCGGCATCGAAACTGTGCAGTCCTTTTTCGACATCAAGACGTCGCAGGCGATCAAGGAGCAATACGGTTCGGCCTCCGTAGTTATCACGACAAATACATTCGCCCACATGCGCACGATCGGAGAGTTCATCATGGGGGCCTATAATCTCCTGAACGATGACGGCGTATTCATGTCCGAAACCCATTATCTATTGGACGTCGTTCGGGGAGGGCAATTCGACACGATATATCACGAACATTTGCGGACGTACTCGCTCGCGTCCTTGATTCGATTGTTCGATCAGTATGATTTTACCCTGACCGATGCGGAACGGGGGGAGAGATACGGCGGCAATATTCGCGTGTATGTTGCGAAGGGGAAGGGGAGGCCCGTCTCCCCGGCAGTCGCGGCGTTATTGCAACTGGAACAATCATCCGGGCTTGGAGAATATAAAACGTATGCGGCATTTGCCGAGCGCGTGAAAAAAGCGCGCCTCGAATTCATGGATTTTCTCATTCATGCTAAAAAGGCCGCGAAGTCCATTGTCGGGAACTCGTGCCCGGGGCGATCCGTGACGCTTCTCAATTACTACGGGGTAGATCCGGAATTGCTGCCGTACGTCGCCGAACAGCCCGCTTCTTTGAAGTTGGGCATGTACGTGCCGGGCACGCATCAGCCGGTGGTCGCGAACCAGCGGCTCATTGACGAGCAGCCGGATTTTGTCGTGCTGTTGGCGTGGCACTACGCAGAACCCATTATGGAGCAATTGAAAGCTCGGGGACTGAAGTCGGATTTCATCATTCCGCTGCCCGATTTTCGAATCGTGAAAAATTCCGAGGTGTGAGCTGACGGCGCTTACCAGCGCCTCCTCGACATGGCCCAGTTAAAAATCGCAATTCTCGGAGCGAGCGGCATCGGAAGATTTCATTTCAGAGAGTTTGCGCGCGCGGGAGTCAAAGTCACCGCCATTCTCGGAAGCAGTTACGAAACCGCCGAGAGGACTGCCGTCATGCTCTCTTCGGAATTCGGCCTGCGTCCGAAAGCGTATTCGGAATTGGGCGTCCTTATTGAAGCCGAGCGCCCGGATGCCGCGAGCGTTTGCACTCCTCCCGAACTTCACTATGACCAGGTAAAGATGTGCCTCGCGGCGGGATTGCATGTTCTTTGCGAAAAGCCGTTTGTCCTTAACTCCGATGGCGATGCGAGCGGTCTCGCGACCGAGCTCGTTCGGTTGGCGAAGAAACGGGGGCGAGTCATTACGGTGAACACCCAATGGCCTTCCGTTTTACGGTACGTACAGCCGTTCGTTGATGTTTCCAAAATCCGGGACTTTTTCATGTATACCCAGCCGGGCGTCCGGGGGGCAGGCATATTGAGGGATCACCCGCCGCATGCGAACAGTATGCTGGTAAAACTCGTTCCGGATGGACGAGCGGAAGACATAGAATTTCTGGTATCTTCTCCAGAAGAGATGGATGTCAATTTCGAATATCGCGCGCGCGGCTCACGTTGCGCCGTCCGCTACAAATTCAAATTCAAAGCCGCGAGGCCCCGCGATCTTGAATTTTCCATCAACGGGGTTGCGTTCAAGCGGCATATCGGGGAAGGCTATAGCCAGAAACTCGTTACGGGTAAAACGGAAATTGATATCGAGGATCCGTTCAAAACTTCGATTGGAATGTTCGTTGGCGCCATCGAGGGGAGGAGTTCGCCATTGATCAGCACGCAAGAGATAATTGAAAATGTGCGGCTGCAGGACAGAATCATCAAGGCGTATGTAGCGGAAAAGGGCAAGCAGTAACGTTTATCGTTTGGGAGCCGGGCGGTGAGTTCGAGGAGATCGCCCACTGACCTTCGTGAAAGAATCAACATCATCATGGTTAGGTACGACATTCCAACATTCTTGATAATGTGAGAATATCGCTTCATTAAAGTACGAAGTTGTTCATGTTTACCCTGCTGATATTGAGTCTTTTTTTCGCCGCCACCCTTGCTTTCGGATGCGTTGTTGCCGCTGTTTTTTTGCCGAGCTCCGAACGGCGTTGGTACGTTGTGGCGCCGATCGTGCTCATTATTGGCCTGAACGGCTACGTAATGATCCTGAACCTCGTTGCATATTTGGTCCCTGTCCAGCGCGCGTTCTGGGTGGTGCTTACGGGGATGAGTTTGGCCGCAGCGGCGGGATTGATGGCGATGCGGCGCCGGAAAACATCCCTGATTGCGCCGGATGACTTGAAACCTCGCCAACGGCAATTCCTCGTGTTCACGACATTCGTTGTCATGCTCCTTGCCGGGTTCGTTTCCTACCTCACACTTGGAGATGATATCTATCTCGTGAATATGCCGCTTGCATCAACCATCAGCGAGGGAAACTTCCCCGTGCTCGATCCATCCGATCCGAGTTTTCGCGTCGCCTACCATTACGGGCCCGACCTGCTCATCGCGGCCCTTCACCGTACGGCCCATATACCGCTCTGGCTCGGCTATGATATTCAAACCTTCCTTTTCATTGGTGCGGCGTTCCTCATGGCGTTTGCCCTCGCGCGTTCCGTTGTTTTGCGTTTCCGGAGCGCGTTCCTTGCCGCATTGCTGATGCTCTATGGGAGCGGCCTCGTCTGGATGAAGGGGTTCCACGGCATTGCCGTATTTTGGCAAAAATTAAGCGGCGGAAGCGCCGGCCCGGCCCCATGGAAATTCTTTGCCGACATGGCATTTCCTAATTTTGATTCGAGCATTGCGGCCACCACGAGCCATACCGTTATCATGGGCATGCCAATCGTCCTGCTCGTGTTGTATCTCTATAACCAGGCCATTGACGCCGAGCGCGATGCTTGGCTTCGGCCGACACTGCTTGCTGGCGTGCTTTACGGCTACACCGCTTTCATAGTCGAAACGCATTTCATCGTGATGTTCGCGGCATTTATCGGCATGCTGTTTCTCGAGGGAACGCGGTACCTCTGGTCCGGGCGGCCTGCCGCTCGGCGCGATCAACTTCTGCGCCTTGCCGGCGTTACGGGTATTGTCATCGTCGTCGCCCTGCCCCTCGCATTTCTCCAGGGCGGGATACTCACGACCGTGAGCGATCCCGGCGCGACGCATCGATTCGAGCTGGTCAAACATTTTTGGAGCCAAGGCATTACCGATAAGCAGGTGCTTCCGTTCCGCTGGGCATTCTTCCAGGACTTCGGTTTGCCCCTTATCTTGTTTCTCCCCGCCCTTTATTTTTTCCGGAATGATCGGCGCGTTCAGTTCATTGCGCTTATCGCCCTCGGAGCATTCCTGGTGCCGCTCCTTATCCGCTACACGCCATCACCCCGGGAAATGGAACGGCTTTTCGGTTTTGCGACACCGCTCTTTGCGTTTCTTGCCGGTCTTTTTCTTTCGGAGGTCGCTGCGGCATTCACGCTCAATCGTCATAGAAAAATGATCTCGTTCGCATTGCTTCTCCCCATCTTTGCCATGGTTGGCACCGCTCTTGCGGCCCAGGCCTTCGGTATTGCGTACCCGCTTGTGCGGCCCCAGGGCAGACATTATATGCTTGCCGCCGTTCCTCCCGAAGTTCCGGCAATTGACCAGAAGGCCTACGTCTGGATTCGGGAGCACACCATCCTTCAGGATTGGTTTTTCCCCTACAGTCAGGATTTTATCCGGGAAGTCGGGCGCTTCACTCCCGGGCCGTATTTTCCGGGCGTGACTCGGCCGAGTGTCATTACTGACTACGAGGAGGCCGTTCGTTCATGCAGTCGCGAGTCGTTTGCAAAACTCGGGGTTACCTACCTCTACGTTTCACCGCGGTTTCCGATCGCCGATTTTAAAATCCGGTGTCTGCCGAATCTTCACGCGACTCCGCTCTATCAAGATGGTGTGGGCCCAGAAATGCGGAGCGTGTATCGGCTTGAATAAATCAGCGAGAGGCTCAATAAAAAGAGCCGCGATCGTGCGGTTCGTGTTGGTCTGCGTCTGGCCGAGGGCCTTGGCTCCGTTACGATTGGCCCGGAGTGCGTTTCAGCTCGGAACGAGGAGGGGATCGGGATATGACCAGCGAGGAAATCGAGCATCTTGCCGAGTGGCTTAGGTATTATGGAGTTCCTGGCGTGCTACGCCTCGAGCTTATCGGTGGACGCCGCAAGGTTTGACAAGCTGGTCATAAATGTGGCTTTCGAGATTTCGCCGCCGCGCCTTGCCTGCAAAGCCCCGTCGCGGCTCTACGGCTTGAATCATTACAAAAAAGCGTTGAAAGTAGAGGGCGTTCGTCTTGTCCAGAGCCAGGAGGAATTGCTATTCTGGATTCATCGTTACCTTGATGATTCTGCTCTTGATAGGGAAGGGCGGCGGCGGCTTGTCCAGGCGCAGTGCTGGCAGACCGACGGCCGCGCCGTAGAGCGGATAGCCCGACGCATCCTGCGTGCTGCAGGTGTCATAACTCAAGCGTCATAATAAGGGATGCGGACGCGTCATGAACGCAATGTTTCAGTTGCGACTAAAATTTCCGTGGTGGTTGTGGCTGGCCGGCCTCGCTTTTTTGGTCGGCGCACTACACCTCGCGCCGAGCTTGTTCATCAAGGCCGCCATTGAGCGCATTGGGGGCTTGTATCTCCTTCCGCAAGTTGTCCATCCCACCCATTCCGACAGCGTCATGTGGTATGTTCCGGCGAGCCGCGAAGTGGCCGAAGGCCACCTCGTGCCATCGGACATCTATATTCCTACAAACAAGCGGCTTCCCTTTTTCCTCCCTCCGTTGCCGCTCATTTTCTTCGGCGCGCTCATCGCCCTTGCCGGAGATGCAAATTACGCCTACCTCGCGGCTTTGTTTGTATTTCCCGTAATCACGTTTTTCCTTTTCTATTGGCTGGGTCGGTTGTTCTTGGCATCGCGCCTTGGCAGCGCGGCGTTTGCCCTGGTCGGGACCTTAACGCCCGTGGCTCTCGCCTACCTGGGGCGAACCACGGAAACGCTGCAGCTTACCCCGCTCATAACCCTGAAGAGTTTTCTCCCGTTCGTCAGGACGCCCATTCCCGAACTCTATCTTTCGCGGATTACCGAGCCGCTTCTGACCATTCCGCTCCTCATCCTGGGTTTCGGGTTTCTCTGGCGCTTTTGGATCCAGCCCTCGCCGCGGCGCGGGGCGCTCGCCGGCGGCGCGATGGCTTTGACACTCTACACGTATCTGCATTACTTTGCGTTCCTGGCGGGGTTCGGCGCAGTGCTCTTTTGTTTTTCGTTTGCGGTATCGCGCGAGCGCGCGAATCTCCGGGTATGGGCGATTTTCTTCGGCGCGATGGCCATCGGTATTCTGCCGTTTCTTTTCAATTACCTCGAACTCCGCGCTCTCCCGCAGTTCGGCGATTGGGCCGCTCGTTTGAGCGGGGCGTTTGAGCGCTGGCGCGGCATCCGCCTCTCGGCCTGGCGCGACTACATCCTCTACGCTATTCTCGCGATACCGCTGATACCGCTTTGGCGGCGCGACCGCAGATTGGCGATGTTCTTCGGGGCGGCTCTGGTTGCGATGGTGATGCTGTGGAATATTCAAATCGTCACCGGTTTTTCCATCATCCCGACGCACTGGCATAAGGCCTTTGGCGTCCCGCTCTATACCCTGGTGGCCGTTGAGCTCGCCTACGCGGCGGCCTCGATCAGCCAACATCCGCGTTGGCGCGTTAGGCGCCGGGCCATCGCGGCTGGTTTGACGGTTCTCCTCGTTTTCCTCGTTGCCAAGCGCATCATGAATGCCGCGGCTTACCTCTATCCCGACCGGCGTACCATGGCCGCCTTTTCGTTCCCAGCCGAGATTTACGATTCATGGCAGTGGCTGAATCAAAATGTTCCTTCCGAATCAGTGGTCCTCTCGACGTCCTATGTAACGTCGCTCTATCTCGCGGGTTATACGGACACGAATCACTACTTGCCGTTCGGCGACCTGACCCTGACTTCACGCCGCGATCTTGAGGAGCGATTCCTTACCGCCCACAAGCTCTTCGGCGTTCCGGAAGAGCGGGTGCGCTTGCTCCTCCGCGGCAAGTACTATCCGCCCACGATATGCGATGTCGGCGGCGAGTGCGGCAACGAGCATAGCGAGCGAAATCTCCTGCGCGTGCCCCAGATGCTCTACAACGGCGCGTTCGATCCACGGCAGCACGGCCAGGATCAGCTTGAGCTTTCTTACGAGCCGCTGATTCCGCTTGCGGTGATTGATGATCTTATGGGACGCTACGAAAACGCCCGGCCCGATTGGAAGGATTTCCGGGGCGACTATGTCTACTATGGCCCGTGGGAGCGCGAGATTCATTCGGTCAACCTTAAGACCAATCCTCGCCTTGAGCTCTTGTATAATCGGGGCGGGGTTGAGATTTACAAGGTGAGGTAAAGCAAATATTAGCCATCATGTGGAACGGCAAAACCGTATCCGTGGTGCTAACCAGCTACCGAGAGAAGGACTCCATCCGCGAGGTTATCGAAGGTTTTTTTGCCACCGGCGTTGTGGATGAAGTAGTGGTAGTGGATAACAATGCCGAGCCGGGAAGCGTAGAGGAAGTCCGGAAAACGCGCGCCCGCCTCGTCTTCGAAAAAAAACAAGGACACGGTTATGCTTTGCAGGCCGGTATGAGGGAGTCGAGCGGCGACTACATAATTCTTTGCGAGGCCGACGGCACGTTCCAGCCGCGCGACGTAAGGATATTTCTGGTCTATGCCGAGGCGTTTCCGGTGGTTTTCGGCACCCGCACCAACAAAAGCATGATTGGCGCCGGTACGGGGATGTTTTTCTTGCGGCGTATTGCAGATGTCATCGAGGCGAAGTTCATCGAGTATTTCTTCTGGACGTCGAACCTCACCGACATCGGCTGCACCTACAAGCTCCTCCGTCGCGAGGTGGTTGAGTTCCTCGAGCCCAAGTGGATCAAGGGCGACTCCCATTTCGTCACCGAGATTACTCTGCAGATTGCCGCAGCGAAAATTCCCTTCGTCGAAATTCCCGTCACCTTCCGGAAGCGCGTGGGCAAGTCGCTCGTTACTGGGAATTTCGTGAAGATCGCGACGTGGGGCATCAAGCTTTTCCTCTTTATCTGGCTATTCTGGTTTCGATGGCTACTCTCTCGAAAAATGCGGAGTGTCCGATTTGCGGCAGGAGTTCCTCGCCGCTAAGTTCGCGGCGGTTTCCGAAGTTTGTCGCCTGCGCCCGGTGCGGCGGTTTTTTTCTGGCTGATCCTGCCGCGGTGGGGACAGAATATGATGATGAGTATTTCGAGGCCTCCGGCGCGCCAACGCTCGCGAGCCGCTTGGCGCGACCGATATTCAATTTCTTTCTCTACCTTCGTTTTCGGAAGGTGCGTTCATTCCTCGGGGAGGGGCGTGCTCGCGTACTCGATTACGGCGCGGGCTCGGGGGCGCTGGTCGGCTACCTTCGCGCACGCGGAATTGATGCCGTTGGCTATGACCCCTCGCCAGCGGCAGTTATGGCTGCCGTTTCGAAGGGCATCCCGGTTTCCCGCGACCTTCCGCCGGGGCCGTATGACCTCATTATGTTTTGGCATAGTTTGGAGCATAGCGATAGGCCAAAACAAGTTCTCGATGAGGCGCGCGGACTGTTCGCTCCCGGCGGGAAACTCCTCATCGCCGTTCCCAATGCGGCGAGTTGGGAAGCCCGCCTCGCCGGTGAACGCTGGTTTCACTATGATTATCCGTTTCATCGGGTTCAATTTACTCCCACTGCGATTACCATGCTACTGGAGCGCATCGGCTTCCGTGCCCTCAGCATCGATTTCTTCAATCCTGAATATACTGTCTCAGGATTTTTACAAACCTTTCTTAACTTCCTTTTTCTAAAAAATGCGCTCTACACGGTGGTCAGCCACCGACGGGCGAACGTGTCGCAACAGAAGGCGATGTTTTCGGCAATGGCGGGGTTGCTCTTCCTCGTGGTGTTCTCGCCGCTCATCGGCGCATTCTTTATTCTCGAATTCATTTTTCATAAAACCGGGGCCATAATCGTTACCGCAGAGCGACTATGAACATGGAGCTCCGCGCAGCAGACCTGCCCGCCGGCAGGCGGGGCTGCCCAGTATCTCCAGTTCACCCAGCACATAAATTTACATCCGTCTCTGTCAAGACATTGATTTTGTGCGCGGTGAACTTCATTTTACGTTTGAGACCGTTGCAAATTTATGTGCTGGGTTTATTTGTTTGTCGTCATTCATCCCCGCCCCGACCGCGGTCGGGGCGGGGTATTCTGGGCAAACAAATAATCACTGGCAAAGAAGTTGCACGCTGCGTTTTCGTGCGCTAAGCTTGGAAATTGAGTGCAAGCCGTATGACTGGTCTTTCTTAGGATTTACGGTGAGTCACAAACTATGGAAATAGATGCAGCGGTTTTAGATGCGATGATGGCGGAGCTTGAGCAGGCTCCGCGGCTCTGGCGTCCCTCCGCTTTCTGGGAGCGACTGAGCCGGATTCACGCCGAGCGCATTGCCAAGGTCGGCCTTTTGAATTTCAAACGCTCGATAAATCTGAAATATTTTAACTGGCGTATCAGCGCAATTCTGGCACATCAACTCTGGCCGGTGGCGGCGGAGCTTGTCCGCGGGAATTTTTCTCCGTTCCTCCATGCCGAATTTCCAGGCTACGCGCCACAGCCAGAGGTATGGACCAAGGGGTTCAATTCTTTTTCGGCCTATATCTACAAAGTGTTCGTGGCCATGTTTGCGGATTACGTGTCGCGGCGTGACGTCCTTCGTCTTCTTGAAGTCGTCGAGGAACCAGAGCTCGGAAATCCCTTCTCAATAATCTATCGCGGGCGGCGCATCTCACAGGACCTCCTTAATTCCATACTTGAGTTCTACAGCGCAACGGAAGACATAGATCCGCGAGGCAAGATTGGTTCCGCCGCCGAGATCGGGGCCGGTTATGGTCGCCTGGCTTACGCGTTTATGAAAGCGCTCCCGAGAGCGACGTATTGCATCGTAGATATCCCGCCAGCGCTCTTTGTTTCCCAGACATACCTTTCGCAGATATTTCCCGGAGAGCGTATATTCCGCTTCCGCCCCTTCGGCTCTTTCGGTGAGGTCCGGCAGGAGTTCGAATCCTCCCGCATCCGTTTCCTTATGGCTCATCAGATTGAGCTTTTACCGCCGAAATATTTTGATCTCATCTTGAATGTGAGCTCGCTCCATGAGATGACGCGCGACCAGATTGCAAACTACATCCGCTCTGTCGAGCGGATCGGACGGCGCCATTTTTATACCAAACAGTGGAAGAGGTCTCATGCGCGGGATAACAACTTTATTACGGAGCATGAATATCCGATTCCCGCAGGGTGGCAGATGGTCCACCATCGTACTCACCCCGTACAGCGCCCGTTCTTCGAGGCCCTCTACCGTGCTCGCGCGGTACGGGAGACCGACAAGTCCGTTTAATCTCATGATTTGGGAGTTGCTGTTTCGGCGGACCGGTGCTATGGTAGTCACTGCCGAATTTCTATGAGGACCAACCTTGCTTGCCGCATCTGCAGGAGCGATAAGTTGCGCGAATTTTTAAATCTCGGCGAACATCCCCTGGCCAACGCCCTAGTCTCCAGAGAAAAGCTGGCAGAACCGGAGATGAGATACCCCCTGCGGGTTCTCTTTTGCCAAGAATGCGGCCTTTCGCAGCTCGGTGAGGTGATAAGTCCGAAAATACTCTTCCGGGATTACGTCTATCTCACTTCCGGCATGCCTCGAGTTTCGGAGCACTTCCGAAATTACGCCAACGACATTGTTGATCGTTTTTCCAGGCCGGGAGGCCTGGTGGTAGAAATCGGATCAAACGATGGCATTCTCCTTGCGGCGGTCAAGGAGCGCGGAACACGCGTCTTGGGCATTGACCCGGCTTTGAACATTGCCAAGGTGGCCAACGACCGGGGGGTTGAGACCATTCCCGATTTCTTTAGTCAGCATCTCGCTACTGACATCGCACGAAAGTATGGCCAAGCTGATGTTGTGATAGGAAATAATGTAGTTGCCCACATTGACGACCACCACGATCTCCTTCGGGGAGTGATAACCTTTTTGAAGCCGGACGGCGCTTTCATTTTTGAAGCTCCATATCTCCTGGATATGTTTGAGCGCTTGGCCTTTGATAGCATCTACCACGAGCACCTCTCCTACCTCTCCATTCGTCCGCTCCGGCGACTTATGCAGGATCACGAGATGGAGATATTTGATGTCAGGATGTTCCCGGTGCAGGGGGAATCAATTCGTGTCTTTGCCGGTCTTGCCGGGAAGCATGCCATCATGCCGAGCGTTGCGAAGTTTCTTGAATTAGAAGAGAAGAGCGGCCTTGATGATTTTGAAAGCTACCAGGAGCTTTCCTCACGCATCCAGCAACTAAAATCAGAGGTCGTTTCAACCCTCCACGATTTTAAGCGTCAAGGCAAACGCATCGCCGGCTATGGCGCCCCGGCGCGCGGCAATACCATTTTGAATTACTACGGTATAGGCCCGGACATGCTAGAGTATGCGACCGAGGAGTTGCCGACAAAGATTGGTCGCTTCACTCCGGGCACGCATATCCCCGTCATTCACGTCGAGGAATCGAGGAAGAACCCGCCGGATTATTATCTGCTGTTGGCGTGGAATTATCTTGATGCCGTGCTCGAAAAGGAACGGGCCTTTCGCGAGCGTGGCGGTAAATTCATTCTGCCGGTGGGGGAAACGCGTATCATGTAGCATAATGCGCAAGTATGGCGGAACCTCGGCGTAATTTCCAAAACATTCTTGTCTGCGGCGGGTCCGGCTTCATGGGCTCGCATTTTGTCAATCATCTCTATCATAAGTATCCGCAGTATAAAATTTTCAATCTTGATCTTCTAACCTACGCCGGCAATAACGCCAATGTCCGGGATGTTGAGCTGCATAAGATCGGCCTTCCGCCGGATGACCAGCGTTATCATTTCATCCATGGTGATATCTGCGATCGAGATCTTCTTAATTCGCTTTTCAGCGCCAATCGCTTTGCCACAGTAATCAACTTTGCCGCCGAATCTCATGTTGATCGTTCCATCATTGACTCCCAGGATTTCATCCGTACCAACATCCAAGGAGTGCATACCCTATTGGAGATGACCAGGAAATACAGCATTCCTAAGTTCATCCAAATTTCAACTGATGAAATCTACGGCGATGTGCCGGACGGCTGCTCGCACGAGGAAAGCCCCATCCGGCCGTCCAATCCCTACTCGGCGTCAAAGGCCAGCGCCGACGTGCTGGTCCAGGCATTTATTCGTACCCACCGCGCACCGGCCCTGATCGTGCGCGGGTCGAATAACTTCGGTCCGTATCAGTACCCCGAAAAATTGATCCCGCTCGCGATCACGAGTTACCTCGAGGGCGGGAAGATTCCGGTTCACGGCAACGGCCGGCACGTTCGCAGCTGGGTTTACGTAAAGGATTTCACGAATGCCGTTGACCTCGTGATGCACCACTCACCTCTCTATTCAATCTGGAACATCGGCGGCATGCAAAAGACAAACCTGGAGGTCATTCACAAAATCGGGGAGCTCCTTGGCAAAGAGCCGTCCGGGCACATCGAGCACATCTCCGACCGACCGGGGGCCGACCTCCGCTATGCGCTTGACAGCGGGAAAATTCGCCGGGAGCTCGGCTGGCAGCCAGCCTACGATTTCGACACCGCTCTTGCCGAGACCGTCGCGTGGTATCGCGACAATCCCCAGTGGTGGAAGGCGATTCGGGCATCGGATACCTTCCGGCGCCACTACGAGAAGCAGTCCAAAGCGCAGTATTACTAGGCTTAATATGGCAAAGATTGCGGTGATCGGCGCAAGCGGCATGCTCGGCTATGACCTGATGAATGCTGGCCGGCCTGACGACACGCTTGTGGGTTTGGCCCATGCCGATATTGAGATTACTGATCCGGCGAGCGTTGCTGTGGCATTAGAACGATGCCGGCCGGAGGTGGTCATCAATGCTGTGGCCATCATCAAAACCGAGCTTTGCGAGACCGAGCCGGATCGCGCTTTTTTGGTCAACGCAGTCGGCGCTTACAATGTGGCCAAAGCCGCGGCTGGACTAGGGGCCGCAGTCGTTTTCATAAGCACGGATTACGTCTTCGACGGCTCCAAACCCTCTTTTACCGAAGAAGATGCGCCTTACCCCTTGAACGTTTACGGCGCCTCCAAGCTTGCCGGCGAGATTTTGACAAAAATCGCAAACCCAAAGCATTTCATTATCCGCACCGGCTGGCTCTTCGGCAAAAAAGTGAGCCACAAGGGATATAACTTTGTCACCCTCATGCTCGAGCGCGCCAAATCCGAGGCCGAAGTTCGGGTGGTCAATGATCAGACCGGCTCGCCCACCTATACGCTTGATTTAGCACTGAAGATTTACGAGCTCATTAGACATCAAGCTCCCTTTGGTATCTATCACATCACCAATCAGGGCGGCGCCACGTGGTACGAATTCGCAAAAAAAATCTTTGAACTTTCGGGGGTAAGCCCACAACTCATCCCCATCACCACTGCTGAAAGCGGAACAAAAATCGCGCGGCCAGCGTTTTCCGTTCTCGAGAATCAAGGACTGCCAGAGTTCGGCATCTCACCGCTTCGTCCGTGGCAGGAAGCGCTCCGGGCGTACCTTGACGAAATAATGTAGTTGCTGTACAATTTTAGCTGCGCTATTTGGGCGTAGCGTTTGTTCTTTTCAAAAATATTCTAAGAGAGGAGGTGAGCGGCGGTGCGCTTCCTGCGGATGCTCTGGGAGTGCATCACACTATGGCGGCCAGAACCAGCCACTGAGGAGGAGCTGAGAAAATGCGACGCGGTGTTCGCGTTCGCGGACTCGCGGATGCGGGATGGTTCACCGGGACCAGGCAATGAGTTCATAGCCGCAGGATGTCGGGAGCTTCGCGAGCGGTACGGGTTACCACTCCTCGTCCAGGATGAGGTGGCGCTTGCGGCGGAGGATCTTGAATGCCGCTATGTCGCGCGCGGACCTCAGCATGGTAAATCGGGGCGTCGGTGGAATACGGCGACTATCACCGATGAATTTGCCGCCATCTGTCGGCAGGAGCGATGGTGCCGAATCGTCATCGTCTCCACTCCTGACCATCTCCTGCGCTGCTGCTGGGTTGCGCGTAAGCGCGGCTTCGAAGCGGTATGTGCCGAGATGCCCGAGGGGCATTACTTCCATCCCGATTTGGCCCTCTGGGCCTGCCGTGGCGGAAAGTACCGCTTCCGGGCGCGCGATTTCCTCGTGCGGCTCTACTTTCTCTTTCGTGGCGATATATGACGGGTGGCCGTGGCCTCGCTACCTTTGATGAGCTCTTCGGGTACGGTGCCGGAAGAGCATCCGGTAGTCGTGAGCACGAGGCGGCTTCGCACGCGCGAAGCCGCCTTTCTTTTTGTCGATTTTTGAGTTAGATTTTTGGATATGCAGTTTCACGAATACCGATTCCACGAGGACGACCGCCGCAAAGGGCGTTACGACATTGTTTCCGGCCTTGTCGGAGAGATGAATTTTTCCGTACACCCTGCCGGAGTGGTTCCTGAAGAGTGGCACATGCATAAAATTCATACCGACTATTTCACGGTGGCCAAAGGCCGGGCACTGTTTCGGCTTCTATATGAGGATGGACGTGAGGAGAAAATCATTTTGAGCGAAAGAGATGCCAAGACCCTGATCGTGCCTCCTGGCGTTTGGCATAACTACACGGCGCTCGAGCCGACGATTATGATTTTCTACATTGACCGTAAATTCGATGCCGCCGATGAATTTCGGAAGCCATGTGATGCCGACGGCTGGAGCGTTGATAGATAGATATGAAAGTTGATCCAGTAATTTTAAGCTCGATGTTCGAGGAGCTTAAACGAGCTCCTCAAATTTATCATCCTTCCGAATACTGGGAGCGGCTGAATAAACGACACGCCGAGCGCATCATCGCCTCCGGTCTTGGTAGTTTCAAGCGATCGGTGAATTTGAAGTATTTTAGCTGGCGGGTCAGACCTATTCTGCGCCAGCAGCTTTGGCCGGTTTTGGCCGCATTGGCGCGCCTCAATTTATCGCCATTTTTCAGGAGTGAGTTTAAAAACTATGAAGCGCGACTGGAAGAAGGAGCAAAAGGCTTTGGTCGCTGGTCAGCATTTGTCTATCGGGTTTTTGTTTCGGCCTTTGCTGATTACCTATCGCGACAAGATCGTATGAAACTGCTTAAGACGATTGATGAGCCGATGTTAGGTAACCCCTTTGCTATTAGTTATCACGGTCGGCTTATTTCGCAGGACCTCATAAATTCCATTCTCGAATTTTATAGCGCCACCCAAGCAAGTGACCCTCGGCGCGATATTGGGTCGGTGGCGGAGATTGGAGCCGGGTACGGGCGCCTGGCTTATGTTTTTTTGGAAGCCCTACCCAAATCAACGTATTGTATTATTGATATTCCACCGGCACTATATATTTCGCAGGAGTATTTAAGTCAGTTGTTCCCCGGTGAGCGAATTTTTCGTTTCCGGCCTTTTCGTTCTTTCGCCGATGTCAGGGAGGAGTTCGAAACTTCGCGCATACGCTTTTTGATGGCCCATCAGATCGAGCTTCTTCCGCCAAAAGGTTTTGATTTGGTGCTGAATGTAAGTTCATTCCAGGAGATGTCGCGCGATCAGATTGCCAATTACACCAAGCAATTTGAGCGCATCGGCCGCCGCTATTTTTACACCAAGCAGTGGAAGCGATCACACGTGCGCGACAATGATTTTATCACCGAACATGAATATCCTGTGCCCGCCGGATGGCAGGCCATCTACCATCGACGCCATCCAATCCAGTCCAAGTTCTTCGAGGTCCTTTACCGCGCCAATCCCGACGGGAAACTCTAGCATTCAAGGTATAAGTAGTAAAGGGCGTGCGCTCGCCGGCGAGGGGCGAAGGCACTCTTGATTACTATGACAAAACTCATTGCCGAGGTCTGTCAGAACCATAAGGGGAACCGGGGGCTCTTGAAGGAGCTAATTTTTGCCGCAGCCGAAGCCGGCGCTGACATCGTGAAGGGCCAGGTTATTTTTTCCGATGACCTTACCTACCGTGAACGCTTTGAAGGGGGAGTCGTGGAACATAATGGAGTTCGCAAGACCATCCAGCGTCCGTACGGCCCGGAGCGCGAACGGCTCTCCAAACTCGATCTTAACGAGGACGATTACCGCTTTTTTATTGAGGAGTGCTATCGCGCCGGAGTCCGGCCGATGCTTACCGTATTTTCGCGCAAGCGCATTCCCTTTGCGGCGTCCTTGCCGTGGCAGGGCGAGAAACTGTTTAAGGTGGCCAGCTACGATTGCGCGAGTTTCCCCATGCTCCGCGAACTGGCCGGATATTTCGATCGTCTCATCGTGTCCACCGGCGGAACGTTCGATGATGAAATCAAACAGGCCGCCGAAATTTTACGATCATCGGCCAAACCTTATGCGCTTCTACACTGCGTGACCAGTTATCCCAATACTTTGGCCATGGCTAACCTGGCCCGTATCCGATGGCTGAAGCAGTTTGCGCCTGAGACGGGATGGTCGGATCATACCCTGGTCGAGCGTGACGGCATCAAGGCAGCCAAGGTCGCGATCATGCTCGGGGCTGATTACGTTGAACGACACTTCACCGTCCTCCCGTCAGAGGAGACAAAGGACGGACCGGTTTCGATCACTCCACAGCTCCTGGCCGACCTGAAAGCATTCAGCCGCCTTAGTGGGGAGGAACAGCGCGAAGCCGTAAAGCAAGACATCCCGGAGTGGCCGATCATGATCGGAGCTTCCGAACGCGAGCTCATCCATACCGAGATGCTTAACCGCGATTACTACCGCGGTCGTTTCGCCAGCCGTGTCGGTGAGGAATGGGTGTATAACTGGGAGGATGGGTTGGAGAGAGAGAAGGTTTGATGCGCTACATCGTCACAAACTTTGCCTATGGTACCGGGCCGTACCTGCGGACTACGGAATTGGCCATCGCGCTGAACCAACGATTGTTCGAGCTTGGTCGCGAGCGGCTCGGTATCATCGTTCCCTGGGTCTACGGCGAGAAGCAGCGCAGTATCATGCGTGAGGAGTTTGGGGGCTACAATACCGTCCATCCCGGGGAGATTCTCCTTGATTCGCACCTCGGTGTGCTCTTAAGAAGCGTTTTCTACGGGAATAACACCTACGAGCAGGCGCTTTCCCTTTGGGTGGAGCGGGGCGATGCGGCCAGCCGCGAAGCCCAGTCACATCTCTTGGGGATACTCGAACTTGAAGATTTATCCGGCCGGCGCGTTACGGTTGCAGGTGGAGAAATCGTACTAGAACTCAATCGCGCCCCGCGTCTCACTTACGCCGTAGCGCCCAGTTACTCAGCGACTTTCGCTCATATCTCGGCCATTCTCCGCGCGGTACTCGAGGTGCCGGAAGCCGAGATCCGGGTGGATCGCGAGCTGGTGCGCCGAGCCATACCGCTTGCCGAGCGGATCGAGCGGCTCCAGCGGCTGCACTTCGTTGCCGAACCAGGGACTTTCTCCTATTTAGGCACACGTATGCGCTACCCGAACGAAGAATCTTCTCCTCCCATTGCCCGGCCCCTCGCCACGAACAATAAACCCCTGGCCCCGGGGATCTACGTCACCGTCACTGGCATCCCGGGGCTTGAGCGGCTCTACCAGGAGGCCCGCGGGCTCGGCCTCACCATTTACACCAATGACCCGGAGGCGGTGCCGGGGGCGAAGCGGCTTCTCCCGCATGTCATACCCAATCCGGCGATCAAATTTCAGTTTGCGCGGAGCGGTTGGGGTTCGATCTGGAACTCGCAGCTCTCCGGTACCCCCTTCGTCACCCCAGCCTACGATCCTACCGACGATCCGGAGATTTACTTCAATAATCGCTGTCTCGAGGAATTGGGACTGGGCATTAGCTATCGCCGTGAATCTTTTAAGAAACTTCTCGAGCTCGCCGAGGCGTTGCGCCCGCGAATCAAAGCTATCAACCGCGCGATCCTGGCGCGATTCGGCACTTACGATGGTAACCGTTACATCGCCGAGCGCATCGTTGACAGGCATTTCACCGAGTGAGAGGTTGGGGTTGAAATTCCTTCGCGGTAGTCGAGGCCGAGACCTCGATGCCGGTGGAGAAGTATTCTTAAAAGAGGCACATCTGCTATATGTTTAACAACACCCACATTCTCGCGATCATCCCGGCCCGTGGCGGTTCGAAGGGTATTCTCCGGAAGAACCTCCGGTTAGTGGCTGGATTGCCGCTAGTTGTCCATAGCATTCTTGCCGCCAAAGCTTCACGCTTAATTGAGCGCACTATTGTCTCTACTGACGACGAGGAGATCGCCGAGGTGGCGCGGAGCTACGGGGCCGAAGTTCCTTTTCTCCGGCCGGCGGATCTGGCTCTCGACACCACTCCGGATTTCCCGGTTTTCGAGCACTGTCTGAATTGGCTTGAGGAGAGTGAGGAGTACCGGCCCGATATCGTGGTTCATCTCCGGCCCACCGGCCCCCTTCGCACCGGGTTAGAAATCGACGAGGCGGTCGAGCTCCTGGAGCGTCATCCCGAGGCCGACTCGGTCCGCTCGGTGCACGAGCCGGATAAATCTCCCTACAAAATGTGGCGGCTCGAAGGTTCGTACATGGTGCCTTTTTTACGTGATCCCGACTACCCCGAGCACTATAACGCCCCCCGCCAACTCCTGCCCAAGGTCTACGCTACTAATGCCAACATCGGGGTGGTCCGCTACCGGACACTCCGGGAGAAAGGTTCGGTCATAGGAGAGCGCGTTTTGCCCTATCCTGTCTCCGGGCCGCACGTGGACATTGATACTGAACTCGATCTTGAACTCGCCGAGCTTCTCTTTCGGAAGCGCGCGCGGGAGGGCCGCGGGTATTGATGCAGCGGCGTTTTATGTCGACGGTCTTCCTCGCCCTAGCCAACTCCAGCCACTACTCGGGTGTCCTCCGGACGCGCTTTATTGCTGAACTCGCCCGGCACTTTCGCGTCCTCGTTCTCACTCCGCAGCTGGATGATGCGATCGTCAAACGCGATCGCTATTTTCGGAATGGAGGCGTTTCTTACCATCGTTTCCCTATTACCTATCCGCGTTTCTGGAATGTTTTGGACAGGTATCTGCGCGTGCCGCTTGTCTCCTCCTTCGACCACCTCACCTACATGCGCTATTTCTATCAGCGGTCCCACGCGCCGATCCGGAAACTCCTCATGGCCTCCCGACGGCTCTTCCCGGCATTCCTCTTCACCACCGATCGGTTGACGCTCTGGGAGGTGCGTTGGGCTCCGCAGGGTAAGGTACTAGCCGAGCTCTTTCGCACTCACACCCCGATCCTCGTCCTCACCGCCACCCCTGGATTCACGCCCTTCGAAGCCGAAATCATCGTCGCGGCTAAGCGCTTAGGGGTTCAGACCGCGGCTATCAGCATCAACTACGACAACTTGACTTCCAACGGCAAGCTCATCCGTAAAACCGACTATCTCGCCGTCTGGAACAATCTCATGCGGCGCGAAGCTAAAGTTTTGCATCGCTATTCGGATGAGCGTTTAGGCCTAGTCGGGTGTCTGCGCTTTGACCATTATTTTTATGATGAGGAGAATCCGCGTTTCCCCTCGCGCGAAGATTTTCTGAAAGCCAAGGGCCTTGATCCCGGCCGGAAAACACTGGTCTTTGCCGGCCCGACCCCAACCAATTACCCTCCGCGGCGTGAGTTTATTGCCGAGCTCTTGCGTCTTAAACGCGATGGGCACCTTGACGGCGATCCAAATATCCTGGTTCGCATTCATCCTAACGATAGTCTGGCAACGTATCGCGAGTTCCTTGGGATGCCGGGCATGCATTTTGAAGGCGCAAGTCGCAACGTGCGTCTGGATGGCGGCAAGGGGGTGAGCATGGACGAGGAAGACCTTCTGAACCTTACCGCCACCCTTAAATACGCTGATGTTGTTTTGAATTTCGCCTCGACCGTGGCCATGGAGGCAGCTATCTTTGACCGGCCGGTCATCAATGTCGCCTTTCCCGACTACCGCCGAATCGTGTATCAATATGAATACAATAAACACATCGTTGATACTGGCGGCGTGCGTTTAGCCCGAAGCCCGGAGGAGCTTAGTGAACTAGTAAACATGTATTTCCGCAACCCGGCTCTTGATCGCGAAGCGCGGGCCAAACTCCTTGAATTTTTTATCCCGTTTCGCGACGGCCGGAGCTGGGCGCGAACTATGGACTTCATTGTGAAAATTACCAAGCCCGGTAGTGAGAGCTTCTCTCTACTACCGGGCAAGCCGTGAAGATGAGAACCGTCCTGATCACAATCTATCAGGCCGTGGAGGCCAAAAACATTCTTCGGACTGATATCATACGCTCTTTACTCGCCGAGCCGGATGTCCGTGCAGTATGCCTTACTAAATTTAAGGAGCGGGCTGATTATTACCGGCAGGAGATTCCGCATGAGCGGATAATTTATGATTACTGCGACCAGGAACCTGGCGGGGCGCTGGAGCGATACTTCAGCGCTTTAAAGTTTCATCTTATCCGCACGGCCACTACTGATCTCAGGCGCCGCATGAATTTTGAGGAATCTGGAAATTATTTTTCTTATCTCATTGGTCGAGCTCTAAACTTCCTGCTGGCCCGTGGATCAATACGGAGGCTGGCGCGGTTTTTGGATTATCACCTAGTTTCTGATTCGGGGTTTGGCGATATTCTTAGGCGCTATCAGCCGGATGTTGTTTTTTTTGCTCATCTTTTTGATGATGCTGAAATTGCGCTTCTTCGCCAGGCCAAAAAGCGCGGAATCCCAACAGTCGGCTTTATTAATTCATGGGATAAATTGACGGCCCGTTCGGCTGTGCGCCTGCTTCCGGACAGGCTGGTGGTTTATAACGACATTGTAAAGCAAGAGGCCGTGGAGCACGCCGACATGCCGCCGGAGAAGATCGTGGTTTCGGGCATACCGCAGTATGATCAATATTTTACCCCAGGACCCGTTTCACGACAGGAATTTTGCGCCAAGGCCGGACTTGATCCAAAACGCGCAATTGTGTTATTGGCGCCCATGGGTCGGGCTTTTTCCAACTCGGATTGGGAGATGATTGATATGCTTCATGAAATTATTTCTCCAAGCCAAGGTCTGCCGTTATCCCAGCTTTTGGTGCGCTTCCAGCCCAATGACTTTATTGATGAGGTTGAAATTTCGCGCCGGCCATGGCTGAGATATTCATTGCCCGGGATTCGCTTTGGAACCAGGCGCGGAGGAGACTGGGACATGAGATTTGAAGAGCTAACTCATCTTAATGATACCCTTTTTCATTCCAGTCTCCTGGTTTCCTATGCTTCCAGCATGAGCGTGGATGCGGCCATATTCGGCAAGCCGGTGATCAACATTGATTTTGAATTGAAGCCCGGGGAGTCCATGTCAAAATCGCCAACTTTTTATTACCAGACCGATCATTATAAAAAAGCCCTTTTAACCGGCGGCATCAGGTTAGTGAAGAGTCGCGATGAGCTGATACAATGGCTCCGGCGTTACCTCCAAGATCCGAGCCTTGATCGTGAAGGACGGGAGCGGTTGGTTAAAGAGCAGTGCGGTTTAGTTGACGGTAAGGCCGGAGAGCGAATCGCCAGAGCCATTTTCGGGGTATTACAAGTATTACAATAAGAGTGATATTATGTCCGATTGGGTTTCTAATTTTCCGTTGGTTCGGCATATCCGCGAGCTACGCGAAAAGACCGGTGGATCAGCCAGCATCGGCTGGATGTACGATGAGCCGGCGTTTCTTTTATATGCTCTTGCCAAGTGGTATAAGCCCGAACTCGTGATTCAGACCGGGCATCTTTGGGGCAAGTCGGCCATGGTGGTGCTTGAGGCGCTCCATGACGGTTTTCTCATGTCTGCCGAAGGCATGATGGAGGAGGAGCAGGACGCGGATAAGAAGCTAGGCGCTTTCATCGCCGCAAACCGCCCTTCGCCTCCGCAGCGGCCGAAAGTCATCAGCATTGATCCATTGCCAAAAGGCGTCCCGGATTCTGACGCCGGCATACGGTATCTTCGCGAGTACGATCCGAATTTTGAGTTCTACCAGATGAAGAGCGACGAGTTTTTTCGAGCGCACGGTGGGCGGCTGGCCAAAGAATTCTCCGGCAGGCGCATCATGGGCATTGTTGATGGCGATCACACTTGGGAAGGTTGTATGCAGGATCTCGAGTCATTGGCCAAGCTGGGAGCGCAATTCATCGTCGTTGATGACATGGCCTGGCTGCCGCACCTTAGGCGCGCCGCAGGAGAGTTTGGCCGCCGGAACGGCTACGAATTTTTCACTCTGCCTTTCTTCACCGGGATGGGCCTTCTTTGGCGGCGCGGTGAGATATCAATATCGCCGAAAGTTAGGAAGTTCCCGTATTCGCTGAAGGAATTTTTTTACGCCATCGGAGGTTTGGGACTCATCAATTTTGCGCGGCGGCTTAAGCATCTTATCGTTGGCTAGCATGAAAAAGGTTCTTGTTGCTGGTGCAAGTGGTCTTATCGGCGGACATTTAGTGAAGCGGCTGCTCGCCGATGGTCATCAGGTCCGCGCAGTTGGGCGCAGGTCGCTTCCGGAATGGCGGCAGTTGCATCCGGCGGCAGAAAACCTGCAGCTTGATTTACGCAAAAAAGAAAACTGCTACCGCGCCGTTGAAGGGATGGATGAGGTGTATAATCTTGCCGCGGACATCGGTGGGGCGCGTTACATTGAGTCGAAAAAGGCTGAGCTTATGCTCTCCGTCCTCATCAATACCCATCTTCTCATGGCCGCTCGCGACCTCGGCGTCAAGCGCTACTTTTATTCTTCGGCCTATGCGGTTTCGGCCGCGGATCACGAGCCGGCCGGCGTTCTTGGCGACGGCCACATCTGGGAAAAACTTTTTTCCGAGAAACTTTGCCAATATTTTCGCGAGGATTTTGGGATCCAGACCCGCGTGGCGCGGCTCCAGAATGTCTATGGTCCCTACGAAACGTACGGCGGGGACCGCGAGCGCGCGACTTCGGCCATGTGTCGCAAGGCTATCGAAGCCAGGCGTTCCGGCAATCATGAGTTTGAAATTTGGGGTGACGGAACTCAAGAGCGAAATTTTCTATATGTCGATGATGCGCTAGACGGTATTATAAAGCTTTTACCAAGCGACATCACCGAGCCGGTCGCGTTGGGGAGTTCGGAGTTCATCACCATTAACCAACTCGTGGATATTGTTGAAGGTATCGCCGGCATCAAGTTTGAACGCCGCTATAATTTATCTGCTCCGGTAGGCACGCCTCGCCGCCCAGGCCCTCCGCCCGGCCATCCACGCCTTGATTGGCAGTCAAAAATATCGCTCCGCGAGGGCATGACGCGCCTCTATCGGTGGATGGAGCAGGATATGGAGCGAAAATTAGTAAAGGTATGAGGCTTGTCATCATCGGCACAACCATCAACGGTGAAAAGGGTTATTTGTCCTTGGATCGTCTTGCGGCCAAAAGCAAATTTCCCGATGTTACATTTGTCATTGCCGGAGACAAAAATTCTAAGCCTTTTGATACTTCCGGCTTCCAATGCCGGGTCGAGTATCTCGAGCCCAAAGATCAGGAGCGGTTCGAATCAAGCGTGCCTATCGGCTGGAAAACTCCGCGCCGCAGGCCAATTGCCTGGTTGCGGGCCATTGAGTTAAAGCCCGATGTTATTATCTCCGTTGATGATGACAATATCCCGCCCGATGATTACTTCGACACTTGGTATTCCGTTCTTACGAGTTCGGTCACTCAAACCGTCCTTCCGGTGCCAGGCGCCCGCGAGCCTGTTTGGCATAACTATCTCCGCTCCAGCGACGCGCCGATTGAGTTTTATCCTCGCGGGTTTCCGATTCCTTTCCGCGGTCCTGCCAAGACCGTGATCGCGGCCGCCGCTAAGCCCATCCCGCAGCAGGAAATTGGTCTTTTCCAGGGAATCTCCCTTGGCGATCCGGACATTGATTCTCTCACACGGATGGTTTATCCGAAGCGGATGCCGCTTAAAGCCATCAGCGAAAAGAACTACTGCCTCCGCGATGTCTGGTCGCCGTATAATATGCAGAGCACCGCTTATCGGCCGATCCTATTTGGCCTGCCTATCCTCTGGCCGCATAATGGCCGCTTCGATGATATCTACGCATCATTCGCGTTTCAAAAACTTCTTTTCAACAACCGGAAGTATGCATATGTGGGCGATCCCATCAATTTGCAGGATCGCGGGGTTCGTAATACTCTGAAACTCGATTTCCCGGAGGAAATCCACGGCCATCTTGGCTCGCACGAGGTCTGGTCGCGCCTCAATGAAATTGAGGAAACCGATTCGGCGCGTTTCCTCGAAAAGCTGATGGCCATTGATCACGAGCACATTCAACGTGATCTAGAGTTTTTCAAGGCGTTTCGCCAAGATATTTCAATGGTTCTGAAATAGCATGACAAAAGTTCTTGTTACCGGAGGAGCAGGATATCTCGGGTCAATTTTAACCGAGCATCTTTTGGATGCCGGATTTGACGTCATTGTCTTAGACAATCTGATGTACGGGCAGGGGAATCTTGGTCATCTTGCTGCAAACCCACGCTTCGAATTTATTCGCGGCGATGGTCGGGACGAGCGTCTAATGAAAGAGCTTATCTCCAAAGCTGATGTCCTAATCCCGCTTGCGGCCATTGTCGGCGCTCCGGCCTGTGACCGCGATCCGTCGCTGGCCACGTCAGTGAACCTCGAGGCGATTCGGCTCGTAAATCGCCTCCGCAGCCCGAATCAGCTCGTTGTTTTTCCGAATACCAATAGCGGCTACGGAACGAAGTCCGGCGAGGTCTATTGCACCGAAGATACGTCACTTGAGCCGATCACCCTTTATGGCCGGCTGAAAGTCGAGGCCGAAAAAGAGCTTTTGAGCTCGCTGAACACCGTCATACTTCGCCTGGCCACGGTCTTTGGCCTGTCCCCGCGAATGCGGCTTGATTTGCTGGTTAATGACTTTGTCTACAAGGCTGTCACCGACGGCTATCTCGTGATCTTTGAGAAGGATTTCAAGAGAAATTACATCCACATCCGCGACGTGGCCGACTGCTTCATCCACTCCATCAAGAACGCGCAAAAAATGGCTGGCCGGCCTTATAACGCCGGACTCGATGACGCAAATCTTTCCAAAGAGGAACTTGCGCTCAAGGTCAAGGAATACGTTCCCAAGCTCTACATCCACTTTGCCGAGATCGGTAGCGATCCGGACAAGCGTAATTACATCGTTTCCAACGAGCGGCTGCGACAGGCCGGGTTTGAGGCCAAGCGCACGATTGACCAGGGCATTCAGGAGCTTATCAAAGGTTACAGAATGATGGGCCGCCATCCGTTTAAGAATGTATGACCGAGCCGGCTCGACACGGCCTTTCCGGAATCACGGCGGCAATTCTTGCCGGCGGACTCGGAACTCGCCTGCGTTCGGTCCTTGCCGACAAGCCAAAGGTCTTGGCCGAAATCTACGGTCGACCGTTTCTTAGCTATCTTTTGGACCAGCTCAACGATGCGGGAGTGAGGCGGGTCGTTCTCCTGATTGGCTACCGCGGCGATGAGATACGAAACGTGTTCGGTGATTATTACAAGAATCTTAAGATTCGTTATTCCGAAGAGTCCTCACCCCTTGGCACTGGCGGCGCAGTGCGCTTGGCTTTGCCGATACTCGACTCTGATCCGGCGTTTATCATGAACGGCGATTCCTTCTGCGATGCGGATATCATGACATTTTATGCTTGGCATTGCGCCAAAGACCGCTCCGGCTCTCTCCTGCTTGCTGAAGTTACTGATTCATCACGTTACGGCCGGGTGGCGCTCGATGCAGCTGGCGTCGTGCTGCGCTTTGAGGAAAAGGGCGGGCATGCCGGCCCCGGATTGATTAACGCCGGTGCTTATCTCCTCAGCCGCCGCGTGCTCGAATCCATACCCGAAGGGCGAGCGGTTTCGATTGAGCATGAGGTTTTTCCAAGTTGGATCGGACAAGGCCTTTACGGCTATCAAACGAGCGGCCGATTCATTGACATCGGCACGCCGGAGTCGTACGCCGAGGGCCTAAAATTCTTTGCAAGGTGAGAGGTCTTAGCTGGTGAGCGATTAGTCGGCCGATGACCGAAACCTATTCTTGTGAGGTATTTCTATCTGGATATGCATCGGCAACATTCGAACTCAACATGGTAATTTCCAAAACCCCGTGGCGAATATCGTTTTTCGGCGGCGGCACGGATTTGCCGGCCTGGTACCGCGAGCACGGCGGAGCGGTTTTGAGCACCACCATTGATAAATACGGCTACATCACCTGTCGCTTCTTGCCGCCTTTTTTTGAGCATAAAAACCTTGTTGTTTGGTCGCATATCGAGAAGACAAAAAGCGTGGATGAGATTCTTCATCCTTCGGTGCGCGAAACCCTGAAGTTCCTTAATTTTCACGATGGCTTGGGCATACACTTTGACGGCGATCTTCCGGCGCGCACCGGTCTAGGCTCAAGCTCGTCTTTTACCGTTGGCCTTTTGAATGCTCTTTATGCCTTGCGTGGGCAGGAGACAACTAAAAAACAGCTTGCGCTTGATGCCATTCACATCGAGCAGAATCTCATTCGGGAAAACGTCGGCTCGCAGGATCAGGTGGCCGCCGCTTTCGGAGGGCTAAACCGCATCACCTTTGATAAAAGCGGGGAGATTGATGTTACTCCGATTCCAATCAAGCCCGAGCGGCTCGAAGAACTTCAAAATCATCTTATGCTTGTTTTCACCGGACTCTTGCGCAGTGCTTCGAGCGTCGAGGGCGAAAAAATCCAAAATATGTCCCAACGGGTTCGCGAATTTACTGCGATGCACGAGATGGTGGGTGAGGCGTTTGGTATCCTTACTGACGAGCGCGACCGACTTCATGATTTCGGCAAACTGCTTCACGAGATGTGGCAGCTTAAACGGACTTTGGCTTCATCTGTCGCCAATGACCACATTGACGGAATATACGAAGAGGCGCGGCAAACCGGCGCCATCGGTGGCAAGCTTTTGGGTGCTGGCGGAGGCGGATTCATGCTTTTATTCGCACCGCCTGAAGTTCAACCCAAAATCCGCGAGCGATTAAAGGGTTTGATGCAGGTTCCATTTCGTTTTGAATCCCAAGGCAGCCATATCATCCATCAAACCCCGCACTCGCCTTATCTGGTATAAGTTTAAGTAGACCATGTCAAAACGCCGTTTTGTGATTTTGGACCGCGACGGCACGATTATTGAAGGCGTGCAGCCTTATGTTTTGCATCCGGATCAGGTGGCACTTTTGCCGGGCGCGGCTCGGACGCTCCGAGAACTAAAATCTCAAGGTTTTGGGCTTATAGTAGTTACCAATCAGTCTGCAGTTGGCCGTGGCCTGATCGATTCCAGCCGCCTCGAGGAGATTCATCAGCGTTTCATCGGGCTCCTGGCTAGGGAAGGAGTTGAACTCGACGGTATTTATGTATGTACTCATCATCCCGATGACAAGTGTGTCTGTCGTAAGCCGCTACCCGGTCTCGTTGATCAGGCGGTGAGTGAGCACGGTTTTGACCTGAAGCAATCATTTCTGATCGGCGATGATGCCAAAGATATCGAACTTGGGCATGCAATCGGCGCCACGACATTTCTCGTTCGTACTGGACACGGCGAGTCTTTTTTAGCTGGGGGTCTTGGGATACAACCGCATCACGTCGTAGCCGACTTACCTTCGGCCGCAAGCGTGATTCATACCTTAACCGTTGACCGGTCAAATGCGGCGTGAAATCAATGGAAAAGAATAACGATTTTCTTCACAATATAGTGCGCTCGCATCTTGTCGAAAGCGCGCTCGTAAAACGGCGTCTCCTCGGAGCGACTGGCGGTTTTGATTATTCTAAGGTTCAAGTTGTTAGTGCCGGTCTTTCCATGCCGCAATACTCGAGTGATGTCGTGTCCGGGAGCGATGCGGTTGATGCGGTAGTGCAGGCAGTCTCGACCATTGCTGCCTCTTTTCGGAACGGCGGCAAGCTGATGCTCTGCGGAAATGGCGGGAGCGCTGCGGATTGCCAGCACATGGCTGCGGAGTTTACAAACATTCTTGAGCGCTCGTTCGACCGCGGGCCACTCCCCGCCATATCGCTCACTACCGATACGTCGTTTCTCACTTCGTTCATAAACGATTCGCGGCTGTTCGCCCAGATTTTCTCGCGTCAGGTGGAGGCGCTCGGCCGGAAGGGGGACGTTCTCATCGGCATCTCAACGAGCGGCGGCTCCGAGAACGTAATTCGCGCTGTCAGGAAGGCCCAAGAGATGGGCATGGCAACGATTGCCTTCACCGGAGAGGGCGGGCCGCTTGCTGAAGTCGCGGACATCGCGATTCGGGTGCCGAGCGCGCGGACAAGCCATATCCAGGAGGCGCATCTGGCTATTGAACATGCCATCTGTGATGCCGTGGAGCATCTTATGTTTCCGGAGAAAGGTTCGGCATTAAGGGAGGCAGTGTAAATTCAACCTGATTTTTCATGAACATTACCGTTGTTGGCGGAAAGGGTTTTATCGGCAAGCCGCTTGTGGCCGAACTTAGCAAGCGTCATCGCGTCGAGACTTGGGATCTTCCGGAAGTTGATCTCCGCGATCCGGCCGCAATTGCCAAACGACTTGAAGAGAGGAGGCCAGATATGGTGGTCAATTTAGCTGCAGTGCTGGGAACGATGTATTCTAAAAACATCCAGGAGATTTTTGCGACAAATGTTGTTGGGAATATAAATCTTGTAGAGGCCTGTCTCGCGCATGGGATAAAAAGATTCGTATTTGCAAGTTCCTTGACTGTGCACGGTCCGAACGAAATAGGAAAACATCATACGTCGCACTCACCCTTTAATCCTATCCAGGCCTATGCCGCCAGCAAAGCCGCTGCGGAATACAGTCTAATGCAATATTCGAAACATAACGGTGTGACGACCGTGGTATTGCGGCCTGCAAGTGTACTGGGGGAGGGCACGCCAATGAATCATGCGCCTAGTGATTTTGTAAAAACACTACTTCGCGGCGATTCGATTGAGCTTTTTGGCGGAGGGGAACATGAAAGAGAGTGGCTATGGATTGATGATGTTGTATCTGGGTTTTGCAAGGCGGTAGATTTTTGCGCCAAAGCTCCAGCTGGCTACCACCCGTTTTTTATTTCCGCAAACCGCATCTCAATGAAGGATCTTGCCGAAAGATGCGTTAGCTTTATTGGTGGTTCAGTAAAAGTCGCTGCTGGTACTGCTCAAGCTTTTTCGTTGACATGCGATGCATCAGATACCCAAAAAATACTTGGTTGGAGAGTCGAGTATACTATAGACGATATCATTCAAAACCTGATTAAAATTTTTAAATAGATCGTGAGACCCTCTTATGGTAAAAGTTTCTAAAACAAAACTCCCCGGCCTGCTCCTGATTCAGCTTGACGCCTTTCGCGACCATCGCGGGGTGTATGTCGGGACCTATGACGAGGCGCGCTACCGCAAGCTCGGCATCCGGGTGAAGTTCGTGGAGGACGATTATTCGCGCTCGCGCCGGCGGGTGCTCCGCGGCATCCACGCCGATTCCAAATCGTGGAAACTCATTTCCTGCCCGCTTGGTAGAATTCTCGTTGTCATCGTCAATTGCAACCGCCGATCGCGGCGTTTCGGCCGATGGCAGGCCTTTGAACTTTCGGAGAAGAACTGCCGCCAGCTCCTCGTTCCCCCCAAGCACGGCGTAGTGCATCTTGTCCTCTCTCGCCAGGCCATGTTCAGTTACAAGCAGTCCGAGTATTACGATCCCAAGCGCCAAGCCACGTATCGCTGGGACGATCCCGCCTTCAAGATCCGCTGGCCGGTGCGAAACCCCATTCTCTCGAAGCGTGATCGGCTCGGTCACTACGTGTAGCTTGCGCGAGAGTGTATTTCCATGAAAATCAAAAGACTCCTCGTGGTCCCGTGCGACACGCTGGTACAAGGAAAGGAGGTTGCCAGGCGAACCTCCTTTTTTGGCGAGGCGGCCTCGTTCTTGGCTATCAAGCTTGGCCGGAGCGGCTTTAGCTATGACGGCGAGATACAGTTTTACGGCGATTTTCCGGCTCTGCTCGGCAAAGAACACGTGTTTGTCTACGGACGATTCCATCCCCATCTTTATGTGAAGCACGTTCCAAAAAACTGCCCTTACCCCTCCTGCCACGGCCTGCCGAAAGGGACGGCGATAGGATCAAAGGATCTTAGTGCGGTCATGAGCCAGGTGGATGCGGTGTTTGTTTCCTTGCGCGGCGGCGAGAGGGCCCAGGAGGTGCTCGCCGAGGCTGGGCGGCGCGGCATTCCCAGAGCGCTCTTTGATTTTGAGGATTATCCGGAAATCTACGGCCGGGCGCTTGCCGCAAAAGAACTCACGGCTGGCTATGCGCACGGCAAGGACTTTGAGCTTTATTTCAAGAAAGAATTGCCGCTCGGCTTTCGCACGGATACCATCTTGCCGCTTGCGCCAAGTCCGGTGCGGCCCGAATCTTATCGCTTTCCGAACGCTAACAAGCGTCATGCTATTTTTTATAGCGGCCGTTCGCGTCCGGGCTGTCAGGCGGATCGCGAGGAGGCTGTGGCGCTTCTCGGGAAGTTTCCCGGCGGCGAATTTATTGACCACGATCGGCGGCGCCGGAGCTTTTTGACCACGCATGAATACTGGCGGCATCTTGCCGAAAGCCGCATGGCTCTTTCGCCGTCCGGCAAGTCCTGGGATTCTTACCGGCACTGCGAGGTCGGGCTTGCTCCGCAAACTCTCCTCATTGCGCCCAAACCCTTCATCGAAACTGCTGGTCCGCAGCTTATAGATGGCCGAAATGCAATTCTCTACGACACCGAGTTTCGCGACGGGAAATATCATCTTAAAGACGCCGGCGCGCTTGCCGATGCGGTCCGTTATTATCTCAGCCACGACGACGAGAGGAAAAAAATTGCCGATGCGTGGCAGCGCGATGTCCTTTCGGGACATACGGTATTAGGCCGCTCGTGCTATATACTCGAGAGTATGGAGCGAGCCTTCTCATGAAAACTGTATTCATCACCTGCATCCGCGGCATTATATCGCGGAACATCCTTTCGACCGCGGCTTTTGAGTTACTGGCCTCGAGGAACGATTTGCGTCTGGTTATCATTGTGCCGGAAAGCCGGACTGTGGCCATGAAAAAAGAGTTCGGCGGAGAAAATGTGTTTATCGAGGGCGTCCCCAACCCGCCGCCGAAAGGCCTTGGCCGGTTTCTTTGGGTCCTGGCTACCAATCTCCTAGCCACCCGCACCCGCGAAGTCCAGCGTCGAGCCAAGTTCGAGTATGATAAAAACCTCTTTGATTACCTGGCCTCGCGGCTGGTGGGCTTCATCGGCCGCTTCCGCGCGCTGCGACGGCTTTTCCGCCTTCTTTACGGCCTGTTTGATTCCGGCTCGGAGTTTGACAACTTGTTCAAGCGCTATCAGCCTTCGCTCCTTTTTGGCACCGATGTTTACGAGCTTGCCGATGTCCGGATTATGAGGGCCGCAAGGCGATTGGGCGTAACAACCATAGGCATGGTGAGATCGTGGGATAACCCGACATCCAAAACCATTTTGAATTTTATTCCCGATCATGTTGTGGTTAATGCCGAGCGCATCCGCGCCGAGGCCATTGAATACGGCGATGTTCCGGCCAATCGCATATCCATCTCTGGTGTGCCGCATTATGATTGCTATCTAGACACATCTTTAAGAACGCCGCGCGATGAATTCTGCCGCCGAGTAGGTCTTGATCCAGCTAAGCCCTTTATGCTTTTTACACCGCCGGCGGACACTTATTTACAGCATGATCCGGTTGCTCCAGTTGTATTGAAGGCGCTTGAAACCAGCCGCATACAGGTATTGGTGAGAATGCCGCTTGTTGGCAAGACGGAACTCGCCGGTATGATTCCGCCGCCCAATGCTGTTTTTGATATGCCGTCAAACTCTCCGGATTTCGTTGATGTGCATCTTGACCGCGCGGCTGATCGGCACCTTGCCGATTCAATCTATCACAGCGCCCTGGTCATCACCTGGGCTTCAACCATGGTTATTGACGCTGCGGCTTTTGACAAACCCATAATCCTTGTCGGTTTTGATGCTTCGCCCCGACCCTACGGCCGGAGCATCCAGCAATACTACGATTATGACCACCAGCGGGCCATAATTGAGAGTCGGGGAGTTAGGTTTGCGAGAACCCCGGAGGAGTTAAGTCGTATGGCTAAACTTTATCTGGACGATTCCACTCTTGATAAGATCGGACGCGAAAAAATCCGCCAGGATTACTGCGGAGATCTTGATGGTCATGACGGAGAGCGGCTGGGAAAGTTCTTATTGGAGAGGCTTGACGCTTTGTAGATCAGTTGAAATGTCGTAGTTGGCCTCGCTTTGCAGTATTTGATCGAGACTGGCGGCGAGTGCGGCAATGGAGTCTATGTGGTAGCGTTCGGGGATGGGAATGGCGAATTCTCGTTTGCCTCGCAGTTTCGCGGTTGCGGTTTGGCGTTTTTCGCGCCAGAGCGCGATCGGCCCGACAAAAGCTCTCCAGAGGTGATGCAGCTTCATGCGCCTTGAAATAAGCACCAGCGGCACTCCCAGCGCCCGGATTACGGCCTCGAGCTTAAGCCGTTTTTTTTCTGCCGCCGGCAAGGTTTCGAGGAAGCCGAATAAATTCAACCAATTGGCTAGAGCCGTAAAAAAATCAGTGTCGAGGTAGAAAAGTTCCCTAAGATATAATTCGGCGAATCGAGCGTAATTTATCTTGAAGCCGCCGACGAGATCCGGAAGCAATTGTTGAACCCGGAGGTAATTTTCCAGAATTCCGTTGACTCTTGTGTAGGCGGAAACAGGACTGAATTCAGGCTTGAACGGTCGGGCTTGAAAGCGCCGGTGCGCCGCGGTTGACCAGGCTTGACTCATTGATACGCCGAGCCGGCCGACAATAACCACCGGCCGATCGATGAAAAAGCACGATTTGGCAAAAGCAAACATAATTGGCTGAAGGGAATGGATGTTGGGCATATCGGCGAGTAGGAGAAATCCCAGTCGCATGATGGCTCGTTCTATAACCTGACGGGATATCACCGTGGCCGAAAAATGGAAGCGCGGCAAAGTCTGTCCCGGTCCTCGCTTCCCAAAGTCATAGAGGCTCCTGATGGTTTCCCTAAGGTCAATTTTCCGGCTTTGGCCGGTAAAGGGTATAATGCCAAGACCGTTTCTTAGGAAACGGCGCGGATGGTTTTGGTCGTAATAGTAGAAGTGGCTCGCGGTTATGATTTCCGATCCGTCCTGCCGTATTGCCTCGCGAAAAAGTTCAAGGGCCTGCGGCAGAAGGTAATTGTCGTCATCAAACCACATTACGTATTCGCCCCGCGCTTCTTTTGCGGCGTGGTCCCAGGTTATAAGTCCGGGGCCAGGCGGGGGATGGAGATAGCGGATGCGCGGATCTCCAGAGTCGGTGGCCGCGCGTTCGGATTCAGGAGACGTGCTCAAATCCGAGATGACAATTTCAAAATCCTGAAAGCTTTGCTCCAGAACCGATTTGACGGCCATGCGGATGAGTTCAGGCCGGCCGGTGGTCGGAATAAGTATTGAGAAAAACGGCCTTTTCGTTTTACTTTCATTGCTCATAGCAATAAATTCACCATACATTAATACCAAAATGCGCGCCATTATTCTCACCGAACCGAAAGGTTACTCGAAAACGGCAATAGCCGTTTTGAACAAGCTCGGCCGGGTGTATCCCTGGTCGGAGGCAAGGAAAAAGCCGGCCATTCTCAAAAGAGCCGGCATCTTGGTGGTCAAACTCGGTATTAAAATATCAAAACCGCTTCTGGATAAACTTCCGAATTTGAAAATAATCGGCACTTCGACCACCGGACTCAACCACATTGATATAGAAGAAGCCAGACAGCGGGAGATTCAGGTTATCTCACTTCGTGGAGAGATGCGATTTTTAAAAACCATATTTCCCACAGCCGAGGAGACGATCGGGCTCATAATCATGCTTATTCGCAAGTTGCCTTGGGGGTTTGACGCGGTTAGGGCCGGCAAGTGGCAAAAGGAGAAGTTTTACGGCCATGAGCTTTTTGGCAAGACATTGGGCATCATCGGCTTCGGCCGCTTGGGTTCAATGGTTGCAGGTTTTGGCCGGGCTTTGGGCATGAGCGTGATTGCCTGCGACCCTTATGTTTCTGCGGCCGTGATGCGGCGGGCGGGAGTGAAAAAAGTTTCCATGGATGCTGTTTTCAAACGCGCTGATGTTGTCTCTATCCACGTTCTCCTCACGGGCAAAACCCATAACCTCATCAAACGCCGCCACTTCCGCCTGATGAAGCCGACGGCTTATTACATTAACACCGCCCGCGGTGAGATAAATAACGAGAAGGCTCTACTCGAGGCCTTGGAGAAAAAATGGATTGCCGGTGCCGCTCTCGATGTTCTCGCCAATGAAGATCCGAAGGGGCGCCATGTAAAACGCCATCCGCTTGTGCGCTACGCCAAACGCCATAGGAATCTGATTATCGTCCCGCACCTCGGCGGCGCCACATTCGAATCCATGGCGCGTACCGAGGAATTTATCGCCGAGAAGATCGCTCACTTCGTCCAGAAACGCCGCTCTCCTCTGAGTCGGTATAAAGGGATGTAAGGAATCGCATGATTGCCACGAAACCCGCCCCCACCGCTTCCCTCATGGACCTGATTGCCTCAGGTCATGTTTTTGTGGTGGCCGAGATCGGAAAGAATTTCATCCAAACCCAGGAAGAACGGCCGATCGCAGAATATTTAGAAAACGCCAAAGCTCTGGTGAAGGCCGCGCATGAAGCCGGGGCTGATGCGGTGAAATTCCAGACCCACAATGTTGAGGATGAGCAGTTGAATATCCTTGTGGTCTCGCCGCATTTTAAGGGTGTGGATCGCTATTCGTGGTTGACGAGAAACACCAAAGCCACGCCGCTTGAACACTTCTGGCGCCCGCTCAAGACCTATTGCGACGAACTCGGTATAATTTTTCACTCAACGCCGATGTCGCGGGGCGCGGCTCAAAAACTGAATGAGCTTGGCGTTGAACTCTGGAAAGTCGGCTCCGGAGATATTTTGGATTTTGTTGCGCTTGATTTTCTTACCTCCACCGGCAAACCCATTATCATGTCTTCGGGGATGTCCACAATAGAAGAGCTTGATCAGGCCATTGATTTTCTCAAGCGTCGGGAGGCATCAGTAATTTTGCTCCACTGCGTCTCAAAGTATCCCTGCCCACCGGAGCATCTCAACCTTGCGACCATCGGGTTTTTGCGTGAGCGCTACGGGATTCCAGTCGGTTTCTCCGACCACTCTATTGGCATTGATTCGGCTCTGGCCGCCGTTGCCCTTGGCGCTCAAGTCATTGAAAAACATTTTTCATTCTCCCGGGACCTCTGGGGTGCGGATCACAAGGTTTCAATGACGCCGGAGGAATTGAAGGCGCTGGTTAGCGGCATCCGTGAACTTGAACGCGACCCGTCAAAAAAGGCCGCCTATTTGGAGAAGGACAGCGTGAAAGCCGGCATGGGTTCCGGCACAAAAGTCCTGCAGGAAGATGAAGCTGTTTTCCGGCCTTATTTCCGAAAATCCCTCATGGCTGGCCGCGATATCCCGGCCGGCACGGTGATTACCGCTGATATGCTCTATGCCATGCGTCCTCAGCAATACGCCGGAGGATTGCCGTCGGAGGAGTACGGGAACGTCCTCGGCAAAGTGACCAAGGTAGGCTTGAAGAAGTATGATCCAATTCGGTGGGAGAATTTCAGCTAGATTATGGTGCTCGTAAAAACGCGCAAACAAAAGGTTAAGGAGTTTTTAAAGGAAATTCCGATAAAGACCGGTCTTATTCCGCCACGGCAGAAGCGGAAGGTCTGTTTTATTATTACCAACCGCATCCATTACGCCCGCCAGGAAATTCTTTTGAAGCAGCTTAGAGGCGATCCTGATTTTGAGTTGCAGTTGATTGTTGGTGGAGCCGCGCTTTTGGAAAAATATAGCGAGGTTCCGGCGGCTCTGGCCCGCCGCGGGTTTGAAATCCAGGAGACAATGCTTAATCTCATTGAAGGCGGGAATCACGTGGCCATGGCGAAGACCGCCGGCCTGGCCGTGCTCGAGCTCGCCAACACCTTCCAGAAGCTGAATCCGGACATTGTTTTGATCCGCGGCGACCGGTTTGAACAGCTGGCCGCGGCCATGACCGCCGCCTACCTGAACAAGACCGTGGCCCATATTGAGGGCGGGGACGTGACCGGTACTATTGACGAGAGCGTGAGGCATGCTATCACCAAACTCGCTCATATCCACTTTGTGACCAATGATGATGCCTACCGCCGGGTGTTGCAGATGGGCGAAAATCCGGCCTATGTTTTTCACGTAGGCTCGCCGGATCTTGAATTCGCGGCCGCGGTGAAACGAAAACCGGATCAGGCCATGATGAATCGGATTGGTGTTGGCGGGCACATTGACTTTTCAAAGCCCTATATCCTGGTCATCCAGCACCCGGTGACCAGCGAAACCGAGAACCTGGAAAACGTTATTAAAACGCTTCAGGCCGTGAGCAGCCTTGGGGTGCAAGCGCTTTGGTTCTGGCCCAATCCCGATGCCGGCACGGATGAAATTTCAAAAGGCATACGGCGCTTTCGTGAGCATACCCCCAGCCCACATATTCGCTTTGTCGTTGACATCCATCCTCGGGATTTTGTCGCGCTTCTGGGCGCATCGGCATGCCTGGTTGGCAATTCTTCATCCGGCATCAAGGAAGCATCGTTTTTCGGCGTGCCGGTGGTCAATATCGGAACGCGCCAGCAGGGGAGGACGCGGGCCGAGAACGTGATGGATGTGGGTTATGATACTGATGGGGTCAAACGCGCCATATTCTTGCAGATGGGCCACGGTCTTTATTCGCCTTCGCACCTCTACTACAAAACCGAGACCTCCAAGCACATCCGCAAAGTGTTGAAGACCGTGCCTCTTTACACTCAAAAGCGGTTTCACGACCAATCTTTTGTCGCATGAAAATACTAGGGGTTATAACTGCAAGAGGAGGCTCGAAGTCTATTCCTAGGAAAAACATCAGGGAACTCGCCGGTAAGCCGCTCATCGCTTGGACCATCGAGGCGGCCAAGGAATCCGGCGTTTTCGACCGCATTATTCTCTCAACCGATGACCCAGAGATTGCCGAGGTGGGACGCAAGTGGGGGATTGATGTCCCATTCATGCGTCCGGCTGAACTAGCCGAGGACACGACCCCGCATCTTCCAGTGATGCAGCATGCGGTCACGTGGTTGAAAGAACAGGAGGGTTACGAGCCGGATTTCGTTGCCATTCTTCAGCCGACTGCGCCGCTCCGCCAGGCTTTTCATCTCCGTGAGGCCGTGGAGCTCTTAAGGAAAACCGGCGCCGATTCAGTGGTCAGCATGGTGGAGATTCCCGGGCACTTCAGCCCGTATTGGGCGGTCGAAGTTGACGAGAACGGTTTGGGCACGCTTCTCGTCTCGGGTGAGCCGATTAAAAAGCGTATCCCGCGTCGCCAGTCCCTACCCAAGGCCTATGCGCATTCAGGCGCGATTTATTTATTCCGCACTGGTTTGCTGTTTGATCCGGCCGAGCCGAATTTCTACGGGGATAAAGTCGCGGCCTACGTGATGGAAGATAAATACAACGTCAACATTGACGGCCCCGAGGATTGGGAACGCGCCGAAATTGCCGTCAAGAAACTTAGTAGCTAGACTCATAACTCATAACTGGTAACCATTAACTACACCCGATGGGGTTTCTCGTAGCCATCGCAAACGCCGCGGCGGTCTCGCTCCAGGATGTCTTCGTCAAGAAGCTCACCGGCGAGAATAAGTTTTTCCTCATTTGGGTTCGGATTGCGGGCGCACTCCCGCCGCTCGCCGTGCTTGTCACCGTTTTCGCCGCCTGGTCGGTGCCGTCGTGGCAGTTCTGGGCGCTTATCATCGGGGTGAGCGTTCCGCTCGAAACCTTTGCCTTCTGGCTCGGCTACACCGCGCTCCAGAAGATGCCCCTCTCGCTTGCCGCGCCTCTCCACGGCTTCACCGGTGTGTTCCTGGTTCCGGTGGGCTACCTCATGCTCGGCGAGGTGCCGAGCGTATTCGGCCTCATGGGCATCCTCTCGGTTTTCGTCGGCGCCTTTTTCCTCGGACGCGCTGGCTCGACAAGCGGAATCCTCGGTTCCTTCCAGAATCTTCTTCGGACGCCGGGCTCGTGGATCGTGCTCGCCGCCGCGTTCATTGTTACCATCCCGATCTCGATTGCGAAAATTTCCTTCCAGTACGCGCCGCCGCTCCTCACGGCTTTCTATATCGCAGCCGCGATGGCCTTAGCGCTGATTCCCTTTGCTCTTCGCGGCGGCGCGAGCATCCGGATCCGGGGCAATGGCCGTTTCATCGCGGCCTCGGCAGTGGTCTCGGGTGCCTCGCTCGGCCTCCACTACACCGGCCTTTCACTCCTGCCCGCGGCCTACTTCATTTCGACAAAGCGCCTCTCCATTCTCTTCAATGTCCTTTACGGGAAGTTTCTCTTCAGCGAGGAGCATATCGGCGAGCGCTTCATCGGCGCCGCTCTTATGGTCGCCGGCGTCGCTCTGATCGCGCTGGGGTAGGCTTGCGAGATCCTTGACACCGTAGCACCGCCGTGCTACGGTTTTTTTGCTCTTCGACAATTTAAGTATGCTTGGGTACTGCACACTTGCAACGGCATGAGGAGGAAAACAAATGACTTTAACAGCAGGAATTCTCGGTTACGGTGAACGCGGAAAGACCTTAGCAAAAGTCATTCGCGAGAATATTCCGGAAGTCAGGCTCGTCGCGGCCGCGGATCCCGCCATCGAAAGGCGGGACGAAGCCGTAAAAAGCGGTTTGGGTGGATACGAAAGTGCAGAAGAGCTCTTTGATAGGGCCCGTCCTCAGATCGCCGTTATCGCCACCAACCCGCCACAGCACTGTGAGCAGGTGTTGATGGCTGCGGAGCACGGATGCCACATTTTCTGTGAGAAGCCGTTGGCGCTCTCGCCGGAAGAAGCCGATCGGATGGTCGCGGCTGTGCGCCGGGCCGGCGTCGTGTGCACCGTGGACTTCGAGACCATCTTCGCGGACTCGTTCGCTGTGCTTCGCGTGCAGCTCCAGCGTGAGGGATTCGGCAAACTGCTCCGTTTCGACGCGGTGGACAAAGGTAGGCCGCCGGCTTACGACATCGAGACCTGCATGCCGCATTTCCTCCACGCGTTCATGACCCTCACCGGCTCGAAACCTGTGGAGGTGTTTGGTCGGGTCGTCGTGGATGGCAGAAAGGCGACCCTCGGCGATGTCGTGCCGATCAGGGAGCTTTATCCGCAGGGCCGCACGCACGATATCGGAATGCGGGCGGATACGATCGAAGCCACGTACCTCTTGGCAAATGGCGTAACGGTCCGCTACTTCCTGGCCGAGCTGGATGAGGCCTACGTCGTTGAGGCAGGCAGGAGGGCAAAGCCCGGAAGTGAGTTCATGAATTTCATCGCGTGCGGCACGCGCGGGCAGGTGAAGTGGCACCAGACCTCAACCGGTTACGTCTATCGCAAAGACGTGCCGCAGGATACGCTCTCGGTCATGGACTGGGAGTTGGTGTGCGCCCCGGAGAAGCCGGATCCGACATGGGTAGCGCCGACTACTCGGTTGGCACAGGATTTCGTGGATGCCATCGTACGCGGCCGTGAGCCTGCCACGACCATCGAGGACGCCGCATCCGTCGTTGATCAGACCTACGGCATCTACGTCTCGCATCTCGTCGGGCGGCCGGTCAAGCTCCCGCTCGAAGATCGGAAGCACCCGCTCCTATAGTTCTCTTTATGCTTCAGCAGTCACGCGGCGGCAGAGCCTTCTGCCGCCGTTTTTTTCAATGTTAGTCTGCGAGCGCACCAATTTTTCCCAGCACGCACTATGTCATTCTGAGCTCCGCTGAAAGCGGGGCGAAGAATCTCGAGATCCTTCGGGCTCCGCCCTCAGGATGACGGAATGAAAAACAACCGCTTACGCGTTGTGGCAAATTGGTTCGGGGTTATACAGCTCATTGTCAGATCTTACGGCGATATGTTAAAGTGGTTTGGTATGTCCCCAACCGAAAAATATCTCTCCTGGATTTTAAAAGGCGGATTATTACTCACGCCTTTTCTTGTTTTCATCGTGACGCGCTCGCTCTATTTTCCGTTCATCACCGGCAAGAATTTCGCCTTCAGGATTCTCATTGAAATCCTGGCGGTGATTTGGGTTTATGCTGCCTTGCGATATGAGCGCTTCCGGCCGCGCTTCTCGTGGCTAGGTGCGGCTGTAGTGGTGTTCATTGCCGTGATGGGTTTGGCCGTTATTTTCTCGCTTTCGCCCTACCGCAGCTTCTGGTCAAACTTCGAGCGGATGGAGGGCTACATCGGCCTTTTACACTTTCTTGCCTACTTCCTGATTCTGGGGAGCGTATTTGCGGGCGAACGCGATTGGCGGATATTTTTTTCAACTTCACTTGCGGCAAGCGTCGCCATCTCGTTTTATGCGGTGTTGCAGCTTGCCGGCAGACTTGCCATTCATCAGGGCGGGACGCGAGTAGATGCCACCTTGGGCAATGCCACATATCTTGCTGCCTACCTTCTCTTCCATATTTTTTTCCTGCTTTGGTTTTTACTCCGCTCCCGCGAGCTCTGGCTCCGCGTCGGCCTTGGCGCAGTCTTAGCATTCGAGCTTGTCATCCTCTACTTCACCGCCACCCGCGGGGCAATACTCGGGCTTCTGGGCGGGTTTATTGTCCTTGGGCTACTGCTGGCTTTGCTGGAACGCGGAACTCTACGCCGCATCGCCTTGGCCGGCCTGGGAATTGTTGTTCTAATTCCGGCGGTATTTTTCTTTATCCGGGACACTTCGCTGGTGAAGTCAAGCGATGTTCTAATCCGTTTCGCTTCAATATCGCCCTCCGAGACCACCACCCAGGCGCGCTTCACCATCTGGAACATGGCCCTGCAGGGTTTTAAGGAACGGCCTATTCTCGGCTGGGGTCAGGAAAACTTCATCTATGTTTTTTCGAAATACTACGACCCATCGCTGTGGCGTCAGGAGCCGTGGTTTGACCGCGCTCATAACGTCTTTCTGGATTGGCTCACCGCCGGCGGGGTGCTGGGACTTTTGAGTTATCTTGCCATGTTTGCGGCCGCGGGCTGGCTCCTGGTCTCGGCCCTCCGGGCGCGGACGATTGATGCGGTAACCTTCGGCATCTTTTCCTCGCTCCTGGCGGCCCATTTTTTCCAGATTCTTTTTGTTTTTGATAATCTTACAAGCTACCTTCTATTTTTCGGAGTGCTTGCCTATGTGCACTCGACAGCGGCCGGGTTCGCTAGCGGTGCGGAGATTGCGGCCTCTGGCGGCCGGTCAAAGCCAAAAGCCGTCAGCTTGCGAGGGCTCGAGCTTCCCTTGGGTGCTACGGTCGGGGTGACGGCGCTTGTCGCGGCCGGGATGATCCTGCTTCTTTACTTTGCAAACATCAGGCCGATTATGGCCGCAAAGTCAATTTTGGACGCGCTTCGCTTAAACCAGGTTCATGAGCCGGCCGGAAAGGTTGATGCCATGATGTTGGAATTCCGGCAAGGGCTTGAATTACGCACCTTTGGCACCATGGAACTCCGCGAGCAGATTTCTCAGACGTCAAACTTCATCCTGCGAGATTCGTCGATTGCGCTACAGGATAAAGAAAAATATATCGAGTTTGCCATTCAGGAGCTCGAGGCCCAGCGCACCGCCGTTCCTTCAGATGTCCGGGCTAAAGCCTTCCTTTCTACGCTTTATGTGGCCGGGGGGCGTCCGGCCGATGCCATCCGCGTCGTTGACGAGGCGCTGGCCATCAGCCAGCGCCGCCAGCAATTTTACTTTATTGCCGCGGAGGCCTACTTGAACGCCGGCGATAACCAGCGAGCCGTTGAGGTTCTATCCCGCGCCTATGATCTGGCCCCTGATTACCCCGAAGCCATTACCAACCTTGCCGTAGTCTATATCTTGAGCGGAAAAGACGAGGAGGCAGAGTTGCTGTTTGAGAAACACTTTGGAACGCGCGTTGTGGCCAGGGAGCAATATGCCCAGGCGTATCTGCAGATTGGACGATTTGATAAAGCCGCAGAAATATGGGAGGTTATGGCCGCCGCGAACCCCAACGATGCCAGACTCCACGCTGCGCTCGGCGTGGCTTATGCCCGTTCCGGCCGGCCGCAAGAAGGGATTCGGGAGATTGAAAAAGCCATTGAGCTTGAGCCTAATTTCAAGTCAGACGGAGAGATGATTATTCAAAGCATCAGAAGCGGACAAATCAGATAACCGAAATTCTAAATCCGAATATCGAAATCCGAAACAAATTCGAATTTTCAAATTCTAAATTTCAAACACGTTTCGGTTTTTAGAGTTTAGGTATTGGGATTTGTTTCGAATTTCGTGCTTCGTGCTTCGGATTTCAGTCTTGGTATAAACCTGGTTTCCTGGATTAAGGTAATAACTAATGGAAGCATGAATAAAATCCCCATTGGCATCATCGGCGTAGGCATGGTCGGCGGCGCCTATGCCGATTGGTTCGAAACCCAGGGGCATCCCATCCGTAGATACGATCTTTTCAAAAGGATCGGCTCGCTCGAGGAGGTGAACGGCGTTGAGCTTGTACTCATCGCCGTGCCTACGCCATTTGATGAGGCCACGGACCGATTTGACGGGAGAGCCGTCGAGAGCGCCGTCTCTTCGCTGGTTGGTATGAAGACCGTGATCATCAAGTCAACGGTTCTTCCCGGGACGACCGAGATGCTCCAGCAAAGATACCCCCAGCACCGCATTCTTTTTTCGCCGGAATTTCTTACGGAATCAAGCGCCGCCGATGACGTTAGTCATCCAAAGATAAACCTCATCGGTTATACCGAAGCATCCCGTTCCGTTGCGCCGGATGTCTTGTCCCTCTTCGCGCGTGCGCCCTTTGAGAAGATAATGCCGAGCGGCGAGGCCGAATTATTCAAGTACCTCCGTAACGCCTTCTTCGCCACGAAAGTTATCTTTTTCAATCAGATGTATGATCTTTGCACGAAGCTCGGCATTGACTACGAGGCCATCCGCGAATGCGTAGCGCACGACCCCTGGATCGGGGGACAACACACGATCATCCGGCACAAGGGCTACCGCGGCTACGGCGGCAAGTGCCTGCCCAAGGACACGCGCGCATTCCTCCGATTCTCGGCGGAGCATGGCGTCAACCAGCAGCTCCTCGATGTAGTGGATGAGATCAACCAGAAGATCACCGCCATTCCCGGCTCATCGACAGAACGTGAAGGTGAAAGGATGGGTGTGAAAGAGAAGTTTGAGTCCCGAGTCCTGAATCAGGAATCCCGTCAGAGGCGAGGCTCGCCCTGATGGGCGGCAGGAATCAGGAATGTTGATGCGCTTCATGATTCCTGATTCTTAGTTCCCGTACTATCGGCCGCTCCGCTGCAAGAGCTTAAGAGTAGTTTTTAGCAAGATGGTGAGATCGAGAAAAAGAGAGCGATTTTTAATATAGTAAAGATCGTATTGGATTTTAGTCGGGGCATCGGCCACTGAGGCATCGTTTTCCATGTTGGTCTGGGCCCAGCCGGTGAGGCCTGGTAAAACTAGCTCGCGCATGCGGTAGAATGGTATTTCATTCTCGAGGGCAGATACGAATTCCGGACGCTCCGGCCGCGGGCCGACGAATGACATCTCGCCTAAAATGATGTTCCAAAACTGAGGTAGCTCATCAAGGTAGGTTTTGCGCAAGAACTCGCCAACCCGGTAGGATCGCGGATCTGGACCAACGGCGCTTTTTTCATGCCCCATCTTCTCCGCGCCAAGCACCTGACTTCTAAATTTCAGGAAATTGAAAATACGGCCGTTTTTGCCGACTCTGGCCTGGCGGAAGAAAATGATGCCGTCGCCTTCACGGGCGCGGCGCTTTTTGTAATTAACGATGTCGAGGGGCGTGGAGAGGATAATACCCAAAGCAATAAACGGCAGGAGTATAAGAGCCACAACTCCCAGGATAGTGACCAGCATCAAGTCGAGTATGCGCTTAGCGAATTCATACCTGGGACGATGCATGCCGACAAGATTCTCCAGGAACCACGTTTCGGTGATGAGCGAGACCGGAACTTTTCCAGTTACGTTTTCATAAAAGCGCCTGAGATCAACTATGCTTACACCCAGCGGCACGACTCCAAAAGGCGTTTTGGCTAAAGTCGGGGCGCGCCTGGCTTCATGAGCCACGACGATCCGGCCTATCCGCTTTTCGCGAATAATCCTGCCCAGTTCCCCGCTGAATACCGGCACTCCAGCCGGAAGCGGCGGCTGTGAGGCGCGGTTATTATTTTCAAGGAAGAATGTGGGGATGAACCCAAGCTGGGGATTGACCGTAAGAAAAGCCGCCAGTTCCAGCACCTCGGGAGCAAAGCCCCAAAAAAGCACCCGTTCTTTGGTTCTTTGAATGAGGAGGGTGTTGTAAATCTTTCGCCACCCAAAAAGAAATACGGTCAAGGTAAAAAAGATAATTATAAGGGTGGCCAGGGGCCGCAGGCGGAATTCAGGAATAAGATAGAAGAGCAGGACCGTGACGACAAAATTAAAGGCCATGGCTCTGGCCAGGCGCTCGAAGAACGGCGGTTCGTTTTTAGCTATTTTGAGGTCATAAAGGCCAAAGGCGGCCAGCCCCCCGAACCAAAGCGCCATCAGGAACGGCGCGGCAAAAAGATAAAGCTTGGTTATCGTCGGCTCAGGCCTGCCGCCGTAGCGCAAGATAAGCGAGGCGGCGAGCGCCGCGGCAAAGATCACAAGGTCGCAAAGGACGAGAATGAAATTTTTGAGTGCAATCGGCCGGTGCATTTTAGGCAGTGAAGTTTTAGCGGTTTTGATAAACTGTGATGGTCTTGGCGATCATGGCCTCAATGTCAAAACCTGTGGCGATGCGTTTTTGGGCTTCTTGGGCCATGGCTTGACATCGGTCGGGTCTGTCGATTAGAGCCAAGATGGCCTTGGCTATAGCTCCAGCGTTTTTGGGCGGCACGATCAGGCCGCTTTTGCCGTCAGAGATGAGATCAGGGATGCCGCCGACATTCGTGGCTACAACCGGCAAACCGGCGGCCATAGCTTCCATAATAGAATAGGGCAGACCTTCTTTCACTGACGGCAGTACGAAAATATCAAGTCCCTTGAGGTAGCGCGCTGCATCTGGCATGAAGCCAATGAGATGCACGATATTGCCGAGGCCAAGCGTCTGAATTTGCCGTTCGATGGCAACGCGATCTTCGCCTTCACCGATGACCATAACTTTGAACTTTAAATTTTGAGCTTTGGATTTTATTAGCTTGATGGCATCAATCAGGTAAGTCAGGCCCTTATTTTTAGTGAGTTCGGCAATAGTGCCAATAAGAACTAAATCGTGATCCTCTTCCTGCCCAATGGCCTGCATAAAAAAGGCCCGGGCTGATTCTCGGGGCCGGAAGTCAATTGGGGCGATGCCATGGGCAATGAGATAAAGCTTGGTTTCCGGAATAAACCAGCGCGCCGTTGCAAGATCCGCCCGATCTATGAGGATTATTTTATTCTGGAAAAGCGACGAAAGCCAGCTCAGGAAAGAGATGGTCAATTTCTGCCACCATGCCCGATCTTCTCTAAACGGCCAGCCATGTACCGTGAAAGTCACCAGTGACCAGTGACCAGTAACCAGTGACGCAAGCTTGGCCGCTATGGCGCCGAGGCCGCCGACTTTTGAGCTATTAAGGTGGACGATATCCGGTTTTTCGCGGTAAATAATTTTTATAAATGAAAAGAACGTCAGCAACTCTTTGGCGAAGTTGATGTCGCGTTCTAGGCCGGCTATTGAAATAATACGGACACGTCGCTCTTCAAGACGCTTCACCAGCGCTCCTCCGCCGCCGCAGACCACAGCAATATCAAATTGATCCGGCGGCAGGCGAGTAGCCAGGTCATAAATATATTTTTGGGCGCCGCCCCAATTAGATTTTGTGATTACATATAGAATTTTTTGACGCTGATTCATATAGAAATCCTCATAGATACTGGTTATTCCTTAGCAACAAGTTATCCACACTTAGTAGTGTTGTAATACCGCAGGGGGGGTAATAAAATGAGCTCAACGCCCAGTAAGAGGTTGTCGAACCTTTTCAATCAATAATACTGGAGCGGAGTCACGTTCGTTCCTTAGACAACGTTGATTCTGGTTTAATTTTTCATACTAAGCATATGGGTGCTAAAACAATTCGGTATTCGCATCGTGATGCCGCGATGGTCATTTTTGTCGCGGCGATTTTCATACTGGCAGTAGTCTATAGCGTCTTTTCAACTACTATCGGTGAAAGTGTTAACACCGGCGGAACGCTGACCGTGAGTGGGGCCTCAACCTTAACTGGAGCAATCAATGCTTCTTCAACCTTGCAGGTTACTGGTGACGGGCTTTTCTATGATCAGCTCTCGGCTGGCGCCTCCACCAACACTCCGACCACGACCTTCAACGTCACTGGTTCGGGCTACTTTACAGGCGGTCTTGGCGTAGGTTATGCCACCACAGGAACGGGCAACCTCCTTGTCTCGAATTTGGGTGTCTTTCAGCACCGCTTAGGGGTGGCATCCACCTCGCCGGTGCGCAGTTTTGAAGTCGGCGGCTCCGGCCTCTTTTCTGACGGACTCGGCGTTGGCTACGCTACCACCAGCGGATTCCGGGTCGCCGGCACCGGCCTCTTTGACAACCGCGTCGGGGTTACGGCAACGACGGCTCCTTACCAGGAGCTCGGCGTCGGGGGTGACATTGCCGCGAGTTCTAACGCCACGACGACCGTTTCGGCAGAATCAACCGGAACGGAGATCGGCAGTTGCATAGAGTTGAAAGGCGGCAGGGCCCAGGGCGAGATGAGGTGGATACGCATCTACGTCGGCGGATCGGGCGCCACCAACACTACTGCGGCCGGTACTATTCCTTCGGCGGTGATCCAGGCCGGCGGGGTTGGACTCTTAGTCATCCAGGAAGGTCGCTGTCAGTAATCTCTTAACTGGGCGACCTATAATGGTTTGACTTTGTCGGCATTAGGTCGCTCTATTGGCTAATTATGGGACACTTTTTCTTTCGTCTTGGGATTTATGTAGGGTTGCTTGGCGCTCCGCTGTTAGCCTTTGGTGCCACGGTGGAGCTGTCAATCACTGCTCAAGCTGCAGGCAAAAATTACACGGTTAGCGGCAGTATGACTTCCATTGTTCTTTCCGGCAATGACTTTCAGGTAACTCTCGTGAATGGCGAAAACATTACGGTTGAATCACCGGACAAATCCAAGCTGACTTTTGCCGACGCGCCGACCACCTTTACCGAGACCTGCGGTTCAAGCACTTATTCGGTCCGCATTGAGAAATCAAGCGGCGCGTCCCAGACATTCACTATGACGCCTACGGCCACCACTTGCGGCGCAGCCACCGGCAGCGGCGGAGGAGGAACCGGCACAACCGGAGGAGGAGGCGGAGGAGGCGGGGGCGGCGGCGGTCCTTCTTATGCGGCAATAACAACGCCAACTACTGCCCCGGCACCTGCACCAGCCCCGGCTCCAGCATTTGGCATAACTTCGGATCTGGCCGCCGGTTCGCAGTCAAACGAAGTAGCGCAACTCCAAGCTTATTTAGCTTCTGATTCATCCCTCTATCCTGAAGGTCTGGTCACCGGCTATTACGGTCAGCTAACAGCGGCCGCGGTCAGACGTTTCCAAGCCAAGTACGGCTTGCCACAGGTTGGCCGAGTTGGCCCTCTTACGCGAGTCAAGTTGGCTGAAATTTTTGGGCCCGTGGCTACGCCAGCACCAACTCCGGCTCCAGCACCAACACCCACTCCAGCTCTCCCAGCCGGAGCCGCTATTACCAAGACGCTTCAGCGCGGCTCACAAAACGATGAAGTCTCAACCCTTCAGGCCTTCTTAGCTAAAGATCCGGCTATTTATCCGGAGGGACTGGTTACTGGTTACTTTGGTCCAGCCACCGAAGGGGCGGTAAAGCGCTTCCAAGAAAAATACGGCATTGATTCTATTGGCGTTGTCGGGCCCAAGACGCGTTCTAAGCTCAACGAACTCCTCGGCGCCGCCACGGCGCCAACCCCAGCGCCTACTCCGGCGCCTGCCGGCGATGACGCGGCCAAGATCAAGGCGCTTCAGGAACAGCTTAAGGCCTTAGAGGACCAATTGAAAACCCTGCAAGGCCAGTAATTGGCTCTTGTTGACAGGATTGTTAATAACATCCTTGACAGCAACCGCATTCCCTGCTACTAATCAAATGTGAGTGCTTTCTCCGCCGCTTGGCGGAGAAATCCACCTATTTGTCGGTATAAAGCCCCCGTAAGGGGGTTTTATACGTTATTATACATGGTTGCCACTTGCTTTTACGCCAAGTATTATAGATTAGGTACATGAACAGAACCCACAAAAGATCCCGCACCTTTTTTGAATTGGGTCATAGAGGCTGGCACTCACAAAAGACAAATAGAATTGGAGTCTACCCCTCTATGGCCCTCTTGAGAGAAGGTGCGGGGGAGTCAAGCCTTCTTGGCCCTCTAGAGGAAGATGTAGTTTTTTGTCCTCCAACGGGGGGTTTCCATTTTTTGTGGCTAACCCCGTAGCCTGCGAGTGTCATGGCTATCGCCGTCAAAGAATACGAACCACTGGCCCGCCACACTGTATTCAATATTGGCGGGTCGGCACGATTTTTTATTGATATCGTCTCGCGGGACGAGCTCTCCGCGGCCATTGATTTTGCCGTCGAGCGCCATCTCCCATGGCGGGTCCTAGGGGCGGGCTCAAATGTTTTGATTTCCGATGCCGGCTTTAATGGCGCGGTCATTCATCCGGCTGGTGGAAGTATTGCGGTTCAAAAGAACCGCATAACCGCCGAAGCTGGCGTTGCCATGGCCCGCGTGGTGGCCGAAGCGCTGAAACATGGACTCTCCGGGTTTGAATGGGCCGTGGGCATTCCCGGCACCATAGGCGGATCGGTCCGCGGCAATGCCGGCTGTTTTGGTAGTGAGATGTCAAACGTCGTCGCGGCGATTGAAGTGTTTAATGCCAAAAGCGGCAAGATCGAGGAATGGCCGGGGACTAAGGCTGAATTTTATTATCGTGACAGCGTCTTTAAACGGCGTCCGGAGCTCGTCGTTCTGGCCGTGACGCTAGAGCTTAAGCCCGGCAACAGGGAAGATGGCGAGAAGCTGGTGCGCGACTATATTAGCCATCGCGATAAGACTCAGGACATCGGTTCGCGGTCAGCCGGCTGCATTTTCAAAAATATTCCATGGAAGCGGCGCGACATTGATGCCCCGGAACTGGTGTCGCGCTTCCCGGAACTTAGCGCATTTAGTGGAAGTCATGGCATTCCGGCCGGCTTCCTGGTTGACCGCGTCGGCCTTAAAGGGCGGAGTCTCGGCGGAGCCAAAATATCCGAGCGCCATGGCAATTTTATTATCAATACCGGCGGGGCCACCGCCGAGGATGTTCTGATACTTATTGGTATTGCCAAAGAGCATGTGCATCGCACCTACGGATTGCTTCTCGAAGAAGAGATTCAGTATATCGGATTTGAGGAGTAATCGTGGATATACGAATGTTCACAAATATACGAATTCTTGAACTTGGAAGCTAAGCTCCCAAGTTGGTTAATTGGTCAATCAAAAACTCCGCGCTTGGCGCGGAGTTTTTGTGATGCGGCTTTAGCGCTTCTTGCCCTTTTTTGCCGCCTTGCGTCGTTTTGCCATTTTTCTTTTTGACTCGGCTTAACGGTGGGGCCGACTGGTTACCACCTAAATTTTTTTCATCGCCGAACGATGGAAATTTTTATCTTCGTCTCTTTATTTTAATTCTTTATATATATACTTTCAACTGTGGATAACTCGATTTCAGGGTTTCCCCTTTTCTTCCGGAAACGAGTTTAGTGAGTTCCATAGTTATCCACAGTTGCAAATTTTTAAACTCACCATATAGTAAAAGTAATGAAGTTGGTGGTGAAGGGAGTCAATCTCACCTTGACGCCGAGCTTACGCCGCTACGTTGATGAAAAGCTTGTTGAGTCTGTGGAGAAACTTCTTTTGCACCATCCGGCTTATCCGGCTACCACACTTGAACTTGAGCTGATTTACGGCTCGCGGCATCACCGCAAAGGAAAGATATGGGAGGCGGTCGTGAATATGCGGCTGCCGCAAAAACAAGTGTGGCAGAAGGTCGTGGCCGAAGACATCCACGCGGCCATTGATGAGTTGGCCGATGTCTTAAAACGGGAACTCAAAAAATACAAAGAGCGCTCGCGCTCGCGACTTCTCCGCGGAGCCCGCCAAGCGAAAAAAGACCTGAAATTCAGCCGCTTGGCCCGACTCTACCGCAAGGGCCGCATCCGACAGGAAGGCATGTAGAGCGCCAGGGTTAGTTGAAGAAACTCCGTCCCGGCTCGCCGGGACTCAAAATAAGCCGCCATTTTGGCCTCCATCTTACACTGGACGGCTATTTGGCCAGCCGCCAAAAATTGAATGATATGGCCTTAGTGGCCAAGGCCTTGAAAGAATTGCCGGAGAGATTGGGTATGACGCGCCTTACTCCGCCCTATGTTGTGGAAGTGGCCTCCAACAACAAAAAAGATCCGGGCGGCTATTCCGGATTTGTCATAATCCAAGAGTCACATATATCAATTCACACCTTTCCCAGCAGGCGTTTCGTTTCCATTGACGTCTACTCCTGCCGCGATTTTGATCCTCGGCCCATCCGCCGCTATTTTCGGCGGATATTTAGCATTCGCAAATTAGAAAACCATCTCATTATTCGCGGAACCGAATATCCGATGAAGGACTTCATTTAGCTTATGAGTCGTTCATTACACATCCTGGCTGATCTTTACGGCTGCCAAGGCGATCCGGTCTACCTCACTCACAAAAGCAAAACGCGGACAAAAACCCTGCTTCTGGTTCGCCGCGCCGGATTTCAGATCGTGGCCTCGCGCTTCCATAAATTTCCCACCCATCCTCAAGGCGAAGGCGGGATTACCGGCGTGGTCATTGTTTCAGAATCGCATCTTACCATTCATACCTGGCCGGAGCGAAGATACGTAAATCTTGACGTCTTTTTCTGCAACTACACCCGCGACAACACGCGTAAAGCCCGGGCGGTGTTAACGGAGTTCAAAAAGATCTACCGGCCCAAGCGCGTCAAGCAGCGTGCGGTGTGGAGGGATTAGCATTTGTTTAGCCAGAGGGCGTGCGAGGCGCGAAGTCCGAACAGCAACGGGGTTAACGTCAACGTCTACGTGTGAGTTGGCGCTCTACGGTGGCGCTTTTTTTGTTCGGTGTTTTGCGCTACAATAGCGGGGTTATTCTCCCGATATGGCCATTCTCTCTAAAATTTTTGGCGATTCCAATGAGCGGTTTTTGCGCTCACTCCAACCCCTTGTCGAGCGGATAAATGCGCTTGAACTGGAGTTGGGAAAGCTTTCGGCTGACGTCCTCCGGACCAAGACGGTCGAATTTAGGGAACGCCTGGCCAAAGGCGAGACCCTGGATGACATTCTCCACGAAGCTTTTGCTACAGTTCGCGAGGCGGCCAAACGCGCGATCGACCAGCGCCACTTTGACGTCCAGCTCGTCGGCGGGATTGTGCTTCACCGCGGCGTCATCGCCGAGATGAAAACGGGTGAAGGAAAAACGCTGGTGGCCACTCTGCCGCTATACTTGAACGCGCTTGCTGGCAAGGGTACGCATCTCGTCACGCCCAATGATTATCTCTCGCGGGTCGGCGGCGGCTGGATGGGCCCGGTATATCATACTCTCGGTGTTTCGGTAGGCGTGATTTGTCATGACTTTTCCGGAATCTATGACCCGTCTTATACCGAAACCACATCTCACGGTGATCCGCGTCTGGATCACTGGCGACCGGTTTCGCGCCGCGAAGCCTATCTTGCCGACATAACCTACGGCACCAACAATGAATTCGGCTTTGATTACCTTCGCGACAACATGGCCTATGCCATGGAGCAGGTTAGCCAGCGGGATCACTACTATGCGATCGTTGACGAAGTTGACTCCATTTTGATTGACGAGGCCCGAACGCCGCTCATCATCTCGGCTCCGGATGAGGAATCGGCCGGCTACTACCAGACCTTTGCCCGCATCGTGCCCAATCTCAAGGAAAACTCGGATTACAACGTGGATGAAAAGATGAAGGCCGTGACCATCACCGAGGAGGGGATTGAGAAGGTTGAGCGGATTCTCGGCGTAAAGAACATCTACGAGGAGAAGGGATTCCGCTATGTCCGCTATTTAGAACAGGCCTTGCGGGCCCAAGCCCTTTTTCAGCGCGATCGCGACTATGTTGTCCGCGACGGCGAAGTAATCATCGTGGATGAGTTTACCGGCCGCCTCATGCCCGGCCGCCGCTGGTCCGAAGGCCTGCATCAGGCCATTGAGGCCAAGGAAGGCGTTCAAGTCCAGCGTGAATCGCGGACGCTCGCCACCATCACCTTTCAGAATTACTTTCGGATGTATGAGAAGCTTTCGGGCATGACCGGCACGGCGGCGACTTCGGCCGAGGAATTCCATAAGGTCTATCACATGGATGTGGTGCTTATCCCGACTAACCAGCTCATGATTCGGCGTGATTTGCCGGATCTTGTTCTTCGTACGGAACACGGCAAGTTCTTGGCTGCGGCGCGGGAGATTAAAAAGCGGTATGAGCTTGGACAGCCTGTGCTGGTGGGGACGGTGTCCATCGAAAAAAGCGAAAGATTTGCAGAGTACTTGAAGCGCGAAGGCATAGTCCATAACATCTTGAACGCCAAGAATCACGAAGCCGAGGCTATGGTCATTACCCAAGCCGGACGGCTGGGGGCGGTGACTCTGGCCACCAACATGGCCGGCCGCGGGGTGGACATTATTCTTGGTGGTAATCCGCCGGACGATCGTGAGGCTGGGCGAGTCCGGGAGCTGGGAGGTCTTTTTGTCTTGGGCACGGAGCGGCATGAGGCCCGGCGCATTGACAATCAGCTTCGCGGCCGCTCCGGCCGCCAGGGCGATTCCGGCTCCTCCCAGTTTTTCCTCTCGCTTGAGGATGATCTTATGCGCGTTTTCGGCGGGGGCCGCATCAAGGCGATGATGGAATCCTTCGGCATCCCCGAAGATCAGCCCATTGAGAACCGCATGGTGACCAAGGCCATAGAATCGGCCCAGTCCAAGATCGAAGGCTTCCACTTTGACGCCCGTAAACACATCCTCGAATTTGATGACGTGATGAATAAGCAGCGTGATTATGCCTATCGGTTGCGCCGCGGAGTGCTTCAAGAGGGTGGACTTGCACCGGGAAAGCTCCTGGAGAGACTTGATGTGATGCTGGAGGAAGAAATTACAAAACTGGTCGCGTTCCATACTGCCGAGCGCTATCCTTCCGAGTGGAATATTGAAGAAATCGTTGAGAACTCCCGGGCCATCGCTGATGTGCCGGCCTCGCTCCATGAGGAACTGTCCCGCATTGCCGGCAACGAGGAACAAGTTGGTGAAAAGCGTAAGGCCGTAAGCCGCCATCTCGTTCAAATCTTCAAGCGTCTCTTGGAAGAGCGCAAAAAAGCCATGGGCGAGAATACCATCGCCGCCGTGGCCAAAATAGTGATGCTCCAATCCATTGATATGCTGTGGATGGATCACCTTGACCAGATGGAGCATCTTCGCGATTCGGTCAGGCTTCGCGCCTACGGCCAGCGCGATCCCCTGGTGGAATACAAAAACGAGGGGCTGCGGCTTTTCCGGCAGTTGCGATCAGCCATCAATTCCCAGATTGTTGGCACTATATTCAAAGTCGGAATGCGGCCGGCGGGTACCGCTGCGGCGGAGCCGGCGCGCTCACCAGCCCTGGTATTCCAATCGGCCAAGGACGAGCAAGGCCGAGCTCCGGTCGCTGCCGGCGCTGTGGCGGCCCCGAACCCCGCGCCAAAGAAGCCGCCGGTCGGCCGCAACGACCCCTGCCCATGCGGATCAGGCAAGAAATATAAGAAATGTCATGGAAAATAAAACGGGGCCTACAGCTCATAAGAGCTTTCGGCCCGTTTATGGCCAAAGATTCATTTGAAATGCGAAAAAAGCGGGCCGCAAAGATTGTTGCGGTATTAAAGAAGCTTTTCCCCAAAGCCAAGATCTTCCTGAACTACTCCAATAATTGGGAACTTTTGGTGGCCGTTGTTTTGTCGGCGCAGTGCACGGATAAAAAAGTCAATGAAGTCACGGCCAAACTCTTTAAGAAATACAAAACTCCGAATGACTACGTAAAAGCAGACCCCAAGGAATTTGAAAAAGACATCAGACCCACCGGCTTTTTCCGCAACAAGGCCAAAAATATCCTGGCCGCGGCCAAGATGGTAAAAGATAAATTCGGCGGAAAAATACCGAGGACTATGCCTGAAATCCTCAAGATTCCCGGTGTGGCCCGAAAGACCGCAAATGTCGTCCTCGGAAACGCCTACGGCATCGTAGAGGGGATTGCCGTTGACACCCATGTCCGCAGGCTTTCAATTAAACTAGGTCTCACTGACCACAACGATCCCAACAAGATTGAGCAGGATTTGATGAAGCTCCTCCCGAAATCCGAGTGGTTCAGCTTTACTTACCGCATGATTGAATACGGCCGCCAGATTTGTCCGGCCAGAAAGCATGAGTGTCCTGGTCATCCACTTACAAAAATATATCCGCCAGCCGCTAATCGCTGGCCGTAAAGTCATGTTTGAAATATGCGGATCATTATGCATCTAGATCTGGATGCCTTCTTCGCCGCGGTGGAGGAACGGTATAACCCGCAGTTTCGCGGGCGGCCGATTGTGGTCGGCGCGGATCCAAAGGCTGGGAAGGGCAGGGGAGTGGTTTCTACTGCCAACTACGCGGCGCGAAAATTTGGCATCAAATCGGCTGTGCCGATTTCGCAGGCTTGGCGGCTGGCTGAAGAAGCGCGGAGAAGGGGAGAGCCGGCCACGGTGTTCCTGCGCGGCAACTATTCGTTATATCGTGAGGTGTCAGAGCGAATTATGGCTATCCTCGCCAGTGGCGGTGGCGCCTTTGAGCAATCGAGTATTGACGAGGCCTACCTCGAGTGGCAATTTTCAAATGATCCGTGGTGCGAAACCGAAGAGCGAGCCAAGGTCATCAAGGGGAAAATTTTTGAGCAGGAGGGACTTACCTGCTCGGTGGGCATCGGCCCGAATAAGCTAATCGCCAAGATTGCCTCGGATTTCAAAAAGCCAGATGGGCTTACTGTTGTCCGTCCTGAGGGAGTCGAAATGTTTCTCGACCCGCTGCCCATCCGCGTAATTCCAGGCATCGGGCCAAAGTCAGAGATGCTCCTTCACCAAAAAAGTATCCGCACAATTGCCGATCTTCGCGCCGTGGATTCGGCGCGGCTCGTCGAATGGTTCGGCAAATGGGGCGAGGATTTATTCCACAAAGCCCGGGGCATAGATGATTCGCCTGTTTCCAATGAGTGGGAGCCGAAGTCTATAGGCGAACAGGAGACATTTGAACGGGATACCCTGCAGGCGGCCTATATTTTAGAGCGGGCGAGAGACCTGGCGGCGAGTGTCCATCGCCGCTTTCGCCAGGAAGGCTTTAAATCCTTTCGTACTGTGGTAGTGACCGTCCGCTTCGCCGATTTTGAGACCTTCACCCGCTCTCATACCCCACCAAAGTCTTTGACCACCGCCGAGTCACTGCAGGGCGAGATTCTACGCCTGCTCTTACCGTTTCTTGACCGCCGTCAAAACCCGCATCGGAAGAAAATCCGGCTCATCGGCGTACGGGTAGAGAAGCTCAGCCGGTAAAGTATGTCCATTGCCGTCATTCGGTCATTGAAATTGTCACCTTTTATTTGTATACTTAGGACTATGAAGTTTAAAAAATCTTCAATTCCAGAAAATTCCGGCCGGATTATTGTCTCGCCGCATGGCGCGAATGTTGCCGTGTTTCGGGGTGCCAATGGCGGACTTCACGTTTTCTCGCCTCTTTGTACTCATCAGCACTGCGAGGTGAAATGGAACGATTCGGAAAAGACCTGGGACTGTCCCTGCCACGGCGCGCGGTTTGAGGCCACGGGCGAACTGAAACATGGTCCCGCGGAAAAGGGGCTCCATCCCAAGCCCTTTCGTGAAGAAGGGGATGAGGTGCTAATTTAATCCAAAAATGAACGCTGACAAAAAAATTTCACTTTCGGCATCGGCTTTGAACCTGTATCGTGACTGCCCGCGCTGCTTTTGGTTGGAGCAAAACGGCATACGCAGGCGGCCCGAGGGCATTAAGTCCTCTTTACCTAACGGCATTGACGCGGTTCTGAAAAAATACTTTGATCGCTACCGCGGGACACTACCTCCGGAACTAAAAGGCCATATTCAGGGCCGGCTGATTGATGACCAGAATCTTCTCAATGCTTGGCGCAACCGTTGGCAGGGACTGATCTACGAAGATCCTTTTTTGAATGCCCGACTCAAAGGGCTTCTCGATGATTGCGTGGTGCACGATGCCACCTACGCGCCGCTGGATTACAAGACCAAGGGCTTTACGCCCAAAGACGATGCCCATAAGTGGAACCAGGATCAGCTGGATATCTACACGCTGCTCCTTGAAGCCAACCAGTATCCAACAGCGGGTCATGGCTATCTGATTTTCTACCATCCCATCCAGGCGCACGAGGGCGGCATGATCCAGTTTGAAATAACGCCGCGCAAGGTCGTCACGGACAAGCAATCGGCGCTGCGCCTTTTTGAGGGTGCGGTGGGGTTTATTCGCGGTCCGGAGCCGACTCGCCAAGAGAAGTGCGAATACTGCTCCTGGAGCGGGTAAATGCCTTAGTAAGCATTACTGCTGGGCGGAGGTGAGGGCTTCCACAATTGGGTCAAGTTCCCCCTCAAGTATTTTCTGGATGTTGTGGAAGCTTTTCTTAATTCGGTGGTCCGTAACTCGATCCTGCGGGAAGTTATAGGTGCGTATCTTCTCGGCTCTCTCGGCCGTGCCAATTTGTTCGCGCCGCGCGGCTCCGATTTTTTTGGACTCCTCCATGCGCTTGGCCTCAAGGAGCTTTGTGCGGAGGAGAGTGTAGGCTAGCTCCCTATTTTTTTGCTGGGAGCGCGATTCCTGTGAGCCTACTACCAAGCCGCTGGGAAGATGATGGATTCTCACTGCCGTCTCAACCTTATTGACGTTCTGTCCGCCCGGTCCGGAGGAGCGGAAAAATTCTATCTTAAGGTCCTGGGGCCTGATGGCGATATCCGTTTCCTCGGCCTCCGGCAGAACCGCCACTGAAGCGGTGGAAGTATGAATTCTTCCGGTTTTTTCAGTTTCGGGGATTCTCTGCACCCGGTGCACTCCGGCCTCATGCCTAAGCGCGTTCATCGCTCCTGGGCCGCTAATCTCAAATATGATTTCTTTGCAGCCGCCCAGGGCAGTTAGGTGTGAGTCAATGGGTGTGGGGTACCAGCCGCGTTGTTTGGCGTAATTGGAATACATCCGAAAGAGCCTTACGGCAAAGAGTGCCGCCTCTTCGCCCCCCGTGCCCGCCCGGATCTCCATGATTAGTTTATCGGAGGCTGGAGCGGCCGTAGAATGGGCGGCGGTTTGGATTTCCTTTTCTATTCTCCCGAGTTCAATGCTGATTTCTTTTATTTTCCCGGCATCATGAAGCACCACAGGGTCGCTGAGTTGTTTCTCCAATTCCTCTTTTCTCTGCTTTAATTTTGATGCTTCAAGATTTTGTGCCATTTTGTGAGATTTTGGCCATATGTTAAGAGCCGTGCAAAACGCAAGGGAGCGCGTCAGTAAGCCATAGGGATTGACCTCTACGCTCTTTTCTTGGCCAGTCGTTGTCGAAATTTACCAACCCGACCGGCGGTGTCAACAATTTTGGAGCCGCCAGTGTAGAAGGGGTGGCAGTGAGAGCAGATTTCAACCTCAATCTTATCTTTGGTGGAGCCAAAACGAAAACTGTGGCCGCAGGCGCATTTCATTGTGGTGGCGGGATAATAAGCGGGATGGATGTCTTTCTTCATGAAGTAATTACAAATGTATGCGATTACTCTACCATACTTGCCCGATTTCTTTCAAGATGCTACACTAATTGGGTTATGGAAACCGTGGCGATGGAACATATGGCGTCGTCAGCCGTTGATCCGGAAATTGAGGCCATGATGGAGGCCGGCGTTCACATTGGACACATCCGCTCCAAGCGCCATCCGGCCATGGCCCCATATCTCTGGGGCGTGCGCTCCAACGTTGAGATTATTGATATTACCAAGACCAAAGAGAAACTCGGGGCGGCTTTGGATTTCCTGCGCCAATCAGCTCAAGGAAAGAAACTCTTTCTTTTTGTCGGCACGCGGCCTTCGGCCCGGGAACTGGTGGCTCGCAGCGCCGAGGCCTTGGGTATGCCCTATGTTAACCAGCGCTGGATCGGCGGAACCCTCACCAACTTTAAGGTTATTGGCAAGCAGATTGAAACTCTTGAAAAATTGGAAAGCGAGATCGCAAGCGGCGGCTTTGAGAAATACACCAAAAAAGAGCGAATGAAGAAGGAAGCGGACTTAGAGCGGCTGAGGCATAACTTCGATGGGCTTCGCCGGATGAAGAAGCTTCCGGATATTGTAGTAATCATTGATATCGCGCATGATGACTTGGCACTGCGTGAAGCCAGACGCATGAACATTCCCGTGGTAGCGCTTGTTGATACTGACACTGATCCGCGTCTCGTCACTTATCCAATCCCATCCAACGACAATGCCCGTCCGGCTATCGCCTATATGCTTGATCGTGTCGAGAAGGCCATTGCCGATGGCCAAGCCGCTTTGCTATCTCCGGAGAGTGGTGGTGGCGAGGGTGCGGTGACTGGCGCCATAGCCAACACGGCTAAGGATGATAAGCATTTAAGCAATGCTTGAAAAAATTAAGAGATTGCGCGAAGAGAGCGGAGCGTCTTTGGCTGAAGTCCGTTCGGCTCTGGTCGAAAGCGGCGGGGATCTTAGCCGAGCTAAGGAGCTATTGCGCGAAAAACTTGGAGCTATCGCCGAGAAAAAGTTTCATCGCGAAGTGCGCTCAGGAGTTGTTGAAGCCTATGTTCATTCCAACAGCCGAATCGGTGTCTTGATGGAGCTTCATTGCGAGACGGATTTCGTGGCGCGCAATCCGGAATTTCGCAAATTAGCCCACGATCTGGCTATGCACATTGCCGCCATGGCGCCGCAAGATGCCGAGGCTCTGATCAAGCAGGAGTTCATCCGCGATCCGTCAAAGAAGGTTGATGAGGTGGTGCGCCAGGCCATGGGCCTCTTCGGCGAGAACATCAAGATTGGAAATTTTGTGCGTTTCGAGCTTTGAGCTAGAATGTGGTTATGATTAACATAGGATTGCTGGCTATTTTTTGGGCGGCGGCAAGCTACATGGTTGTTGCGGTATGGCGCAAAATTCCTTTGCTTCTTCAGGTACCGCAGCAATTAATTGAAGAAAGTTTTGTCACGCGGCCGAGCCGGATTAAAGAATATCTTGATCCGGTGGTGGATTTTTTTGTCCACGGGCGCTGGCGCGACGTCTACTACGCTACGTTGCTGCGGATATTGCATGGAGTGAGATTGTGGCTTTTGAGACTTGAGCGGCTGACCTTTCGGATGCTCGAGGCTTTGGAGAGGCGGGGCGAGAGTTTGGCCAAAACTGAGGAGCGGTATTGGGGCGAAATAAAACAGTGGAAACATGAGGTTCGTCAAAATGGCAATTCCTTGCCGGAAAAAGTCATGAACCCCGACCCGCCGCCGGAGCGCAATTCAAAGCTCTCGGATTCTATAAATTGAAAGTTGGTAGTTCGTCCGGATAGCTCAATGGCAGAGTCCGCCGTCGCTTCGCTTTGGCGGATTGCTGTTTGTGGCTGCTCGTTGTACACTCGCAGACAAACAGGGAACAACTGTTTTGCGACAGCCCCGTTAGAGCCGACCTAGCTCAACGGCAGAGCAACGGTTTTGTAAACCGTAGGTTCCGAGTTCGAATCTCGGGGTCGGCTCTAACGGGGTAAATAGGTTGTCGGTTCAAGTCCAACTCCGGGCTTTTTGCGCAGGTGGCAGAGCGGTCAATTGCACGAGGCTGTAAACCTCGCGCCCTCACGGGCTACGGGGGTTCGAATCCCTCCCTGCGCATAACCTGTGAATTAATTTTTTGCACGCTGCAAAAACGCCATTGAAATGGCGT
>CAYIKH010000002.1:0-55672 GCA_964363965.1 uncultured Candidatus Saccharibacteria bacterium
CTGAACGAAGTGAAGGAACTTGAGTTCCTTCGTCGCATACGCTCTTCAGGATGATACTCTGTGCAGTTTTGAATTTTGTGTTTCAAATTTTTGAATTTGTTTAGAATTTAGAGCTTAGGATTTAGAGTTTTTAGTTGTGGTTACGCTCTACTCCGCTCAGGTCACCGGCCTTGATGCCACTATCATAACCGTGGAGGCTGATCTATCCCCAGGCCTCCACATTTTTTCTATTGTCGGCTTGGCGGACAAGGAAGTCCAGGAATCGCGCGAGCGGATCGGCGTGGCTATCCGCAACCTCGGAGCCCAGCCACCGCACAAAAAAAGCCAGCGCCTCATTATCAATCTGGCTCCGGCGGACATTAAAAAAGAAGGGCCGGCCTTTGACCTGGCCATTGCGCTCGGGTTCCTCCTCGCCTCGGGTCAGACGCGCTTTGATCCGGCGAGGAAACTTTTTGCCGGCGAATTGGGCCTGGACGGCAGTTTAAGACCGGTAGCCGGCATTCTACCCATGGCTATTGCCGCGCGTCTCGCCGGATTCAAGACCCTTTACTTGCCGGCCGGCAACGGCAGCGAGGCGAGCCTGATTCAAGGCCTGACCATAAAGGAAGCTCGCACTCTGCAATCCGTCCTCGATGACTTGGAAGGCAAAAGGGAACTAGCCCCGATAAGCCCGCGTCCACCTCCATCATCGGCCCGACGCGAGGCTATTGATTTTTCGCTCATCCGCGGCCAGGAACAGGCGAAAAGGGCCCTCGAGATTGCCGCCGCCGGATCGCATAACCTCCTTATGCAGGGACCGCCCGGAACCGGAAAGACGATTCTGGCGCGCGCAATAGTCGGAATCCTGCCGGAGATGAGTGAGGATGAAATCGTTGAGGTAACAAAAATTTATAGCGTCGCCGGGGTACTTAAACATCACGGCTCGGTAATCACCGACCGACCCTTCCGTTCTCCCCATCATACCGCCTCAGCCATCGCCATCACCGGCGGCGGATCAAACATTAGGCCGGGAGAGGTGACGCTGGCTCACCACGGAGTGCTCTTCCTTGATGAGTTTCCGGAATTTCAAAGTAATGTTTTAGAGGCTCTGCGCCAGCCCCTGGAAGATAAGTTTATTACCGTGGCCCGGGCCAGCGGCGTGGTTCAGTTCCCGGCGGACTTCATGCTGATTGCAGCCATGAATCCATGTCCCTGCGGCAACCTCACCAATCCCCAGCTAAGATGCGTCTGCACTCCAGGAGTCATCGCCAAGTATCAGCGAAAAATATCGGGGCCGCTCCTGGACCGCATTGATCTTCATATTGAGGTATCCAACGTGGATGTGGGCAAGTTGGAAGAGAAGGCTGGCTCCGGCTCTGAATCCGAATCCGAGGCTGTAAAAAAACGTGTGGAGCAAGCGCGCTCGCGCCAGCATGAACGCTTCCGGGCTGGGGGTATTGCCACCAACAGTGCCATGGCCCTCCGCGAGTTGAAAAATTATTGCCGCCTTGATGAGGCCTCGCGGGAGGTGCTCGCCCGGGCTTATGAAAGATTTGCCATGTCGGTGCGCTCTTACTACCGCACCATAAAACTCAGCCGCACCATTGCCGATCTTGATTCTGCTGAAAATATCTCCACAGGGCATGTTTTGGAGGCGCTGCAATATCGGCCCAAGGTGGAGATATAAGGGATAAGGTGAAAGGTGATAGATAGAAGTACAAAAATAAAAGACGCTCGAATTCGGCGTCCTTACCCCTTCACCTCTCTAATCTTTCCCTTTTTTAGAACGGATTCCGGGCTCCCCGCACTTCAAAATGCACGTGGCAACCGGTGGAGTTCCCCGAGGAACCTATGCTGCCAATCACCTGGCCTTGGCGCACGGCCTCGCCAGGGGCGACAACCACATCCTTTAGATGCGAATAAAGGGTCTGGGTGTTGTTGATATGGCTTAAAACCACATAGCGGCCATAGCCGCCATTCCAGCCGGAGGAGCGAGACACCAAAACCTGGCCGTCGGCCGAGGCCAAAACCGGCAATCCGCACGAATCAGCAAGATCCACACCGTTGAAGCCATGAAGCCCGCGGGAGCGACGGCCGGCTAGGATGGGGCGAATATAGAAGCCTTCGTAGGTCGGCAGATTGGCAAAAAGCTGTCCTCTAAGCGGGCTCACGGGCGAGGCCTGGGGAACTTCGCCGTCAGGAACAATGACTATGGTGCCCAAGGCCAACTCCTCGTCAGGAGCCAGGCCGTTGAACCGGAGAATGTCCTCGATGCTCGCGCGGTATTTCTTGGCGATGCGCTCAACAGTGTCTCCGGCCTTCACCTCGTGCTTTACGCCGGTAACCGGCAAAATCAGAAGCTCGGTGCCAACCCGGATAGCCCGGCTGTCTGAAATATTATTGGCCCAGATGATGGTATTTACTGAAACCCCAAAGGATTTGGCAATGGAGCCAAGCGTATCTCCGGGCCGGATGGTGTAGATGAATATCTGGTCAGCCGCCTCGGCACCGCCCACGGCCACCACGCCAATAGGGTTTAACGGCGCGGCCAGGGCATTATTTTGAACAACGGTGATGGGGCTATATTCCAGCTCCTGGTTAGATCCGGTGGCGAGACGTTTCTCCGCGGACAGGACCGAAGATCCGGATGCGGCCTGGCCTTCATGAATGAAGGCCGGAAATTCATCCTCCACTTCCAGGCGCTCGAAGGCGAAAAACTTGGCCAGCATGGCCAGGATTCCAGCCTCGGCGGGCTGGGGAAAGGTAAAGACCACGGTCACGGCAAGGAAAAGAGCCGCAAAAACGGCAAAAGGCCATTTAAAAGCCAAAAGCTTCTTTGGGTAAAGAAGCGTTTTTGACGAGAGTCTTCTGTTGATTTTTCGTCCCGCACCGACTTTGGATTCATCGGAACGGGAGACGAAGGAAGTACTAATGGCTGGGTCTCCTTTGAGGAAAGTGCGAGAAACGACAGTACTGCTGTAAATCAGATTTTAGGCGACTTTTCGTGAAAACCCGCAACAAAAGAGCGGGATATTCCGCCGTCTAGTTAGTATAGCCGAAGGTTAAAAACACGGCAATCCAAGATATGCCCAGTGGGAGGATGGGAATTTTTTGATAGTCATGGGGCTTTTTGCTAGGATGAGCTACTCACATGGAAGCCAATACTTCAGAATCAATACTCCAGCCCCTTAACCAGCGCCAGCGCCAGGCCGTGACCAGTCAAGAGGGGCCGGTCCTGGTTATTGCCGGTCCGGGATCGGGAAAGACCCGGGCTCTGGCCCATCGCATCGCCTATCTTATCGCCTCGGGCCTGCGACCGCAGGAAATCCTGGCCGTGACTTTCACCAACAAAGCGGCTGAGGAGATGCAGGAACGAGTAAATAAGCTTATAAGCGTACAAGCCGATAAGCTATCGCCGCCTAATCGTCCCGGCTTACCCGCCTATCCGCCTATTCGCTTATCAGCTTCTAGCTCGCCTTTTATCGGCACCTTCCACGGCTTCGCCGCCTTTGTCCTGCGCAAGGAGTCAGCCCGCATCGGCTACCGGCCGCATTTTACCATCTTTGACGAAGACGACACGCTTGCGCTCATCAAAGAGGTCATGAAGGAGCTCAATTTGAGCTCAAAAAATTTCCCCGCGCCCATGGTCGCATCTGTCATTTCCAATCTAAAAAATGATCTCATTGCCTGGGACGAATACGAGGGGCGCGGTTCGTCCGAGCCCTTTCCGCGCACCATAGCCGCAATTTATAAAGCCTACCAGGAGCGCCTTAAGGTCTCAAACGCTCTTGATTTTGATGATCTTATTTTTCATACCGTGCGGCTGTGGCGCGAGAGACCTGCGGTTTTGAACCGCTGGCAGTCAAGATACCGCTATCTTAACGTTGACGAATATCAGGACACCAATGCCAGTCAATACGAACTGGTGAAGATGCTCGCCCAAAAGCACCATAACTTATTTGTCATCGGTGACGATGCGCAATCAATATACGGCTGGCGGGGCGCGGATTATAAAAACATTTTAAATTTTGAGCGCGACTGGCCCGAGGCTAAAGTCATCCTGCTTGAAGAAAACTACCGCTCCACCCCGGAGATACTTGAGGCGGCCAACCACCTCATCCGAAAAAACCAGGACCAAAAACAAAAAACCCTATGGACCAAAAATCCCTCCGGGCGCCTTCCGGAAATCCGGGCGCACGAGGATGAACGGGCCGAGTCCGAATACATTGCCGAGGAAATCGCCATGCTACGCCAAAACGCCTACACCTGGAAAGATTTTGCCGTGCTTTACCGCACCAATGCCCAGTCGCGGGTCCTGGAAGAGGCAATGCTGGAACGCGACGTTCCTTATGCCATCATCGGCGGCATACGCTTTTTCCAGCGGCGCGAAATCAAGGACCTGGTGGCTTATCTTCGCCTTCTGCAAAACCCTGGAGATGCGCTGGCTTTGAAGCGGATCATCAATGTTCCGGCGCGCGGCATCGGACCCAAAACATTTCTTAGCTACCTCGCCGGGCGCGTCTCGGATCTTTCACTAAAAGATCAGGAGAAACTCAAGCGCTTTGAGGTTATTAAAACACGACTGCACCAAGAAATGAGCGGCCATAACCCTTTGGCCGAGTTCCTGAAGCGGCTCATTAAAACCATTGGCTACGAAGAGTATGTGGCCGATTTTTCAAAGGACGGCGAATCGCGGCTTGAGAACATCCGCGAGCTTGTAAGCCTAGCCAGGAAATACGATGCTCTGCCCATTGGACAGGCCGTAACCAAATTACTGGAAGAGATCGCTTTGGCTTCGGACCAGGATGAGTTAAAGGCTGGTGATGATCGAGTAAAACTCATGACCTTGCATAGCGCCAAGGGTTTGGAATTCCCGGTGGTTTTTGTCTCCGGCCTGGAGGAAGGAATTTTGCCGCATGCCAAATCCATCCAAAACGGACGGGCCGAACTTGAGGAGGAACGTCGCTTGGCTTACGTCGGCATGACCCGGGCCAAAAAACGATTGTATCTTACCTGGGCCATCGCGCGAACTCTTTTTGGCGACCGGCAAATCAATATGCCCTCGCGCTTTTTGCGCGAATTGCCCAAAGAGATGCTTGAGTCCAACGAAGTTTTAGCCGATGACACGCTGATCGTTGATGAAGAGTAATACAAAAACTCTCCTGGAAATCCGTCCTAATAAACTATTGGGTCAGCACTTTTTGCGTTCGCGCCAAGTGCTGCAAAAAATCATTGCCGCCGCCGAGCTTTCACAAGAAAAAACAGTTCTTGAAATCGGGCCGGGCCTTGGCACCCTCACCCGGGCACTGGCCAAAAGAGCTGGATTGGTGGTGGCCGTGGAAAAGGATCAGCGACTAGCCGAGCAACTTGAAAAAAGCCTAGCCTCCGAACTAATCGCTAACGTCCGCGTTGTCCGCGGCGATATCCTGAAAATTAATTTTGCCGACCTTAAGCTTCCGCCGGACTACTCAGTCGTCGCCAATATTCCCTACTATCTTACCTCGCGCCTGCTGCGAACCCTCCTTGAGAGTAAGCATCCGCCTCGGGAAATGATTTTAACGGTGCAAAAAGAGGTGGCCGAAAGGATTGTGGCCAAACCGCCCAAGATGAATCTTTTGGCCGTTTCTGTGCAAGCGTTTGCCAAGCCGAAAATTTTGTTTACCGTACCCCCAAGCGCTTTTTATCCTCCACCCGCAGTGGATTCAGCACTGATTAAATTAAGCTCAGTGTCCGAGAAATTTTTCACGGAGGAGACGGTGCCGCCCGATCGATTTTTCCAAATTGTCCGCGCCGGATTCCAAGCGCGGCGAAAGACCCTGGCCAACAATCTCGCCAGATACTTGGGCAACAAAAAAGCAGCCGAGGCGCGGCTGGAAGAATGCGGCATTGACCCGCGGGCACGGGCGGAGACACTCCCGCTTAAGGCGTGGACGACTCTTACTCGCAAGCTCTGCAAATAGAATAATAGGTGCCTTTTGGATTGCCGAAGGTACTATAGCGACGTGCCAGTACCCGGCAGGAAGCCCAACATTCCGTTTGAGGAAATTCGTACGCAACCTGTCCCAACATACATGAGGCATTGGCTCCCCACGGGCGCATAACTGCCCAGGAGAAATCTGCCGTAAATGTTGTAGTAGAGATAAAGCCTCGACACTCCCGGCTGGTAGACGAGAAGAAGGGGGCGGATGGTCGCATAATCAAAAATAGGGAGAAGAAAATTGGCGCTGCAGGTACAAAAGATGGCAAACGAATTCGCCCCACCAAATGGAATTTCTGGACCAAAGGGAAGTTGGGCCAGCGCCGTATTGTGAGCGGGGAAAGGGGTGAAGGGGACAAACGAAAGAACTGCGAGCACAAGTGCTCCGGCCGCGATCTGCATCCCAAGTTTGAAATGCATGTAACCTTTCATGCGCTAATTGCCGACATCGTTTAAGATTGCCGCGATATCGGTCATAAGCTCAACCGGATTGCTCTCGCCGTTTGAGTTCCGCACCGCAACGATAACGGGAATGCGGGAAGTTTTTGGCCCGTCTATTGTCTGCTGGACATTTGCGGCCACCACCGCAACAACGGCTTCGTAGGACTCGCCCGAAGCGCTCGCGGCCTCGCGCACCTGCGCCTTCAGGGTTTCGGCGGCGGTGAAACGGAAGGTGAAGCGGAGCGTCTTACCGTCGCTTGAAGAAAGATTGGTAAATGCGTCCGACAGCTCGCTCGAAACCAGCACCGTATTCCCCGTGGCGGTGAAGTTTTCTCCGGTGATCGTAACCTCTGCGGTGCTTTTGGTGATAACCGCCGGGAAGATCGAAATAATTTTGGGCCGCACGTTCATCGGCGGGGCGGCCTGGCTTGTTGCGACCGGAGGGGTCTTGTCCGGCACCAATCGGAGCAGAAAAAGCCGTGTCTGACTGGCCACGATGCCGGTTGGCGCGCTCAAGCCAATGGGGGCAAGAATATCAAGAGCGTATTTTCGCTGCAGCCGCAACACCGCATCATGGGTCAACGGCCCAAAGTACTCTGTTTCGTTCCCTGGGGAACCCGGGCCGCTTTCAGACACTTTCGTTTCCGGATCGCGGTTGAGAATTTGCTGAAGTTCCCGGACATCCGGCCCGCGGCTGCCCTGCTTCAGGTTCCGCAAAATCGCGCTTTCGGCCGCCAAGGACCCCAGCCAAGCCATGACGGCAATAAATAGCGCCGCGATAGTGAATAAAAACGACTTTAGATTCATTGCTCATTCTGATATTACCACGGACTTGCTTGTCTTCACAGGTTTTCTGGAAAATTGGCAATTAGTTATCCACAGAAAACCCAAAGAAAATGCACAAATTGTTATAATCAGGGTGATGCCGAAATCATTTGAGATCGGCGTAAAATCCTCTCCAAAGCGGAGGAAGCTTTGGGTTGTTTTGGGCGTTGCGGCGATTGTCCTAATCGCCGCGCTTCTATTCCGAGGGCGGCTTGCGGCGTTCGCGCAGTTTCTCTCAGGAGAAAAGACGGTAAACGTCAACGCCGAGGAGGCGCGGGGCGCGCTTGCCGCGGCCGTGGCTTCCTCACTCGGAGTTGACGTGGCCCAGGATTCCGACGAAGACGGCCTCAAGGATTGGGAAGAGGCCGTTTGGCAGACCGATCCGCAAAAACCGGATACTGACGGCGACGGAACAACCGACGGGGACGAAATTAAAGCCAACCGCAATCCGCTCCAGATCGGACCGGATGACCAATTAAGCCAACTGCCGCTAGCCGGCGAGTTGTCTTCCCCCGCCGCCGGAGAGGATAACGTGACTGTTGCACTGCCCAAGAACCTGCTTACGAGCGGCGTCTTGGGAGCCATCAACGAAAAGGGAGAAATCACATCCACCGACTTTCTCGACCGCCTCACCCTTCCCGAAAATCTTGCCGCGACCATCAACCTCGAGGAGGATCTCATCGTCGCCCAAGACCTGCCGACAACTTCCGACAACAGCGCGGCCCGCGTCGCCGATTACTTTCATACATTGCTCGCCATTTACCAGAAGCGGCTCGGCCCATACCGGAGCGATCTTGTAATTCTCGAGGAGGCGGTGAAGAACGAGGACTACTCCAAACTCGCCGAACTCGATCCGTTGATTGTCGGGCTCAACGAGATCATCGCCGAAGTCAAGGCGCTGCCCGTGCCGACGAACTGGCGCGCGACGGCCAGCCGCGAGGTGAACTACCTCCTGAAAACAAAGCGCGCCTGGGAAATATTCCGCAACACCGAGCGCGACCCGCTCGCAACCCTGTTTGTCATCAGGCCGCGCATAAACCTCCTTCTCAAGATGATTCAGTTCCACGACGACCTCAGGCGCGATCTTACTGCGATCGGCGTAGCGTTTGAGTTGCCTCGACCCTAGTGATGAGTGCTGCCTTCCGCAAAACCCAATCATCCATAGCCGTCCTCCTCTTGGTGGCGACCCTTGTCTTCTTTATCCCCGCACTGCAGCCGGCGCGCGCCCAGCTGGATATCACTAGCTGTTTTAGCTCGATTCTCGGCTTCTTTGGCATAGATATATCCAGCATTGGGGGCGCTCTCGGCAGTCTGGGTATTGGCATTGGGCTTGAGGTTCCGGTCCGTGACGCGGTGGTGCGGGCGCAAACCACGATCGCGAATACCTCGACCAACAACTCAAGCTGCGTGAACGTCTTCACGACCGCCATTTTGAAAACCGCAATCGCGCTAGTGCGCGACATGGTCCTCCGCTGGATCGTCACCGGAAACTTCGGAGCTCCGGTCTTTTCGACAAGTTACCGGATTGACGCCACGCGCATCGCCGAGAACGCATCGAGAATATTCATTTCCCAACTTACCGGCCTCAACTTCTGCGCGGGATTCGGCATTCCTTCTCCCCAAAACTTTCTCCTTGGTTTCGCCTTGACATCCCAATGTACCCTCCCTGCCGGCATAAACGAAAACTACACCGATGCGCTCCTCCGACTGCACAATGATCCCGGCTCCCTTACCTTTGAGGAGTATCTGGCATTGAGTAATCCACAAAATAATCGAGTCTACCAATACGTGTGGGCGCTGGATGAAAAGAGACGGCAGGAGGCAATAGCTGTGAACTCCTTCAACCAAGAGTACCAGGCGGGCAAGGGGTTCTTCTGCGTCAGGAACGCGAGCGGACGCTGCGTCACGCCGGGAAGTGCGGTGGCTGAACTGGTGATGCAGTCGCAGATTGTCTCGCCAATCCGCCAGACCGACGTGGCGGATGACATCCAAACCGCCATTGCCGCAATCCTTGATACCGCGGTCCGGGTGCTTATTGAAAGGGGGCTCGCTACTGTCTTTGGTCCGTGAATATGAATAAGGCGTCTTTATATCCGCAGCATTGGACAGAAACGCTGGCAGGCGTTGCTCTTCTTGTGCTTATTTCTGGATTCATCGGGCTCGGTCCAAACCCGGCCATCGCGCAGGGAGACCTGGATGCACTCGGCAGTGAAGCGGTGACAGCGGGCTCTATCGAGCGGACGGCGCGCCTAACGCCGGCTGTGCCGACGACCTGCAGCCAGAGCTACATCACCTGCGGGATTCTCTTTGCCCTGAATTGGCTGGTAGACATGGTTATCAATATCGTCTACCCGCTTGTTGAACAGCTCTTCACGGCCATGCTCTCGGAAAACCTCACCGCATTTGCCAATGGCCGCGCCCTTATCGCCGCGGAGGTTGGCTGGAGAATTGTTCTCGGCATCGTGAACATGTTTTTCGTGCTCCTGCTCCTCTGGATCGCCATTGCCACGATCTTTGACTTTTCCATGTTCAGCGCCAGGAGCCTTCTCCCCAAGCTTATCATCATGGCACTCCTCATTAACTTCAGCTTCGCCATTGGTAAATCCATCATCAACCTTTCCAATGGAATTGGGAATATATTTTATGAGCAGATAAAAAGACAGGGCGGGCCCGCCGCTGCGGTCAAAAAAATGTTTGACATGAAGACCATGACGATGGGCATCCAAAATCAATATGTGTCCTTAAACCCGGAAGAGGCTCGACAAAAGTTGATAGACGCCAGAGTGACTCTCCAGCGCGGAATAACACCTTTGGGAATTATTGACATACCGCTCGGTGGTAGAACCGAGTGGACCGCTTTAGACTGCTACAATGAGGTCTATGCGTTACCAAGTTTCCTCGGGGGCTTGGCATATTTGTCACAGGCATGGATCTTCCAAGAGTGGACGTATAACCAGTGCAACGCTCTTCTCAAAAACGTAGAAATTTCACAGGCGCTCGCCGCCATAGATCCAACGATTGGCAGTGAAATTTTGCTGGCCGGCGCGTTTATCGCCAAGGCATTCATGGTTCCCATTGTCCTCTTTGTCCTCTTTGCCGGCGCCATCATGTTCCTGGTCCGGCTCATCTCGCTAATGGGCCTCCTCATCTTTGCGCCCTTTGCCTTCCTCTCGTTCATCATTCCCGGGATGGGAAATTTTTGGAGCGGCTGGTGGAACAAACTTTTCAAGTGGAGTTTCTTCCTGCCGGCGTTCCTCTTCCTTTTTATGCTGAGTCTTTTGGTGGTCCAGGGCATCCCCATTGAGACGCAAAGAGCAATACTCGCCGGTCAGGCGGTTCCGAACCTTTCCAGACTCATGCTGGATTACGCCGTCGGCATCGGGCTTATGATCTTTGCGCTCCTCGTCGGCAATCAGATGTCAATTTATGGGGCGAGCGCTGTCGTGGGCATGGGGAAGCGGTGGTCTAAAGCCACCGGGGGATACGTGAAGGCTCGCGGCTGGAAGTACGCCGGCAAGGTGGCCGAGACAGCGGCGCCCATCACCAGTAGAATCCCAGGCCTCCGACAGGCTACAACCGCAGTGATGACCAGAGGAGCGAAAGTTGAGAAGAAAGACATTGAGTTTTACACTCGGCTTCCGGATCGGCAACTGGGTACGATGCTTTCCGGCATGCCTACCGGAAAACGCCAGGCGATACTCGGGGCCCTGCCAGCGAAACGCAAAATTAAATTCACTCCAGAAGGACAGTTGGCCACCGCCCCGCCGCCAGCGGCTCCACCCACTCCAGTAACACCCAGAGAACTTCAGGTCCAGGTGCTGCCAATAGTCCAGGGATTACAAGCAATACAAAACTTGCCCCAAGCCGTCCGCGAGGCCATAGCCGAAGGTATAAACCGCACCATACAAGAACGTCCCGGGGCATCGCCGAGTGAAATTGCAACCGCAGTACAGGAGACAGTGAATTCCACGGTGCGGATCCATCCAGAGACAACGGCTGAACAGCGCGAGCAGATTAAAATCGCAATACAAGCACAGGCGCCAAATATCCAACGCGTGGTAGAGCAATCTAGGCGGCCTGCCGTCCCATCACGACCTTCACGTCCACCTATGCGGGAAGAATTTGAAGAAGAAATCGAATCGCTTAAAGACGAGATAGAGGAACTACGAGAGCGTAAATAATAGTGTACGTCATATGCCGAGTATATTGGAGACCATAGCCCAAAATTTAAGCGCCAAACTGCCTGCAGAATTTCGACGAGCAGTAGCCAGCATCCCAGTAACAGAACGCATCTATGGCCTTGGACGACGGCATGGTCTAAATGTTGAAGAAATCGGCAAGCTGGCCGAACAAATTTCGGGGTTTATCTCCGGCGAGGTGAACGCGAAAGCCTTCACCTCGGCTCTCCTCGAAATCCTTGATGCTGATCGGGAGAAAGCTGCTGCCGTGGCCATGGATGCCAACACCCAGATCTTCATGCCCATCCGCGAGGCATTGCGCATGGCTACCAGCCCGCCGCCAAAACCCCCGCCAGCTGGCGGGCCGCCGCCGATGGTGTCAAAACCAGCGCCAGCCGCCCCAAAACCTCCGGCTCCACCGCCAGCACCTCCGCTGATGCCAAAACCATCACCGCCGCAGCCAAAAGTTGCTCCTCCACCGCCGCCTCTACCCAAAGCCGTGGCTAAAGAAGAGGTCCGGCCTAAACAACCCGAGCCGCTGATTATAAGACCACTGCCCACTCCGCCGCCGGAACCGAAAGTAGAAATAGAAAAGCCGCCATCTCCGCCGGCTGCATCGGTAAAACTGCAGCCACCACCTCCTCCAGCTCCGCCGCCAACGCCAAAACCCTTGAGCGGGCCGCAATCACCAAGGCCTCAGCCGACTCCTACTTTGCCCAAGGCTCCGGCCAGCGTTGAAACTTTGGCCGACAAGCCAACTGAAACTTATGAGCAGACTAAAGCGGCAGTAAGCAAGGAGTTGGAGGAGTTCCAAAAGAAGCAAGCCGAGGAGCCTAAGCCGCCGGCCGGCCCATCGCCCCATGTCATCAAAAAAGAAGACATGCAAAAGCCTCCGCCAGCTGGCGGCGGGCCGGCTGGCGAGGTGCCGCCGCTTAAACTGCCGCCGGAAAAATTCCCGCATACCCAGGCGCCGGAACAGTATGGAGTGGATCCGTATCGGGAGCCCCAAGAGTAATCGCGAATATACGAATCAAAGACGAATATACAAATATACGAATTACAAATTGAAATGTTGGGCAAGATTGTCTACCCCGAACTGAGTTATAAGATAATTGGTGCAGCCTTTTAGGTATTTAATGAAGGTGGCTATGGTGGGAGCGAAAAGTACTATCAAAAATTGTTTGCGAAAGCGCTGGAGGAAGAACACATGCCATTCAAAAAGGAACAGCTTATAACACTGCAGTATCACAACCAACCGGCAGGTCGCTACTACCTTGACTTCGTGGTGGATAACAAAATTGTGGTGGAGTTAAAAATGCGACCTAAATTTGGTTATAGCCACATCAAACAAGTGGCGGATTATTTAAAAACTACCGGCTTCCGGCTTGCCATACTCATCTATTTCACCCGTGACGGCGTTAAGTACCGCCGCATTCTCCACCCAGTATAAATTCATATATTCGTATATTGAAGCAAGATTTGTATATTCGCGATTACTCCGTGCAACAATACCAAGTCCCACAATTCATTGACATTGAAGACCGCATTATCGGGCCGCTGACCTTAAAGCAGTTCATGTACCTCTTGGGTGCGGCCGCGGTGGCGCTGGTGGGCTGGTTTTTCCTCTATATTCCGCTCTTTATTTTATTCGCTGTTCCTATTATCGCCGTCTTTACGGCCATGGCTTTTGTAAAAATCAACGGCCGGCCCCTGCCAACCATTCTCATGAATGCCATCAACTATTATTTAAAGCCCCGTCTCTACCTCTGGCGCCAAGCCAAGGAAAAGCACCCAGCCGAAGCTCAAGCTCCAGCCTCAAAAACCCCTGCCCTGCCGGGCATCCCAAAAATATCCGAGTCTAAATTGGCTGATCTGGCCTGGAGCCTGGATATTAAAGAAAAAATTGAAAGAGAACACAAGTGATTCGTTATAATTCGTTTCAAGTATTCGACGCTCATCCGTGGCAAATACCCTCCCGACACAATCCAAAAGTGCAGAATCAGCGCAAAAATTCCTCTCCATTGAGACCATTCGCGACGGCATTGTGGTCTTGAAGCACGCTCAGGGCCTTAGGGCCGTGGTCATGGTCTCGGCTTTGAACTTCGCCCTGAAATCCGAAGACGAGCAGGATGCCCTGGTGATGCAATATGAGAATCTCCTGAATGCCCTGGATTTTTCAATGCAGTTTGTGGTCCAGTCGCGGAGATTGAACATCCAGCCCTATCTCGAAACTCTCGCCGCACGAGCTCAGGAGGAAACCGGCGAGCTCCTGAAAGTGCAGATCGCCGAATATATAGAGTTCGTTAAAACCTTTGTCGAGCTCTCGCAGATTGTGTCCAAAACCTTTTATGCCGTCGTGCCCTTCCAGCCTTCCATCCTGGAACGCCAGCCCGGCCTGATCAAGAGATTAGGCGGGTTCTGGGGCGGAACAGCCAGCACTGAATTTACCTCGCCCGAAGATGAGTTCGCTCACTTCAAGGGCCAGCTTCTCCAGAGAGTGGATGCAGTGAGCCTGGGCCTGAAGAGGCTCGGATTACGCACGGCGATGCTCAACACCGAAGAGCTGATCGAACTGTTTTACGGACTATACAATCCCACCGAATCCCAGAAAATTACAACCACAGATAATAAACGCATAGAATAACAGATGAAGATACCATTTTTCACCAAACAAAAAGGCGAGGCGACCGAGGTCTTTTCCATATTCCCCGAGACCATCTATAAAAGCGGGGTGGCTTCGCTTCAGGACGTCATCGCTCCGGCCGCCCTCGAAATCAATCCTAGCTTCTTGAGATTGGGCGAGAAGCTGGTGCGGACGATCTTCATTTTTTCCTACCCCCGCTATTTGAACACCAACTGGTTCTCTCCGGTGATTAATCTAGACAAGGTCTTTGACATCTCGTTTTTTGTCCATCCGGTGGATACCTCCATGATGTTGAGACAACTGCAAAAGCAGGTGGCCCGGGTGCAGTCACAAATTTCAATGCGCGAGGAAAAGGGTTTAGTGCGCGATCCGATGCTGGATACCGCCTACCGCGACCTGGAGGAACTGCGCGACAAGTTGCAGCAGGCCCGGGAACGGTTATTCAACTTTGGACTTTATGTTTCAATCTACGGCCAGAGTCTGGAGGAGTTGAATAAAATCGAGAATGATCTTCGCTCCATACTGGAGTCGCGAATAGTCTATTTCAAGCCGGCGCTGTTTCAACAGGAAGACGGATTTCACTCCACGCTGCCGATAAATACCGACCGCCTGCAAATCCACAGCTACTTAAACTCCGGACCCATTTCCAGCACCTTCCCTTTTGTCTCCTTTGACCTCACCTCCAATCAAGGAATCCTTTACGGCGTCAACCGCCACAATAACTCCCTTATCCTGTTTGATCGCTGGTCGCTGGAAAATGCCAACTCGGTGATCTTTGCCGTGTCGGGGGCTGGGAAAAGTTACGCCGCAAAATTGGAAATTTTGCGCTCGCTCATGTTTGGCGCGGATGTCATTGTTATTGATCCGGAACGGGAATATCAGTATCTCGCCGAGACCGTCGGCGGAACCTACTTTAATATCTCTTTAACCTCGCCCAATCACATCAATCCTTTTGACCTGCCCGTTCCCCGCGAGGACGAATCGCCCTCCGACGTCCTCCGCTCCAACATCATTAACCTGATCGGTTTTTTTAGAATACTTTTGGGCGGCCTGACCCCGCAGGAGGATGCCATACTTGACCGGGCCATCGCCGAGACCTATGCCGCGCGGGACATCACCCCGGAAACTGATTTCTCAACCGCCGTGCCGCCGACGCTATCTGACCTCGAGCTCGTTTTGGCCAACACCGAGGGCGGCGAAGACTTGGCGGTGCGCCTAAAAAAATACACCCAAGGGACGTGGGCCGGCTTTATCAACCAGCAGACCAATCTTGACGTTAAAAACCGCATGGTCGTATTCTCGGTCCGCGACATGGAGGAGGAGCTTCGGCCGGTGGCCATGTATATAGTGCTCCACTACATCTGGAATCTAGTGCGCTCGGAGTTAAGAAAACGGCTTTTGGTGGTGGATGAGGCCTGGTGGCTGATGCGCTACGAAGACGGGGCCTCCTTCCTCTATTCCATTGCCAAACGGGCTAGAAAATATTTCTTGGGACTCTCCACCATCACCCAGGACGTGGCCGACTTTATGGGCTCACCCTACGGCAAGCCTCTGGTCACCAACTCCTCGCTCCAACTTCTCATGAAGCAGTCCCCGGCCACCATCAAGACCGTTGTAGAAACATTTAACCTCACCAATGAGGAAAAATTCTTGCTCCTGGAATCCGAGGTCGGCGAAGGAATATTCTTTGCCGGCTTAAAGCACGTGGCCATCAAAATCATCGCCTCCTATACCGAAGACCAGGTCATCACCTCGGACCCCCAGCAGCTTTTATTGATCCGCAAGGCCAAAGAAGAATTTGCCAGAACCTACCAAGCCGAAGTAGGTGTATCCACTTAACGAATCAGTGTAAGGAACGCGCCCTATGGACGAAGAACAAACACTGAGATTGGAAGAATTGAACGCGGCCAGGCGCCAGGATGAGATTGAGGCTGAATTAGCACGCGAAGCTGGACTCGATGATGCTGAATCGGACGCAACAGAAGTGGGTGCGGACACGGCTCCGGCGAGCGCATCGTCGGTGATCGTGTTGCTAGGATTCGCAAAAGACGGGTTTGATTTGGTAATGACCGCCCTGGGAATAGGGCTGATCCCGTTTGTCGGCCAGATTCCCGGCATGCTCTTCACCGTCTTCCTCATCTATTATCAGTGGAGTCACGGGATGTTCAGCGGCGGCTCGCTCGTCAAGAAGGCCCTTTCGATCGGCGCCTCGCTGTTAGACAATGTCCCCGGTATACACCTCCTCCCCCTTTCCGGCGTGGCCATGTGGATCTCGCGGAATGTTATTTCGCGGACCGCCTAACGCCTCGCTGGGGCTAAATATGGCATCCGGCGCATAAAATGCCAACCACCCCAAAACAGGATACAATAACCTTAATGGCGCGAGTTATATTCATCGCATCGGTCCTCGCCGCCGCGGCTTTGTGGTTCAGTCAAGCAAGCCCGGCTCTCTCGCAAGAGCCGCCTCCATCCGTCTCTCTTGTTATGTTCCCGCCAATGGCCTTTGTGGGCGACTCTATCACCGTGACCGCCATCCCCCAAGGCTTTGCGGCAACCAGCACGGCATTTGAGTGGTATCGCGACGGCGCGTTGCTTCCCTATAATTCGGGTATCGGACGCACCACCCTGGCGCTCTCCACTGATCCCGACAAGCCCGAGACGATCGCGATCCGGGTTGTGGCGCGGCCTCCCGGGCTCGGGCCAATCGAAGGCCGAGCCACCATCCAGACGCTTCCCGGCGGTCCGACCCAGAATCTGCAAGTCATATCCGGCCTCACCACTAGTTTCACCGTGAAAGCATCGAATTCCAATCCGGATCCCGGAGAATCGGTCACGGTGTCGGTCTCAACCTTTGCGTTCGATACCACTGCCGCCAGCTACCAGTGGTATATAAACGGCGTCCGCCAGAGCGAGGCGAGCGGACGAGGTAAAACGCAACTTACGCTCACGGCGGGCAAGGAGGGAGAGACGAAAACCGTAAGCGTAGACGTTACGACTCCCGATGGTCAAAATAAATCCGGCAGCGTTACCATCCGCCCCGCAACCGCAACCCTCTACTGGTGGACGGACACTTCCGTGCCCTACTGGTATAAAGGCAAGGCCCTGCCGAGCGTCGGCGCCCGCGTGAGCGTGCTCGCGCTCCCGAATGTCTCAAACCCCTCGGCCCTGTCCTACCAGTGGGAGTTCAACGCCGGGTTTCTTCAGCAAGCGTCGGGTGTCGGGAAATCTTCCTATTCGTTCACGATTAGTCTGCCGGTTGAGGAGCAGGTGGGAATCACCATGAAGCACCCCGCGGGGACGTTCGAGAAAACGAGGTCCATCGGCATCCGGCCAGCCACGCCGCTAGTCGGCATCTATGAAGTCCGGCCGCTCCGCGGCGTAGTTTTTGAAAAGAAACTTAACGAATTTAGAGCGCCGTCCGGAGAACCTTATGATTTTGTTGCTCTACCTTTCTTTTTCCCCAAAGAGCGCCAGAATAATCTGAATTATCTCTGGACGCTAAACGGCAAAGACATTCTGGGCGCCTTTGCCAAGCCCTGGCTTTTCACCTTGACGTCTAACCCCAATACGCCGAGCCTGGACAGCCTTAGTGTGGTCATTAAAGATCCCGCAGCTCCAAGCTCGCCGGCTCATGCCGCCTTAACCGTTCAATTGCATTGAATTTTATGCTGAAGATCTCCTTGTTCTCGCTTCTTGTGATTATGCTGGCCCTCGCCCTTAGCGGTCCTGATTTTGCCTTGGCTCAAAACCCGGGCGGACCATCCAGCGGAGCGGGACCGCCATCCGGCGGAGCGGGACCGCCCATAATCGTAGTCTCAACTTATCTTTCCAACCTATATCTTTGGTTTTTGGGATTTATCGGTGTCGCCGCACTCTTTGCCATTGTTCGCGGCGGAGTGACCTATATGTTTTCCGGGGCCAATCCGGCGCTCGTTGGTGAAGCCAAACGCTGGATCTGGAATGCCATATGGGGAATTGTTTTGGCCGCGGCCTCCTTTCTACTCCTCTGGACCATTAACCCCGATCTCATAACCCACGGGTTTGATATCGAAAGTATCATTAACAGCCGACCATCATCCATTCCTGGCCCCCTTGCTCCGGGGAGCCAGCAAGTTCCATGAATCGAAAAGTAATCATTGTTGGAAGCGCGCTCCTCATCCTCTTAATCGCCGGAGGATTAATATGGTATTTCCTGGCCGCTCCCCAAGCTCCCGGAAAGGGCTCTTTTCTGGATAACCTGCCCATCATCGGCGGTCGGGCGCCGCTGGAGCGGGAATCACCCATCCCGCCGCCGCCCTCTCCCATAACCGAGGAGAGAATCATCCGCCAAATCGTTGATCGCGACATTATTGGCCCGGCCTTGGCTCTAGACGGAAAGTCCATTCTTTACGTTCTCCGCGAGAACGGACATGTCATGAGCGCGGATCTTGCCGGCGATAACGAAAAAAATCTTACCAATCTCACCGTGCTCGAAACCTTTGAGGCTCTCTGGTCGCCTAAGAAAAACCGCGTGGCCATGCGCTACGCCGACGGCAGTACGGTTAAAACCTTTTTGGCCGGCGTGGCCACGGGCACGGCCTCCAAGTTCCTGCCGCCGGAAACCACGGCTCTCGACTGGTCGCCGGATGGTCTTTCCATCGCCTACCTAACCAAACGAAGTGTTGATGCGGCCTTGATTATTGCCGATGCGGCCAACCAAAAGCCGCAAGTAGTTTGGACCACGCCAATTCCCGATTTCACTCTCCGTTGGGCGGCTAAAAACTTAATAATACTAATCGCAAAGCCTTCGGGTTTGGCGCCGAGCCTGGTCATGCGTTTTGACACCAACACTCGTCAGGCCACAGTTTTACCAATAGCCGCGCCGGGAGTAGTGGTCCTCGCCATGCCCGATGGCAGCGGACTTCTTTTTTCTCAATCCGCGGAGGGAGGACGGGCCAGGGCTCTTGCGCTCTATAAATTCTCAACTGGGCAGGTTATGCTGCTCGAGTATATCACCATTGCCGAGAAATGCGGTTTTTCGGCTGACGCCAAAAAAATATTCTGCGGGGTGCCGCGTTCGCCCCTGCCCAGTCCCATGCCGGATGAATGGTATCGCGGCGCGGTGTCGTTCTCCGACAATATAGTTGAGATTGATACGGCCACCGGGCAGACCAAAACTATTTTGTCGGACATGCCGGATCTTGATGTAACTAGCTCTTTGGCCTCGCCGGACGGCAAATATCTTTTCTTTCAGAATAAAAGCGATGGGACGCTGTGGCGATTGACGCTCGGCCAGTGACCCCCTCTTTTTGAGTTCTGCTTTTTGAAGTGTTCTACGTTTACATCATCAAACGCAACAGCAGAGATCTTTATATTGGTTACACCGCCGATATGCCCCGTCGTATGAAAGAACATTGTGCCAAACGCCATGACCTTATTTATTACGAAGCGTACAAAGCGGAGGAAGATGCAACGAAGCGAGAGCGACAGCTTAAAAAGTACAAAAGTGCTTGGGGGCAACTAAAGAAACGAATTGTAAAAAGCAGAATCTAAAAAGAGGGGGTTCTATTGTCCACCGCAAAAATTTCTGCAACTGCGTCTTGAAATTTTTGGCGGACAATGAAAAAGCTCCGGAATCCAGAACCTTTACTTCAGGTTGCTGAATCCGGAGCTTTGATACTCCAAAGAACTCGACTAGGGAACTCTGCCGAATCCAGAAACCTGGTGACGTTTTTCCTCACGTCAAGAGGCTGGATTCACGCCCCCAACAGAGCCTAGGTGCCTGGCGGCATACGGCGCACTTCGAAGCGCACCCGCTCGCCGTCCCAGCCGGAGTAAGCGAAGCCGTCAGAGTGACCGCGCCCGTCAGGAGTGCGGTAAACCTCGTTCTGGTTGAACCAGAGCACAAGCTCGAACGGTTCTGTTCCAGCGTTCTTAAGCTCGAAGTCGGTTCTGCCGCACTTCCAGGGGGTAAACCGGAACGGCCAGGTCGGGCCTAAGGTTACGACGCCGACAGCATAGAGCGGCTCATCTGGGAAGCGCCTCTGCTCCCATTTGTACACGGTGCGTTTGGTGCCGCACAGGGCCACGCGATCGCCATGAGCATTGATCGCCGGAATACCGCCGAGGTGCCGGAGGCTAAACTTCTCACCGGGCCTGACCATTATCTTGGTGCGGTGGCCCGGCGCCGGCTCGGCGTAACCGTATTCGTTGGAACCGTCAATCGAGACCTCCCAAATGCCTTCGCCTTTGGCGGTGACAGTGGTCGCCGGCGTCGGCCGCGGGGCGAGTGATCCCGACACTGGCGTAATGCCGGCGTACTGGAGCGGGAAGCTTGGCGCTGCTGCCCGCGCTTCGGGCGCTCGCAACCTGTCAAGCTCCTCCACCCTCGTCCATCCCGAACCCCAAATGAACCACCACAGTACCGCGAGTATCCCGCCGATCCGCAGGATCTGACCGGCGGCCTTGCTGATCTCCGGCTTGCCCAGGAGAGTTGCGCTAACCCTGGCGGCAAGATAGAGGAATCCGATGAGGAGGAGTACCTCGACACCGGACATACCCCTCACCCGCGGCATGCCGGGGAGTGCGCCAAGAGACTCCCAGACCAGGAGGCCGGCGACTATTATCGCGCCGGTCACACCGCCCCAGAGCAAGGTAGATTTCTGCCATGTGGCCATGCCTCGGTGCGCCATTTAGCCCTCCCTCCTTCCGAAGATCCCTATCAGGACCTCCTTCAGAGTTGCGCGGGTCTCGGCCGGAATCGAAAGCTGCTGCTCGCGAATTTCCTTTTTCACCTTGCCGCGCTCGGTCTGAACAATTTCCTGGGCGCGCTCCAGTGAAAACCCCATTCTACTGACCTCCTCGATCCGACTGCGGACGTGCTCAAGCTCAATGATCTCGGCATCACGCTGCCGCTCCTCACGCCTCACCCGCTCGTAGTCCTGGATAACCTCCTCCGAGGGGAGGATCTGGGCGACAAGGACATTGGTGATGTCAACGCCCCAGTCCCGGGCTTTGGCATCGGCCGCCTTGGTCAACTCATCCCTCAGCTCGACTTGGGCCTGAACTGCTTTTTCGTCGGTTTTCTGGATGATCTCGGCGCGGACGACCTGGCGGATGAGCTCAATCATTCCCCGCTGGATGACCTCCTCGCCCACCGAGAGCGACTGGTAGGGGTTGGTAATCTTCCACTGGATGGTGGCATCAACGCTGATGCGCACCCCGTTCTTGGCGAAGACAACAAACTTCTCGATCTTGGACGTCCGCTCGCGGACGTCAATCTCCTCGGCGGCCATGAGCGGGCGCGGCAGGAGCCAGCTCCAGCCCTCATTAAGGGTGAAGAGCGCTTCGTGAACCTCAAGCTGCTCAAGCGTGCCGTCAGGGCGGACGATTCGCTCCGTTACCAGCCGCCCCAGACGCCCGGCCAAGAGAAGGGGCACGCCCTTGTTGGCGATATCAATCTGGATCAGTCCGCCGACTCCAAAGTAACTGAAGGCGACAATGGCTATGCCGACGTTGAAGGGATACGGTATGCGCTTCAGCGCCAGGACGCAGAGGATCATCGTGATCACCGCGCCCAGCACCAGGGTTAACCACCGTGGCAGGCTGAGGCCGCGCGGCCGAGGATGAACAGGACTGGGTAGCGCCGATAGCGCTGGCGGAGTAGGAGGGCCGCCGGGTGAGTCGGGAGTTTCGGCCTCGATGTTGTCGGGAGGACGGCGATAGAACTCAAACCAACTCGGCTCGCCGCGCCGCCGCCCGAGGCGGTAACGAAGCCACACCGCGAGGATAAAGACTACGATGGACGTCACCAGAAGTACGAGGGTCAGATCAGGCCAACGAAACCCATCCATTCTAGATTCTCCTTTCTTGCGCATTCATGCGCATTTGGAATGGTTTTATTGTTTTCAATCAACTTGCCCAGGCTAATCGTGGCCCAATATTAACATTTTTAACAGAATACGTCAAGATGTTGCTTCGCAACGGATCGCGCTCCTGACATTCGTTCGCCCCGACAAAAAATCGGCTCATTTCTAAGAAATGAGCCGATTCCGGTTTCGTAAAATCAAAAGCTTTGCGATCTACACCATCCGCTTTTTTAAGGATAGGGCTTAATCACCACTCGGCGCGAGTAACCCTCGCCGATGGATTCGGTGGTGATGTCGGGGTATTCGGCGAGCGCCATATGGATGATCCTGCGCTCAAATGCCGGCATGGGTTTTAGCACGAGCTCGGTCCGGTAAAGCCGGACTTTCTTGGCCATGTTCTTGGCTTCGGCTTTCAGGGCTTCAATATGATGCAGGCGATAACCATTGACGTCCAAAAAAAACCCCCGCGCATCGAGAGGGACGTGCTTTTCGAGCAGGCGCTTCAAGAGATGTTCCAGAGCCAAAAGATGTCGAGCTCGTGTGCCGATAAGGAGTCGAGCCTGATCAGTAACCACATTTATGTATGGAATGGAGAGGTCAGGGATGGTCCGCTCTTCCACCTCCGCCTGAATGCCCATTTTCTCAAGAGTCTGATTGAGGTGTTCGCAAATTACGTTCATGACTGATCCGCTTTTGAATCCACAGTTGCTGAACTATAGCAAAAAGGTTGAAAACTGTCCAGTAAAGGGCGAGCGCGGATGGCAGCGACCAGGAAATTGCGATAATGAAAAACGGAAAAAAATAGGTCATCTGCCACTGCATGGCCCGGCCGAAATCCGCGGCAGTCGTTTTGCTGGAGGCAGGGGTAATGGCAATAAATTTGCTTTGCAAAAATTGTGATGCCCCGGCAACAATGGCCAAAATCACGCTCTTGCGCGAAAGATCGAAAATCCCAAAAGCTATAGGATCCAGGGTCTGGACGCTCGGCAAGAAAGAATAGATTAGCGTGGGATCAAAGGCGGCGATCCCTTTCCAGAATACCTGATAGAGGCCGATTAAAATCGGGAGCTGAATCAGTATGGGGACGCACCCGGAAAGCGGATGGATGCCCTCCTCGCGGTAGAGGGCCATAGTTTTTTTCGCCTGTTCTTCCTTATTATCACGAAACCGTTCCTGAATCTCGCGGAGCTTGGGGCCGATTCGGGCCATGGCCTGTTGCGAACGTATGGTTTGAACCAGCGTAGGATGAAGCAGGATTCGGACAATGGCCGTCAGTATGATAATGGCGAGGCCGAGGTCGCGGTAGGGGAGAGTGGCATAGAGAAATATGAGACCATTTAAGAGCGGCCGGTAGATGAACTCGTTGTAGATAAAGGTGATGGGACCCATTGGGGAACGCAAAAAGCAAAACGCAAATAGCCAATATTAGGGCCTGGCCGCAGGCAACATGCTAAATTTTTGATTTTGCCGCCTTTGACGAGCCTCGCTCGCCTCGCCTTCGCGAGAGCGAAGCGGGCCTTTGGCGTGATTTTTGATTTTTGATCTGGGAAACGGATTATACCAACTCCTACCCCAAGGGTGGCAACGGCTGAGTCGCCCCAAGAGCAACATAAAACCCAGAATTAGTCCATATTGACGTATGGCCTGCAGGCCATACTCTGAACACGAAGGTCTAAACCGACAGCCGGAGGACCAGATAAGAGTTTGATGCAGAAGCGGTGAGACGAAAAGCTGATAGGCTCTGAGGAGAAGGAATGGAGCTGAGTTCATAGGCGCCTTGAAAGTTGTTCAAGCATCTTGTCCGCCGTATGCCATAAGGCCCGGCGCGGTAATCCTTTAAGTGACGGATTAATAAAGACTATTACGTCATGGTGCCCAAGAAGGTCGGAGGTTTGATGCCGTGCCCACTCGTCCAGGTGCCGCTTGAGGCGATGGCGCTCGGAGCTTTTTTTGGAAACAGCCAGCGGCAAAGAGAAGAGAATCCGGCCATGGCCATGAGCCGCGGGTGAGACAATGGTTCGGCCAAGGATCGTCAAAAAACGGCGGCCATGCCTGATCCGCCGCACCACTTCAGAACGACTTTTAAATCTAAGTCTAGTAGGTAACGCCATAGTAAGTAATAGTAAAGGGTTTGATCCCGGCTTGGAGCCCAGCTCCGTCCTGTAAGCTAAGGGTGAAGGATGAGCCTCATTCGTATGCATCAGAGCGCGAGGGTGAAGCGCTTTTTGAGGCGACGGTGGCGCAGTATTCTCCGGCCGCTCGGAGTACGCTTGCGCGCCCTAAAGCCGTGAACGCGCTTTCGTTTCCTTTTTTTAGGCTGATAAGTTCTTTTCACCATAAGCCCGAGACATTTATTGGAAAGTATAGCCCATCAAGTTTCGGTTGTAAAACACAAAATATGGTAATAAACATTCTCCACAGGTTGTAAACATATTGTAAACAAATACCGAAAATTTAATCCCTTCCTTTGTATATCATTATTAATTAGTGTAAAGGAAGATTGTCGTTCTTGTACGCTTAGGTCATAAACCAAATTTTGGTGTAGCTATTCCAAGAACCATGCTGAACCACGAGGAGATTTGGAAAAATGTGCTCGGTGAACTTGAGCTTTCCATTTCACGAGCGAGCTTTATCACCTGGTTTAAAGAAACGGCCATTGCCGAGGTAAACGGCGGGGTGGTGACCATCTCTGTGCCCAATGGCTTTGCCAAAAATTGGCTGCAGGACAAGTACCACAAAGCCATATTGCGGGCTTTGCGCGGCATCGTTGAGGATGTTCGGGAGGTTGGCTATGTCGTGGGCCCAATCCGGTTGGAGCAGTCCACCAGCCGTCCCAAACCGCGCGCCGCCCAACGGCCGGCCGGGCTTAGCGTGCCACAGGAACGTTTGGAGCTTAAGGAAAGCATGATCGATCCTGAGAGCGGGCTCAATCCGCGCTACCGTTTTGAGAACTTTGTTGTCGGCTCATTCAACGAGCTGGCTCATGCCGCGGCCGAAGCGGTAACCAAAAATCCCGGCCTTACCTATAATCCCCTGTTCATTTACGGAGGGGTGGGTTTGGGTAAAACGCATCTGATACAAGCCGTTGGTAATGAGGTCCTCGCCGCCCGCCCCCAGCTTAAAGTCCGCTATCTTCCTTCGGAAAAGTACATGGGCGAGATTGTAGATGCCATCAATAATAGATCCATGAACCAGCTTAAAGAACGCTACCGCAGTGTTGATCTGCTGATTATGGACGACATTCAATTTATCGCCCGCACGGAGAAAATGCAGGAAGAGTTCTTTCATGCCTTTAACACTCTTTACGAGCGCAATAAGCAAATCGTGATTTCATCCGACAAGCCGCCGGCCGCCATACCGACGCTTGAACACCGTCTCCGCTCCCGATTTGAGGGCGGCATGATTGCGGATATTGGCGCTCCTGACTTTGAGACGCGCCTGGCTATTTTAAAATCGAAGTTGAAGGCTAAGAATTTTTCTTTGGATGAGGCGGTGCTGAAATACGTCGCCGAAACAATAACCAATAACATTCGCGATTTGGAGGGGGCCCTAAACCGCCTGATTCTGCGCTCAAGTATGAGCGCCGAGCCTATAAGCGAGGAGGAAGCTAAAAAGATACTAACCCAGGTTGCCACCGCTCCCCGCCGCTTCATTTCTCCTAAAAAGATTATCCGCGTTGTCTCGGAATTTTATGATGTCACGGAAAAGGACCTGTTGGCCCAAAGCCGTAAAAAAGAAATTGTAAAACCGAGACAGATCGCGATGTATCTTCTCCGTGAAGAACTTAAGTGTTCCTTCCCCTTTATTGGGGAGAGGTTGGGTAAAAAAGACCACACCACCGCCATCCATGCCTATAAAAAGATTGTTGGCGGATTAAAGGTGAGTCCAGAGCTGGATGCGGAGTTGAAAACATTGCGGGAAAAAATATATTCTCCTGTGTAATGTTATTCGCAAATTCTATGGATAGATGGTGGATGGAAAAATAAACTTTTAAAACTTTCTAGTTGATATAATTTAACCCGAAATATTTCCACAAGATTTTAAGTTAAAAATTAAGGTATAATTTAGGTAAAAATTAGGAATAACTTACTTTATTTAACTTATCCTCATATTATTCAAACTAATAACAATGACAAATTTTTATTATTATGAAAATAACGTGCACGACTGAACATTTAAAAACAGCTGTTCTAACTGTTGAGCATTTCACAGGGAGGCATGTAACCCTCCCTATTCTTTCTTATATTCTTATTACCGTAAAGGAGAGAAAAATTTATTTAAGCGCTACAAATCTTGAAATAGGAATTGAATACGCCATCCCCGGTAAAATTCAAAAACCAGGAACCGTAACCATCCCCGCTAAAACACTTACTCAAATTATTCAATCCATACCCGACGAGACAATAACTCTTGATGGCCAGCAAAATAAAATTCTAATCCATACCCCTTCCAGTGACATCACTATTCTTGGGTTAGATCCGACTGATTTCCCAAATCTACCCACAATAAAAAAAGAACACTCCTTCTCCATACCCGCAGAGGTATTAACTTTAGCCCTACACCAGGTACTCCCGGCGGTGGCCCCCACCGATCTTAAACCTCAACTTTCCGGAGTTTTTATGGCTTCAACCGACGAAGCATTGGTTCTAGCCGCAACCGATTCTTTTCGTTTGGCTGAGAAAACTATTAATCATACCGAAGGGCTTTCTAATCGTATAGAGTGCATTGTCCCCGGACGAACCATGCAGGAGCTTCTCCGTACTCTGCCTTCAGGCGGCGAGGTGCAAGTTAATGTCGGCGAGAATCAGGTGGTTTTTGAATGGAATGAGACGCGTATTTTATCCCGTCTTATTGACGGCGCCTACCCCCCTTATAAAAACATCATTCCCAAAAGTTACGAGACCACCATTGTTGTTAACCGTGAGGATTTATTAAAAAAAATACGGCTGGCTTCCGTATTCTCCAGTCGCTTAAACGACGTTACCCTCCACGTATCACCCAAGGAGCTGGCCATAACCACCGCCAACGCCGAAAGCGGCGGCACGACCACCCGCATGCCGGTCAAGGGTCGCGGAGCCTCAGGGGCGGTAGTTTTTAATTACCGCTATCTTTGGGATGGGATAGAGGCGGCTCAAGGACCGCAGGTCACCTTGCATATTAATGGCATATCCGGACCGACGCTTATCCAGAGCCAAGCCGATCCTTCGTTCCTTTATCTCCTTATGCCCATACGCGCAACGTAACTCCCCACCCCGCAACGCATAGAAACTTCACCCCCACACCACGGCCGGAAGGCCGTGGTGTGGGGGGTCACGGAATCGTCACCGCCACAGAACCAGCATTACCAACAGCATCGTAAGCGCGGATTTCAATTTCATTCATGCCGCGGCCAAGCTCCTCCGCGGAGATGGCAAATTCCAGAAGCAAGGAAGGCTTTTGACGCGAGGCAATGATTTCATTACCAAAGGCCAGCGTAACCTCGGCCAGGCTGTAGGCGGCCTCAACTTCAATTTTAAGAATTACACCCCCATCAACGGCGGGTTGTTTTTGCACCCGAAGTCGCGGTTGTTTCTCTAGGGTATGGACATCGTCGAATTCAGTCGGCGCGGTACTGATGGGTCGCGGCTGAAAGTTGCTCTGGCGCCGCCATTTTTGGAAAGCCGCCTCCCAGTTGGCGTATTGCGGATTTTGGTAGGGGTCTTGTGGCGGCGGGCCGGTGGGATCGGCGCGGTCAATCCAGTAAAGCGGGTCATGCGGCTCGCCAAAAGCAACATCGCGTCGGGTTTCGAGCGGCGTCAACTCCGTGGCTATCTTTCCGGATATAGCATCCAAAGTTAAAACCACATCGCCCTGCCAGATTCCTTTAAGTAGCGGTTTTGAAGTTTCGCCTTTCGGCGGAGGAATAAAATCTTCGCTTAAAATTTTCTGGAAAGCCAGTTCCATAAATTCATGCCAGGCCGGTGCGGCGGCCATGACGCCCGAACCCTTCTGCTGCATTTCCGTGTTGTCACTGTTCCCGGCCCAAACCCCCCCGACTAGAGCCGGCGTGTAGCCAATTGCCCAAGCATCGCGGAAATCTTGGGTCGTGCCGGTTTTGGCCGCGACCTTGCGATCGGGAAAATAAAGCGAGGAACGGGGTTGGAACACGGGGATGCGCGCTTGGTTATCCGAGAGGATGTCATTGATGAGGCGGGCGATGTCGGGATCCAAGACCGGCCGCGGCTGTTCGCGCTTCTCTTCCAAAATTTTTCCATCCGCGGTTGTGATTTTAAGAATGCCCGTCGGCGGATTTAAGACGCCGTCATTGGCCAAAACGCCGTAGGCGCTGACCATCTCGAGTAGCCTTACCTCCGCTCCGCCCAAGACAATGGACAAGCCGAAGCGTTCGCGTTCCTTAAGCGAGGTTATGCCTAAATCCTCGGCAGTGCGGATGGAATCTTCAATACCCGCAAGATACAGGAGCTTCACCGAGGGTACGTTTAAGGACTGAGCCAGGGCCTGGCGCACGCTCACCGGTCCTCTAAAAGTTTCATCGTAGTTTTGGGGGTGGTAGCAATCTTTGGGTTCCAGGGCGCTTCCCGGGCGCGGCAGGCCTTCGGGGGTGCAGAGGGGATTAAACTCAGTCTCGACATCAAAGAGCGTCATCTCTGGGGTCAAGCCCTTCTTAAAGGCCGTGGCATAGGCAAAGGGCTTGAAGGCCGAACCGGGCTGGCGGAGTCGAGTCGCCGCGTTGACATAGGGGTCAAGGCGGCAGTTCACCCCCGGCTGGCATCCCTCCGGAATAGGGTCAGCGAGTTTATCCGAGAGCCAGCCGGCTGAGCCTACCATGGCGAGAATTTCTCCCGTCCTGGGATCAATGGCGGCAAGCGCCATATTCGCCGCCTTGATGAGCGACTCGTTTCGGGCCGCGTACTCAGCAACAATTTTCTCGGCCGCCTCCTGGAGCTCCCAATCCAAGGTGGTGGTAACAATAAGTCCGCCCTGCTCCACCTCCTCCTCGCCGAAGCGCTCGCGGAGGTAGTCGCGGACGAACATCACGAAGTGCGGGGCGCGGATGTTTTTGGTCGGCGGCAGGAATTTGATAACCTCGGCTTTGGCGGATCTCGCCTCCTCGGCGGTGAGGTAACCCAACTCCTGCATGCGATCCAAAATATAATCCTTTCTTTTCAGTAATTCGTCCCTGTGCTGAGCGTAGGGTGAGTAGTAGCTCGGCGCAACCGGCAGGGCCGATAAAAGAGCGGCCTGCGCAGTGGTCAGCTCGCCGGCGTGTCGGCCGAAGAAAGTTTCAGCCGCGGCCTCGATGCCGTAGGCATTGGCGCCGTAGGGAATCTGGTTTAGGTAAAGATCAAGGATTTTATCTTTGTCCAGTTTAGCCTCAAGAATTATGGCTAATGCCGCCTCGCGTATTTTGCGGCGGAAGGTCCTCTCGCGGCCTACGAGCGAGTTTTTCACCAGTTGCTGAGTGATGGTTGAACCGCCCTGAGCCAGATCCCTTGAGGCGATATCGCGGAGAACGGCCCTCAAGATGCCGCGAAGATCAATGCCGGCATGGCGATAGAAGTTGGCGTCTTCAATGGCGATGGTGGCGTTTTTAACCACAGCCGGAATATCGCCAAAGGGAATCACCGTTCTCCGTTCCTCGCCGTGGACTTCGTAGAGCAAAACCCGCCCGCCGCGGTCATAAATTTTTGTAGACTGCACCACCCGGCGCGAAAAAAGTTCTTCCGGAGCCGGCAGATCCCGCAGGGTTACGGCCAGGGTCAGCCCGCCACCCAAAACAGCCAACAGCGCGACCACTCCTCCGATCAAAAGGAGGCGGTAGATAATTTTTTTGCGGCGGCGATTTTTAGGGCGGATCATACCCGGTGCTACAACTTATAACCAAAGAAGGTTTTTAATTGTTTGGCTTGGAGGTAGTATGTGAAAGCGTATACGAAATATATATTTGAAGTTGTAGCACCGGGCATAACTAGGGCAGTATAGCATGGATTAATTGCGGTTGGAACGCTGGTCCGAGGTGTGGTATGGTGTGGCCGTATGCCAAAGCATGCGCAAGAGTTTTTTAAATTTCTTTCAAGCCGCAGCGCCGAGATCATCACCGCGGAGAGTCTACGGCGTAAATTGGCCTCCCCGCGTAAGCTCCGTGTCAAACTGGGTATTGATCCCACCAGCCCCGATCTCCATCTTGGGCACATCGTGCCGCTTTTGATGCTGCGCGCCTTCCAGGATGCCGGGCATCAGGCTGTGCTTATCATTGGCGATTTCACTGCCCAGATCGGCGATCCGGCTGGCGCCGAGGCCGCACGCCGGCAACTCACCCCGGCTGAGGTCAAAAGAAACGAGCGCACCTACCTTTCCCAAATCGGCTCCACTCTCGATCTAAAAAAAGCCGAGATGCGTCACAACAGCGAATGGTTTAGGCCCATGACCCTTAAGGATTTCCTTTCGCTGCTCACTTATTTTTCGTTAAGGAGCGCGTGGCAGCGGCAAGATTTTCAGAAGCGGCTTAAGGCTGGCCGCGAGGTGCGACTGCACGAGGCTATGTATCATGTGCTCCAAGGGTACGATTCTGTTGCTGTGCGCGCCGATGTTGAGCTTGGTTCTCGAGACCAGAAACTGAATATGCTGGCTGGGCGGTGGCTGCAAACCAAACTGGGGCAGACGCCGCAAGATATAGTGCTTCTGCCCTATCTCATCGGCTTGGACGGCCGGAACAAAATGTCAAAGTCCGTCGGCAATACCATTAACCTCCGCGATTCGGCTGGCGACATGTTCGGCAAGGTTATGTCCATCCCTGACGGACTCATTGTGAATTATGCCGAGCTTGCCGCCTGGTTTCCCCTAGAGCGGATTCGACGGCTCAAAAGCCAATTGGCCCGCGGCTCAAACCCGCGCGATGTTAAGCTCGGCGTGGCCGAGGCCATCGTCCGTCTCTACCACGGCGTGCCCAGAGCCCAGAAGGCCCGGGCGGAGTTCGTGAAATTGTTTTCAAGAAAAGAGGTTCCGGATTCAATACCCAAAGTGCATCTTAGGCTGAAGGCCTGGCGCCCCCTTGAGTTACTGGCTGCGCTAAAAGTCACCCGCTCTAAGTCCGAGGCGCGGCGGCTGATTGCCGGGCGGGCCGTGGAGGTGGACGGGCGGACAATAGCACCGTCGGATGGCCCCACCCTCCTCCGCCGCGGCAGTGTGGTCAGGGTGGGCAAGAAAAAATTTTTTCGTGTTGTCTAAATGCGGATAACAAAACCCCGCCATTAGGCGGGGTTTTGTTATAGGTCTTCAGGCGTATCGCCGTCAGCGCCAAGACCCTCATCACCTTCGTCATCATCCAGCGGTATTTCCTCATCATCCACTTTTTCATCCTCGTCTTCTTGGGCTGTCAGCGGCAAGATAGAATTTCCAAACTGTGCCATGGCCGGAAAAAACATTACTGGATAGTTTTCGACCTTTATCGTGTTATTTAAGACTTTTGTAGCGGGGTGATCTTTAAGAGCGCGGTGATGGCGAGGGCAATGGCGTCCACCGCATCGTCGCCGGAAGGGATGGCCGCGCCGGGAAGGAGCAATCGGACCATCCGCCGCACCTGTGACTTATCCGCCCGGCCGTAACCAGTCACCGCCATTTTCACCTCCGGCGGCGTATACTCCCCGATGGTAGAGACATGGCGTGAGGCTGTCAAGATAATTATCCCCCGCGCTTCGGCCACGGCCAAGGCCGTCTTGGTGTTCTTTTCAAAAAAGACCTTCTCGACCGCCACAATATCGGCGCGGTCGCGGCGGAGCCGCTGGTCCAGAGCCTTCTCAAGCCCGGACAGCCGTTCCGCCGTGGTGCGGGAGTCGAGAACGATAGTTTCGGCATGGCGAAGCCGTGGGGCTAGGCGTTCACCCTCAACCAAGGCGTAGCCGATGCGATGTGTACCTGGGTCAATGCCTACAACTCTCATACTTTTAAGTTGGTCCACACCTCCGTGACATCCGGGTGATCTTCAAGGGTCTGCACCAAGGTAGCGGACCGATTTTTATTTTGTGGGTCAACCGCAACCATATTTTTGGAAACGACTATGCTCTCTATTGCCAGCGGTGTAAGGCCGCGGTCCTGGATGGTGCTTTGGAAAGATGACCAGCCTTCAGGCCGCACCACGGCGCGGAGGCGCTCCGGGATTCTGGCGATATCTTCAGCCCCGGCATCAATGAGCCTAAGTTCAAATTCCTCTGCGCCTTCACCGGGCAGCGCAAAATCAGCGGCGTATCTCCGCTCAAACATCCAGGTAACACTTCCCGCCTCAGCCAGTCTCCCCCCAAACTCTCCCAGGATTCTTTTAATATCGGCGAGCGTGCGGTTGGGGTTGTCGGTTACCACCGAGATTACGAGAGCCATTCCACCCGGTCCGTAAGCTTCATATTCCATCGCGCGCAATTTAGCCGGCTCCGGCCCCCCCGCGCCGTGCTCAATTGCTCGCTCGATATTTTCTTTGGGGATACCGGAGGCTCTGGCCTGATCAATAACCTGGCGGAGCTTGGGGTTGGTATCGGGATTGGCTCCGCCTTCACGGGCGGCAACGCTGATTAAGCGGCCAAGTTTCGAAAACAGCATCCCGCGCCTGGCATCCGAGCCGGCTTTCTTATGCTTGACTTGGGCCCAACGGGAGTGGCCAGCCATATCTTAAAAAATTCGAAATTCGAATTTCGAAATTCTAAACGCGGTTTGCAATTTGAAATTTGGGATTTTAGATTTGTTTAGGATTTCGAATTTCGTCATTCTGATTTTATATTTATAACCCCGGTGATGGCGGCAACATTGGGCGAGGAGTTCGGGAGTATTTCAGGATGAGGTCTTTGGCCTGATAACAATCCGGCACCTCGGAGATGGTGAACTCGCCATGGCCCGCGGTCTGGATCCTAATGTTGCCGAATTTCAAAACCGTAGCCACAAACCCAGGAATTTCAATGGTCACGTTTTGCACCCGTTCCATGGGAATTTCGGAAATTTCGCGATGGAAAAGACCGTGCTGCTCCACGTCAATCAAGCGATGATCGGTGATTACCCAGATGTCGAGGTAATAGGCAATCCAAATGACCAGAAGATAGGTAAGCAACCCCATGGTATAAAGTGCTAAAAGAAAGGTAGCCAATGCTCCGAACATCTCTCCCCTAAGAGCGTTCGGTAAGTAGCGCGGCGCCAGGCTAATGCCGATGGGCGGCACAGTGAGCAGAATAAAAAACATTACTAGCGGACCCAGGAATACAATCCAGTGCCGCCGCATAACCCAGAGCACTTTTTCACCCGGAGCAAGTTGAATCATAGCAATGGTTTAGAAAGGATAGGCCGACCACGGTATTCGCAAGAAAGAATATAGCGCCAATGCCAGTAAAGTTAGCGAGAGTCCAAGGTAGGCCGGCACCACCGCTTTGGCCGCAGTCCAGCCCGGCAGGGTGTACTTGTGAAGATGCCATATAACCGCGGCAGCTATAAAAGCATCAGTCGCGATAAAGACTATTAAAAGGACCAGCAGTAGGACAAACATTAATTTTTAAGAATTAATCAGTCGTGGCGGCTCCGGGAATTCAAAGCCAAGATGCTGCCAGGCCAAGCGCGTGGCCACCCGGCCGCGGGCTGTTCTCTCCAAAAATCCGAGCTGCATTAAATAAGGCTCATAAACCTCTTCAATGGTATCTTCCTCCTCAGCGGTAACTGCGGCCAGAGCCGCAAGTCCCACCGGACCGCCCTGGAATTTTTTAATCATCGCTTCAAGAATTCGACGATCCGTGGGCTCCAGACCCAGTTCGTCGACCTCCAACAGCCGCAAGGCCTCGCGAGCGGTGAAAACGGTGATGTGGCCAGTACCGTGAACTTCGGCGTAGTCGCGGACGCGCTTTAAGAGTCGGTTGGCCACTCGGGGCGTGAAGCGCGAGGAGGCGGCGGTGATGGCCATGGCCTCCGGATCAGATTGGATGTTTAAGATGCTGCAGGAGCGCTCAAGAATCTGCTCAATATCCGGCTGGGAGTAAAAATCAAGCCGAAAAGTGACTCCAAAGCGCGAACGCAGGGGACCGGAGAGCATGCCGATCCTGGTGGTGGCGGCAATAAGGGTGAACGGCGGAAGTTCCAGCTGTAGGGTGCGGGCCGAGGGCCCCTTGCCAATGATGATGTCCAGCGTCCGCGACTCCATGGCCGGATAAAGCACCTCCTCAATGAGTTTATTCATGCGGTGGGCCTCATCAATGAAAAGGATGTCTCCGGGCAGAAGATTGGTCAGGATGGAGGCAAGATCCCCCACCCGCTCGATGGCCGGACCGGAGGTTACGCGGATGTTGGTATTCATCTCCCGGGCGATGAGATGGGCGAGTGAGGTCTTGCCGAGGCCGGCCGGGCCGTAAAGCAGCACGTGTTCAATTGGTTCTTGGCGTTTTTGGGCTGCGGCAATCAGGATTTTCAGGTTGTCCTTCACTGCCTTCTGGCCTACAAAATCGTTCCAGCGCTGCGGGCGCAGGGTTTGATCCAGCTTGAGGTCTTCGTTTTTTTGTTTTGGCTCGGTCAGCACAGTTTTAATTGCAGTCGCTTCTATTGACAGATATACTATATTTTGATATAATTCTTTTTACTACAGTTCGGATTAAGGAGGGCACGGCCCTTTTATTCTTTTTTGTCGCCTCCTCGGGCTGTGGGCAATTAAAGTCGGCGTCCGTCGGCCTTAATGGGGGTTTTTCCAAACTCGGCATCCTGGTGTCCGCCTTGTCGCGGAGCGCACTGGGGTGCGCGAATGTGAAACCCTGACCTCTGCGTTCCCAAACCAGAGCATTGCCCACAGCCCGAGGATACGACGAAGTTGGCAAGTTTCAAGATTTAAAGATGACAAGTTCGGAAAGTTCTTTTGAGCAGTAAACCGTTCGGATGCCGAGCGCGAGCTCGGAGGAGGTAAAGATGGTGAAAATTGGTAGTTTCTCACTTGGCGCTGTATCAGCTGGCATCGGGATTATCCTGTTTGTAGTTGGAGGGCTTGTGGCGGGTGGTGGATTTGTCTACAGCCTCCTTACCCAGTCGTCGGTCGAACTCCTTTCCTACTTCATCCGAGCTGGGGCCATGATATTTTTCGCTGGCCTCGTGTTCCTTTTTCTGAGCATGAGCGCGGACGATGGGATATAGAAGTTGGGGTATATCGCCGCTCTCGCACGAAGCATTCGTGCGCGGGCGGTTTTTTCATGTTTATGCTAAACGTGTTTGGAATTTTTAATTTTGGTCATTGAGGTTTGTTTAGGATTTAGAAATTAGGATTTAGGATTTGAGGCTTCGGAGTTCATCCGGCGCCGACCACCCGCTCGACCTCGGCTAAATCCGTTATGCCGTCAAGGACCTTTAAAATCCCATCTTGCCTCATGGTGATCTGTCCCTGTTCGCGCATGGCGTTTTTAAGATCCACCTCCGAGGGTTTCCTAAACACCAGCGGCTCAACTTGATCATCCACCAGGATTATTTCAAACACTCCGATTCGGCTTTTGTAGCCGGTGCCGTTGCACTCGCCGCAGCCGACGGCTTGCCACAGCTTAAACGGCGGCCTGATCCCGGGTTTAGGCACGGCTGGGGGCAAAGCAGCAATTTCTTTTTGGATGGCCGCGATTTCGGCAACCGAAGGGCGATACTCTTTTTTACATTTGGCGCATAGCTTGCGCACCAGTCTTTGAGCCATGGCCACATTGATGGCCGGGGCCACAATAGCCGGATCCACGCCAAGATCCAAGAGGCGGGGAATGGTTCCGGCGGCGTTGTTGGTGTGGAGAGTGGAGAAGACCAGGTGGCCGGTTAAGCTTGCGTGCATGGCCGTCTGGGCGGTCTCCAGATCCCGTATTTCGCCGACCAAAATAACATCCGGGTCTTGGCGCAGGATCGAGCGCAGGCCGCCGGCAAAATCATAACCGGCGCCAGGATCAACCTGGGTCTGCTCAACTCCGGCCAGGTGATATTCAATCGGGTCCTCAAGAGTGATGATTTTAACGCCGGGTTTGTAGACCTTGCGCAAAAATGCATAGAGGGTGGTGGTTTTACCCGAACCGGTCGGGCCGGTGGTTAGGATCATGCCATTGGGTTTTAAAAGTTCGCGATCCATGGCGCTCGAAATCCACGGCTGCATGCCGAGCTCCCCAAAGCCGATGGCAATGGTTTTGGGGTTTAGGATCCTAAGAACAATATTTTCGCCGTAGGGCCCGGGCAGGGTGGAAGTTCGCACCTCCATTTCGATTCCTTCAACTTTTATGGTGAAACGCCCGTCTTGGCCCCGTGCTTGGATGTTTAATTTCATTTCGGAGATGAGCTTGATCCGCGAGAGTATGAACTTGAAGGCTGCACTCGGCAGGGTGGCCACATCGTTAAGCACCCCATCCAGGCGGTAGCGCAAGCGAACTAATTCGGCCTGGGACTCAAGGTGCACGTCGGAGGCGTCAACCTCCAGGGCCCCGGCCAGGATTATCTCCAGGATATCGGTGGTGCGTTGGGATTTAACCGTGCCGAGGAGGGCGGCGACGTCAGATAGGGTTTTTGCCTTGGAGCGGAATTCGGCTAGTCTCTCCGAGGAGACTTCCACCTCGCCGGTAATGACCCGGCCGCGTCTGGCCACCTGACTATAAAACTTCCAGCCTTTTTCGAGACTGGCTCGCGAAACAAGAAATAAATCCCAGCTATAGCGCTGGCGGGCCAATGAATCCAAAACCGCTTTGGTTTTGGGGTTATCGGGATTGCGCACTCCAATTTCAAGCTTGCGGCCGGCTTTTTGGATGACGGCCAGCTCCGCCTCCCGGGCTTCAGCTTCTTTCACCAAGCCCAAGGCATCAACATTGACGGGCAGGATCGACAAATCAGCGTAGGGGAGATGGTATTTGCCGGACAGGATCTTTACCGTATCCTCTTCTTCTTTGCGCAGGAGTCTGGAAATTTTTTGCTTTTGTTGGCTTTCCTCGAAGGTTACCACAATAGGGGGCTACCTGTTCATTCTACCGCACCTGAGTTGTGGAGCAATTGCGAAATTTGTTTTTCCGCGGCCGCAAACGACGGGAAACGTTGCTCGAGACAGAGATAGCCCCGCGGGTCCAAAGGCGCCTCTGGCGATAAGGCTTTGAGCCGGGTCTCATCATCATGAGCCAGGAGGCCGCGGACGACATCTTGGCTAGGGTCATGCCACAAAAGGACATGCCATTCCGCTCCAGGATAGAGCTCTTTAAGGATGGGCATGATTAACATGGGCGCTTCGCTCGCGCCTCCTGTTTTCAGGAGATCGTCTTTGGTGAGTAGCGACCAGAGGGTGAGCGATTCCTCGTCCCAACGCGAGCGGGCCATGGCTCGTCCAGCCAGTCTAGCTTCCTCAAGAGAGCGGCCATAGTTGAGAGCGCGAGCCGCGCGAGGCAGATCCCCGCCGCATCTCATAAGCCGGGCGGCCAGGACCAGGGCATTGGCTGTGGTCTTAGCCGGCCGGAAGCCGTGAGTTGAGGCATAAAGACTGCAAAGAAGCGCCGTGGCAGTCTCAAGATCATCGGACGGGACTTTAAGCGCGGCGAGAAGCCTATCTATCAATTCTGGAAGGGTAGCCGGGCCGTCATGTCCCCTCGGGCTAGCGGCGAGGTTGAATTCGCCGTAGCCGGTATTGGCCGGATGGTCATCAATGTTGACGACCGGCTTCTCGTGGAGCAATTCCGGAACGCGGCTGAGGCTTGAGGACGCGGTTTCGAGATTTGGCACGCCGAGAGTAATAACCAGATCATAGCGCAGCGGCCCGCTGCGGAACTCGATGTCCTCCTTAGAGAGGTGCGACTTTGTGGGCGAGAGAATGATGTTCAGGCGGTTCTGGTCGCGTTCATATTTTAATTCCCGGATGGGCGAGCGGGTAACGTCAAAGGAGATGATTAAGTCCCGGAGCGGCTCGTCATCGGCATCAAGTACGGGCCAAGGCAGGAGTCCCCGAGCTGGCAGGACCGGCGGGGCAAAGACGGTAACGGCCTTTTCGAGCTTAGCCAGAGCCGCGGTCAAAACCCGGACCGAGCCAAGGATGTCCATTCCCGGAGAGTCGGGCAGGACAATGGCAATGGCCGAACTTTCAGCGATTTGGGCCGCAACCTGCTCGAAGTTTGAAGCGTTATTGGTCATGGCGATTTGAAATTGGCAGTGAGTTTACCCCATTGGTAGCGCGTCTTGTTGCTAAGTCAATGGAAGATTGTGCATAAGTGGAGCAGTTTGCCTACCTTGACTTTTCGCATCAATTCTATATAATATAGACAAACTGGCCCTTAGGCGTAGTTTTACTGAAATTCAAGTCCTCGAAAAGATAAGGAGGAGAGATATGAAAAGGGCAGTCTGGTTCTTTGTCATTCTTGCGCCGCTTCTTGCGGCCTGCGCCGGCCCAGTCTCGGATCGCGAGCTTTTCCCGCAACGGAACACCAACCCCACCATTGGGCTCATCCGGAACTGGGGCACCACCAGCCTCAATGTTTGGGTCTATGACCAGGCCAACCGGTTGGTAGAGAAGATCTATCTTCCGCCAGCCAAGGCCCCCCTCCCCGAGATAAGCGTCAGCTACGTGAGGAATGAGCGCCAGCCGGTGGTGATTGCCAAGGACTATCCCATCGGCCACTACCGGGTGGAGTACATTCCCTTTTACTTCATATGGGGAGTACTCTCTGGTCGGCAGCGCGTGGATCTGCCACGTGGCTCTTCTTCGATCTATGTGGGGCGTGATCCTAACCAGACCTACGATCAGCGGACTGGCCGTCACTGGGGCTGGGTTCTCGAGCTAAACGGCGGGGATGTTCCGAGGGACCCATACCTCAGGAATCTCAACTTCAGCATCAACTGCTGCTAGGGAGGTGATGATCATGAAGCTCCTTCACTCTATGTCAGTTGTTCTCCTCGCGGCGGGCTGCGCGACTGCAGGGGATAAGCCCCCGGCGATCACCCCGCACGCCGAAGCTGGAGTGGGCATCACCGTCTGGAAGATTCCGGTGGCCGGGTTCGGCTTGTGGTTCCCGCCCGGCTACGGAGCGGCAGGATCGCAGGTGGTGATCCATCAGTATTCCTACCAGGCGGTGCCGCCCACTACCCAGGCAGGAATCCCAGTAGAGCCGCCTGGGCCGCCGACGCCGGTTCCTTACCAGACGGTATATCAAGCCGCACCCTTCGATGACCCGACGCTCGTGATTTTCCAGAACGGGAGCGATCGGGTTACCTTCCGCATTCAGGTGGATGACCGGGAGCCAATCACCCTCGGGCCGCGCCAGGTCAGCGCCAACCTCCACCTGGATATGGGCGACCACCAGGTGAAGGTCAGCGGCACGCTCCCGACATTCTTCGGCTCCAAGGATATCCCGGAGCGAAAGGTTCCCCTCAGGATTGATTCGCGGGGTAGATCCCAGATCATCCACCTTGCTGAGTAAGGTGGAGCCCCGAGATGATGCAAGAGCGCATCCCCTCGGGGTTTTTTATTGCGCTAAGCGCCGAATACCTCGCCGCTTGCGGCGAGGATGAAGGCGCACATTGAAAGCGAGCGTGCCGAGATGGTCGAGGCGCGCGAGCACATTCGCAACAAAGCAGCACTTCAATACCGCACCGCTTGCGGTGCGGATGCTTTATTGTTGGTCCGCTAAGGCAAGCCAAAGGCGAAGCCTGAGCGGTAACCAACAATAGAACCCCGCTCCAATTTTGCCCCAGTAAAAAGAACTACTTCTCGACTCTAATCAGTCACCTTTAAGTTTCTGCGATTTGCGTGAGCGAATAGCTCATCCCTTGATGGGTCCAGACGCGAGAGCTTCCCGCGGAGCGCGTCTCCGAAGCGGATCGCCGCGTGCTACCACGCAAAATTGGCGCGGGGTCGCATCAGTATCATCCAAAACTATTCTTCAAGCATCTAAAATCTGCTAGGGTAAAGCATGACCGTTTTTGTGAGTCGAGGCCCTAGCCAGACCAAAAAACTTGCCAAGCGCATTCTTGTCTCTCGGCTTAAGGCCGCGTCGAGACCAGCGATTCTTGCCCTTCGTGGTGAGCTCGGCAGCGGCAAGACCACGTTTATTCAGGGACTAGCTCGCGCCTTGGGCATCCGCGAAAAAATTCAGAGCCCCACCTTTGTAATCATGAAGTGGTACGTACTCCCCAGGCGATTTCAATCCTTTCGCCATCTCGTTCATCTGGACGCCTATCGCCTGGAGAGAGCTAAAGAGGCTAAGCATCTGGGTCTCGACCATATCTTTCAAGACCCAGACGCCATAATCGTCGTGGAATGGGCCGAGCGTATCAAGAGACTAATTCCCAAAAGTGCTTACTGGATTAAGTTCCAACACGGGGAGAAACCCCATGAGCGGATCATTCAACTTAGAATACAAATGCCAAAGTTCAAAATGCAGGAAGCCGCCGTAGGCAGCAACGAGAATTTTTCATTTTGACTTTTGAGTTTTGAATTTTTATGAAACGACTTGTCCTCATTGATGCTCATGCCGTCATCCACCGCGCCTGGCATGCTCTGCCGCCGCTGACTGGCCCCGACGGCCAACCGGTCAGTGCCGTCTATGGCTTTGTTTCTATTTTGCTGAAGATGTTGAAGGACTTAAAGCCGGATTACGTCGCGGCCGCGTTTGATCATGAGGGGCCGACTTTCCGGCATCTGGCTTATGAGCGCTATAAAGCCGAGCGGGTCAAAGCCCCGCCGGCTCTTTATCAGCAGATTCCCATGGTCAAGGACTTGGTAAAAACCTTTGGCATTCCCATTACCGAGAAACGCGGCTATGAAGCTGATGACATCATCGGAACCATTGCCGGTCTCGTCCGTCGTCAACACCCGGATACTGAAATTATCATCGTCACCGGGGATCTCGACACCCTGCAGCTGGTTGACCGCCGCACCAGGGTTTTTACCATGCGCCGCGGCGTGACTGACACCGTGCTCTACGATGAAGCCGCCGTGCGCGAGCGTTATGGCCTGTCTCCAGCGCAGCTTATAGATTTTAAGGGGCTGGCCGGCGATCCTTCGGATAACATCCCGGGAGTGAAGGGCGTCGGCGCAAAGACCGCCTCCGCGCTTCTTAAGCGTTACGGCAGCATCGAGAAAATTTACCAAGCCCTCAAGAAAAGCAAGCTCACCGCCAAGCCCTCGGCCATCGAGGCCTTGCGCCGCCACGAGGCGGATGCTCTGTTTTCCAAGACCCTGGTCACAATTGATCGCAACGTTCCCATCAAATTCGTTCTGGCCTCCGCCCGACTGCGTAAGTCAGCATTCGAGAAAGTCCGCCCGGCATTGGAGAAACTGGGGTTCTCAAGTCTAATCCGGCGTCTCGGCGGACAGGAGGCCGATGCGACTTCAATCCCAAGCTCATCGCCAGAGTTAAAGTTGCCATCCCCCCGTGTTATTGCGGCCAAAACTTTTGATGCCGTCCCGCGCCGCGCGGAGGCGGCGATGCTGAAGGATCCCGGCCGAGCGCTTATCCTGGTGGCGGTTGATTCGAGCCATGTTTATGAAGTCCCAGTCGCGGCTTTGGCCGGGAGTCAGGCCAGATCGTGGTTCGCCAGCCGACCGCCGAGCTATGTCTTTGGCCTTAAGTCGTTTCTCTATATGGGCTTGGCCTTTGAGCTGGCCAACAGGGTCCGCGACCTTGCGGTAATATGGTGGCTGCTTGAGCCCGGCCGCCGGAGTTACGAGCCGGAAGTCCTGATACGAAGGGAGCTACGCGGCGTTATTGCGCATACACCGCTCGAGACGGCAGCACTACTTCAGAGGCTTATCCCGATTTTGGAAAAGCGCCTCCATGACGAAGATCTGCTTAAGGTTTATGAAGAACTTGAATCGCCCTTGACCCCGCTTCTTTATCAAATGGAGAAGAGGGGGATCGGATTTAGAGCCGCGCATTTGAAAAAATTATCCGCCAGGATGAAGCGGGAACTCCAAGGACTTGAGAAGAAAATTCATCGCGCCGCGGGCGGACCGTTTAATATCAACTCCCCCCGGCAGCTGTCCTCGGTTTTATTTGAACGCCTGAATCTCGCGCCCAAAGGCATTCGCAAGACCGAAAAGTTGGGGGTCATATCCACTCGCGAATCCGAGCTTACCCGACTCCGCCACCTTCATCCGATTATTGGCGATATTCTTCGCTACCGCGAAATAACCAAGCTTAAATCCACTTACGTTGACGCCCTGCCCAAGCTTGTCGGCTCCGATGGCCGGATCCACACCACTTGGAATCAGACCGGCACGGTCACTGGTCGTCTGTCCTCGCAAAATCCCAATCTTCAGAATATCCCGATCCGCTCCGAATATGGCCGCGAAATTAGGAATGCATTCGTAGCCGAGAAGGGATTTAGCCTGGTTGCCTGTGACTACTCGCAGCTGGAATTGCGCATTGCCGCGGATCTGGCTCGCGATCCAAAAATGATTGAAGCCTTCCGGCACGGCCTCGACATTCATCGCCTCACCGCTGCCGAGATCAATAATCTGCCCTTGGCCGATGTAACCCCCGAACTTCGTTATCAAGCCAAAGCCCTGAATTTCGGAATCCTTTACGGTATGGGGGCGAGGGCCTTTGCTGAATCAGCCCAAATTTCAAGAGAGGCGGCCGAACACTTTATCGAAGAATATTTCCACGATTTTCAAGGCGTCGCCCGCTTCTTGGAAGAAACGCGGGATTTTGTCCGGGCGAACGGCTACACCAAGACGGCCTTTGGCCGCAAGCGCTTTTTCCCAGACATTGCCGCGACCAACTTTCGTCTGGCCCGTGAAGCCGAGCGCCAGGCCGTCAACCATCCCATCCAGGGCACGGCGGCCGACATCATGAAAAAAGGCATGATTGCCATCCAGCGCTGGATTGACAACAAGGGCTGGGGAAAAGAGGTGCGCATGCTTCTTCAGATTCATGACGAGCTGATCTTTGAAATCAGTCAGTCTATACTAAAGGAGGCGATACCAGAGATTCGGCGCCTGATGGAGGGCGCCTGGTCCGGCACAGTCTCAATGAAAGTTGAGGTCAAGCAGGGGCCAAGCTGGGGCGAACTTGAGTAAATTAAAAATGAAAAAATCAAAGTGCAAAATAATGGAAGCCGCCCAGGGCGGCAACCTCAATTTTTATTTTTGATATTTGAATTTTGAACTTTTGCTATGGTTTATTTCCTTTACGGCCCGGATACTTACTCCAGCCGCAAAAAAGTTGCCGAGATCATCGGCGAGTTTGATAAGAAGGTTGGTGCCGGGCTTAACGTTACCCGCATCGACGCTTATGATCGGCCTGATGCAGTCTTTGCCACCGGTCGAAACGCATCGCTCTTTCAAACCAAGGAGCTGGTGATACTTGAAAATGCGTCTTTGGCCAGCCGCGAGGTTCAAACCTATATCCGCGATCAGCTCGGCGGTTGGAAAACGGATCGAGACGTGAGCGTTGTTTTCTGGGAGGCTGATATCAGCGACGAAGACTCGTTTGGAAAGTCCATCCGCAAACATGCCACCAAGTCGCAGGAGTTCAAACTGCTTTCTCGTGCGGCGCTCATGCGCTGGTTTGATGAGGCGGCGCGGAAGCGGGATGTGCGACTATCCGAGCGTGAAAAAGAAAATCTTTTGCTCTCCTTCGGCCCGGATCTTTGGGCCTTGGGCCACGAGCTGGATAAGATTGAGATGGGCTGGTCGGTTAAGGGCGAGCGCCAGGAAGCCGAGAAGATCTGGGGTTTTACCGATGCTTTTTTTAGAAATCCGAGAAACGCCTTCCTGCCGCTGACCAAGCTTCTTGACGCCGGGTACGAAACTATTTATCTTCTCGGCGCGCTGGTAAGCTCACTCCATACCGCAGTTGCCGTTTGGTGGGGGTTTACCCATGACCGACTAAAGAAAGCCGGTTCGGGACTCCACCCCTATGCGGTGAAAAAGAATGTTGAGCTGGCCAAGCGCCTGGGGCCCGATGCGGTTCGGCGCCTCTATCGTCGCCTGGTTGCGGCCGATATTGAACAAAAAACCAGCCGCCTTCCGCAGCAGGTTTCATTGCTAAGGCTCGTCCTGGACAAGCACCAAACCAAAACCTCCGCCTAGGCGGAGGTTTTGGTTTTGCGGATCCAGCGCATCAGTCTGGATTTATGGCGGGCCGCGGCGTTCGGCTTAATCACGCCGGTTTTCGCGGCTTTGTCCAAGGCCTGGTAAGCCTGCGGCACTATAGCTTCAGCTTCTTTAATCTTTTTTGCCGCCGCGAGCTTCTGGATTTGCTTCAGGATTTTTTTATAAGCCTCTTTACGCTTGAGGTTCCGGATAGTGCGGCGCTTGGTCTGACGCAGGGCTTTTTTGGCCGAGCTTGTAATTGGCATACATTGCTACGGTATGAAATTATCCAGCGATGGTCAAGTCAGCGACGGTATTTCCTAATGCGGTCTCTAATCCTCGCTGCTAGTTCAAAATTCATTTCCTTGGCCGCCCTTTTCATCTCGCGTTCCAAAGCCAGGATCATCTCGCGGGTTGGGCCGGCCGGCAAAAATATTTCCTCCTCTTTTTTTGGCGCAAGTTCTTCGAGGAGTGATTTACGGATTTCCTTTTTAATCGTTTCCGGAGTAATGCCATGTTTCTTGTTATATTCCTCCTGAATCTTCCGGCGTCGGGTCGTCTCCTCAATTGCCCGCTTCATGGATCCGGTCACGGTATCGGCATAAAGAATTACCGTGCCGTCAGTATGGCGGGCGGCACGGCCGATTATCTGCAAAAGTGTGGTTTCATTACGAAGAAATCCTTCCTTGTCGGCATCCAGAATGGCGATGAACGAAACCTCGGGCAGATCCAGTCCTTCACGAAGAAGATTTATGCCCACCAGGGCTTCGTGTTCTCCAGTGCGGAGCCTTTTTAACACTTCCGGGCGCTCAAGAGTTTTCACCTCCGAGTGGATATAGCTGGCGCTGACCCCGGCCTCGGCCAGATACTCGGCAATATCCTCGGCCAAGCGCTTGGTCAAAGCCATGACCAGGGAGCGCTCTTTTTTGGCCATGCGCTTTTTTATTTCGGCGATTATATCTTGTATTTGATTTTTTGTCGGCCGGACTTCGATCTTGGGGTCAAGCACTCCGGTAGGGCGGATTAGTTGCTCCACGATAAAAGTTTTTGATTTCAGTATTTCGTACTGCGAGGGCGTGGCCGAGACAAAGAGCACTCGATCAACCTTTTTGTTAAATTCTTCGAATTTCAGCGGCCGGTTATCAACAGCCGAAGGCAGGCGGAAGCCGTATTCGACCAGAATTTCTTTGCGCGCCCGGTCGCCGTTATGCATCCCGCGAAGCTGGGGAATGGAAACGTGTGATTCGTCAATAATGGTCAAAAATTCATCGCCAAAGCGGTGGCGGTAATAATCAATCAAGGTAAAGGGCGGCGAGCCGGGCGGCCGGAAAGAGAGGTGGCGCGAGTAGTTTTCAATGCCGTTGGTATAGCCGGTGTGTTCGAGCATCTCCAAGTCAAAGTTGGTGCGCTGCTCCAACCTCTCGGCTTCCAGAGGCTTAAGTTCATTTTTAAATTTCTCGACTTGCTCTTTTAGTTCCTGACGGATGTTTTGGATGGCCAGCTTAAGTTTGGAGCGCGGCGTGACAAAGTGCTTAGCCGGGAAGAGTTTATAGCCGCGGATCTCCCGCGGATGGCTACGCCGGTCTGAGGCGGATCTTACGGTGAGGCGCTGGATGGTGTTTTGTCCTAGGGTCACGGTGAATATTTCCTCGCCCGATGGCAGGAAAATTTCTATGGTGTTCTCGCGTACTCGGAAGTTGCCTTGGCGGGGATCAAAATCATTTTTGGTGTATTGGAGAAGAACAAGAGAACGCAGAAGTTCGCGGCGGGCCAGAGGCGCGCCGACTTTAAGCTCAAGCGCAACTTTCTCATATTCCTCGGGATCCCCGATTCCATAGATGCAGGAGACCGAGGCCACAATCAAGGCGTCACGACGCGTGAGCAGGCTTGCGGTGGCGGCGTGGCGCAGCGAATCAATGAGCTCGTTGATCTTGGCGTCCTTCTCTATATAGGTGTCGGTTTGGGGGAGATAGGCCTCCGGCTGGTAGTAGTCGTAGTAGGAGACAAAGTAGTGAACCGCACTCTCCGGAAAAAACTCTTTGAATTCCTGGTAAAGCTGCGCGGCCAGGGTTTTATTGTGCGAAATCACCAGCACCGGCATCTTAAGACGGTTTATGACATTAGCCATGGTGTAGGTTTTGCCCGATCCGGTCACACCCAAAAGCGTCTGGCGTCTTGCCCCCGTCTGGAAATTAGCCACAAGTCTAGTAATTGCTTGCGGCTGGTCGCCAGTAGGTTTGAATTTTGACGCTAGGATGAATTCCATGTCCAGAGCCACGATTCTTTTTTATTGCGCTAAGCGCCGAATACCTCGCCGCTCTGCGGACCAGACGCGAGGCGCATCCGCGAAGCGGATCGCCCCGTCTCCGAGGATGAAGGCGCACATTGAGAACGAGCGTGCCGAGATGGTCGAGGCGCGCGAGCACATTCGCAACAAAGCATCACTTCAATACCGTACCGCTCTGCGGTGCGGATGCTTTATTTCTGCGGCCGGCGTAAGATGAAATTATGATCAGCGCCATTGTCGGCTCTATTGAATTGAAAGGCCAGCGTTCAGTCATTCTCGGCGCAGGTAGCACCTACTATCGGATATTCGTCGGTCCGGAAACGCTACGAAAAATACCAGAAAAAGGCCAACAAATCAAGGTTTGGACCCATCTTTACCAACGCGAGGACACGATTGAGCTCTATGGCTTTTTGCACTATGCCGAGCTCGAATTCTTCGAGACCCTGATTCAGATTCCCGGCATCGGCCCCAAAAGCGGCCTGGCTATTTTGAATCTTGCTCCACTGGATACCCTGAAGAAAGCCATTGCCGCCGGCGACACGTCCTACCTGACCAAAGTTTCAGGCATTGGCCGCAAGACTGCGGCGAAAATAATTTTGGAGTTAAAGGAAAAAATGGCCGGCCAGGGCATTACGGCGGGGGGAGCGCCGGAATTAAAAGAGGAAGCCGACGCCTTGGATGCCCTTATATCCCTTGGCTATACCCAGTCTGAAGCCCGTCAGGCCCTGGCCGCGGTGCCGAAGGATATCCGCGGAACTGGTGAGCGGGTGAAAGCCGCGCTCCAGCGTTTGGGTAGGCAGCCGGAGTAGTTATGGATTCGTTTTTGCAGTCGCCGGAATGGCAGGAGATCCAGGAGCGGATGGGCCGGGCCACGCGGAGAGTCGCCTCGGCGCTGGTCATTCGTCACGATCTTCCTTTTGGATTTCATTACTTTTATACTCCACGACCGCCGGCACTGCCGCAAGAATTTTTCGAGGAAGCGACGGCACTCGGTCAAGAGACCGAAGCGATCTTTTTGAAAATTGACCCCATCAACCCATTGCCGGAATTAAGAAATTTTGAATTTAAAATTCAGGCCAGTCATTCCCTCCAACCGTCTTCAGCCGTTGTTGTCGACTGTCAGAGAAGCGAGGATGAGGTGCTTGGCGCCATGCACCCCAAGACCCGCTACAACATTCATCTGGCCGAGCGCCGCGGCGTGAAGGTGCGGCCAATCTCTTTGGCAGAAGTTCCTTTGCAGTTGGGTGCCTGGCGGGAGGTTATACAAGAGACGGCGCGGCGCGAAGGGTTTACACTGCATCCCCAAGCCCATTACCGGATTCTGGCCGAGGTGCGGAGCGAGAACTTCAAAAATGAAATTTGGTTTGCCGAGCTGGAGGGCAAGCTCCTTGCCGCCGCCATGGTCAACTGGTTCTGGCTGGAGAAGACAGTTACTTACCTCCACGGCGGCTCATCGCGGCGTCACCGCGAGGTTATGGCCCCGCACCTGCTGCATTGGCGTATAATCCAGGAGGCGCATCACCGCGGATATGCGCGCTATGACCTGGGCGGCATTGATGAGGTTAGCTGGCCGGGTCTGACGCGTTTCAAGCGCGGCTTTGGCGGGAGTGTCGTTCAATACCCGCCTGCGCAAGACATCATATTCCGGCCGCGGCTTTATGGTATTTATCACTTGCAGCGGACAATGCGTCATGGCCGGACTCAGCGGCCGTGATCCCCCATGGAAAAATTCCTCAGTTTCACAAGAAGCATAATCCCGCGGCGGTTGCTTTTGTTTTTACAGCCGGCTTACCACTTATTGCTTGCCGCCTTGGCCGCGCTATACTACGGCTTTCCGTCTCGGCACTTGACGGTTATCGGTGTCACCGGCACCAACGGCAAGACCACCGTAGTCCATCTTCTCCATGAGATTTTCGCTGCCGCCGGATTTAAAGCCGGCTCTTTATCTTCCCTGCGTTTTAAAATAAATAATGACGAGACGCCCAATCTCCTTAAAATGACCATGCCCGGGAGGCTGCAGCTTCAGAAATTTTTAGCCCAATGCCGCGCGTCCTCATGCCGCTTCGTTATCCTGGAGGTGACCTCCGAAGGCATTAAACAGTTTCGCCATCGCTTCATACAATTTCGGGCCGCGGTTTTGACCAACGTCACCCCGGAACACATTGAATCCCATGGGAGTTTCGAGCGCTATCGCGATGCCAAGCTTGAACTCTTCCGTTGTCTTCCTCCATCCGGCTGGGCCGTTTTGAATCGTGAGGACGAATCGGCTGAACTATTTAAACGTGCCACCGCGGCAAAGATTGTGTGGTATTCCGCCTCGGCGATCGAGCTTGAGCGTGTCGGTCACCCGGTGCACTTGCTAAAGGTAGAGTCCAGTTATATTCTCGCCGACGTTGATGACGCCGTTATCGAAGCCCCTCTGGGAGGATTTTTTAATGCACAAAACCTTCTCGCCGCTGTGGCCGCGGCGTTGGCCTTTCAAATTTCACTCTCGGCCATTGCTCAGGCGGTGCATAGATTTCCCGGCGTTCCGGGACGGCTGGAATATGTGAGCCGTACCCCATTTGCCGTAGTCGTGGATTACGCGCACACTCCGGATGCGCTGGAGAAAGTGTATCAGGTGCTGCAGAGTGCCCGCCTGCCGGACGGGCAGGCAGAGCGCAAGGCGCAAAGCGGCGGGTTGATTTGCGTCTTGGGGTCAGCCGGCGGCGGCCGCGACAAGTGGAAGAGGCCGGAGCTGGGGAGGATTATCAGCCGCTATTGCCAAGAGATCATTTTGACGAGTGAGGACCCCGATGAGGAAGACCCGGACCAAATTGCATCAGCGATACAATCCGGAATGCCAAATGACAAAATTCAAATGCCAAAAGTTATTCTGGACCGGCGGACTGCCATTCGCGAAGCCCTCCGCTCGGCTCATTCCGGTGATACCGTAGTCATCACCGGCATGGGCGCGCAACCGTGGTTTATTGAAAAGGGTAAGAAAATCCCGTGGGATGAGCGAAGAATTGTCCGAGAAGAATTAGCAAAAATCCAAAACAAGTCGGACTAATAACTGATAACCAATAACCAGTGAAATGAACACCTTTGACCTCCAAATCCAATCCACGGCTTCCGACGGAAAATACTCTCCTCGTGAGCTCGTTCGGAAGGCTGGCGAGCTGGGGCTGACCACGATCGCTCTTACCGATCATGACACCGTTGGCGGTTTGGCCGAGGCGATTGCCGCCGGCCAAGATTTCGGGGTTGAGGTCATCCCCGGGATTGAATTCTCCTGCCATCACAAAAATCTCGGCCTTCACATCCTTGGCTACGGGATTGATATTGCCAATCAGCAGTTGTTGGCCTCTTTGGAGAAAATCCGCGTCTCGCGCATCAGCCGCGCCAGGGAAATGGTGCGCCGGCTGAAGGAGCAGGGATTTTCTGTAGAGTATGAAAATGTGGAGCGCCGCGCTTTGGGCGGCATTGTCGGCCGGCCGCACATTGTTGATGAGATTTTGGGAAATCCGGCCAACCGTGAGCGTTTAGGTGGCATTCAGACCATGTCGGATTTCATCCGCGCTCATCTCGTCCGCGGCAAGCCGGCCAATGTGGAGTCAAATGATTTTAATTCCCAGGAGGCGGTTAATCTTATTCAGCAAGCCGGCGGAGCGGCGGTATGGTCCCATCCGGCCGTTCATTTTACCGAGACACTGGAAGGTTTGGAGTCTGTTTTAAAGGCGCTAGTGATTTTTGGCCTTGATGGCGTGGAGGTTTTTAATCCCAGCCATACCGAATCGGCAGTTAAATTCCTTTTTGATCTCTCCGAACGTTACAAACTTATCCGCACTGCCGGTTCGGACTTTCATCGCGAGCCGGCTCCCGGTATTTCGGGTGAAGGCGGCGCGACCCTGGGAGATTTTGCCACCCACGGCTTATCCACCGTCGACATTCTACCCAAGCTTAAAGCCAAGATGGCGCGTCAGTCTCGATAGACACTCGCCAGCCATATCTGCTATATTAAGCGTCGTGCCAAAAATAAGATTGCCGCGTTCGGTGAGAAAATTTCTGCGCCGCAAAAAGGCCGAGCTCCGTCGGCAGTTTTTATCTTCGTCCGAGGCTGAGGCCAAGATCAGAGAACTTGTCCAAAAAGTTTTCCAGGAATATACTAGAGCCACGGGTAAGTAACCGGCACCAATGCACGAATACCCTCAAATACCCTCAATTTTGAAATATTGTCGATATTAGTGGGGATTAATATATAGTGGCGTCATATCTATGGTGTTCTATCAGGATTTAAGCGAGCTGGAAAAGCGAATGTGGCAGCGCAGGGGCCTGGCGCTGCTTACGATCGTGAATATCTTTGCCGTAGTGCTCATTGTCTCCTACGGCCTTTCGGCCTGGAAAGATTTTAAGGCTATCCGCGGGGAGGAAAAGCTGCAAATCACCTTAAGCGGGGAGGGTAAGGTTATGGCCAAGCCGGACGTGGCTAAGATCAGCGCCACAATTCTTACCGAAAATGAATCGCTTAAAATCGCCCAGGAGGAGAATTCCAGGAAATCCAATGTTTTGACTAGCTTTTTAAAAGGCGTTGGCATCGCGGAAAAAGATATTCGAACCATTGGTTACAACATCTACCCGCAATATAGCTATCCTCCGCCCTGCCCGCCTTATTCCATCTGTCCTCTGGGCTCGGATCGCCCCAAGATTATCGGCTATCAAGTCCGCAATTCCTATGAGGTTACCATCCGCGAGCTCGGCAAGACCGGAGAAATTTTGTCCGGCCTCATCGGCTCGGGCGTCAATGAGGTTAGCGGCATAACTTTCACCATTGATGAGCCCGAGGCCTTGAAAGCCGAAGCCCGCAAAAAAGCCATTGATAATGCCCGGGACAAGGCTAAAAAGCTTGCCGATGACCTGGATCGCCGGCTGGGTAAAATTATTAACTTCTCGGAAAGCGGAGGATTCTCGCCGATCATCTTTCGTGAAACCGCCTTTGGCGGTAAGGGCGGCGGCGGACCCGAGCCAATCTCGCCATCGGTAGAGCCCGGCGAGAACGAAATCATAGTTAACGTCTCAATCACGTATGAATTCAAATGAACCGCTAGCCAAGACCGGGCCGCGCGAGGTGTTTTTTCATCTCCTGGCCATTGTCACCCTTTACCTTTCGGCCATAAGTTTCGGCGCGCTCCTTTTCCAGTACATTGATCGCTTCTTCCCGGATCCGCTGGTTGATTATTATCCGCGTCTTTCCGGTGCCATCCGCTGGGCCATTGCTTCCCTGGTCATAGTCTTTCCGGTCTATCTTTGGCTTTCCTGGACGCTCCGGCGCGAGGAAATCCGCGATCCGGCCAGGCGCGAGCTGAAAGTCCGGAAGTGGCTGCTTTACTTCACGCTTTTTGCCGCCGCGGTCGTGATCATCGGCGATCTTGTCGCCCTCATTTATAATTTCCTGGGCGGAGACCTTACGATGCGTTTTGTTCTGAAGATGGTGGCGGTGCTGGTCATTGCCGCAGCCGTCTTCCGCTATTACCTTTGGAACCTCCAGCGCGATATTATGGCTTCGGCCGATCCCCGCATGCGCATTTTTGTCTTGGGCATGATCGCCGCAGTAGCCATCGCCACCATTGCCGGATTTTTTGTCATCGGCTCGCCCTTGGCCGAGCGCGCGCGCCGGTTTGACGAGCGCCGGGTTCAGCATCTGCAGGAAATCCAATGGCAGATTATCAACTACTGGCAAAGGAAGGACCAACTTCCCAATGCGTTAGACCAGCTTCGTGACGACATCTCCGGCTTTGTCCCAGCGCGTGATCCCGAAAGCGGCTCATCTTACGAATACCGCGCCATCGGCCCGCTCACTTTTGAGCTTTGCGCCTCGTTCAATACCTTAAGCGCCGAGATTGATACACGAATGCCAAAATACGCCGTATTCCCGGATGGCCTTACGCCGGAGAGCTGGTCGCATGGTGCCGGCCGCGTTTGCTTTGAGCGCACCATTGATCCCGAGCTCTACAAGTTAAGAGAACCGGTACCGGCGCAAAGGTAAAGTCAGCAAAGAATAGCAAAGCCCGGCCGCTTGATCGAGCGGCCGGTCGGCGTCTGGGCCTGGACTGTGGTGGTATAATAGCGTCATGAAGGTCTGGGTAGCCGCATTCCTCCTTTTCGTGGCCCTCGCGGTGGCTATCTACTTTCTTCTCTTCTTCAAAACTAAGGAGTCAAGGCTAACCGGTTCTTCCATGGCCGAACGGGTTGAGCTTAAAACCAAAGACAGTATTTTAATCGTCGGTGACTATTACCCGCCACCGGCTCCGCCAGCCGGCGGAGCCGGTGGCGGATCGGCAAAGGGGTTGCTGCTTTTGCATATGATGCCGGCGACAAGGACGAGCTGGAAATCGTTTGCCGAGAAGATACAGCGGGCCGGATGGCAGGTCTTGTCCACTGATCTTCGCGGCCATGGCGAGTCCACCGGCGGACCCGATGGCTATCGGAGTTTTTCCGATGAGGAGCATCAGGCCTCGCGTCACGATGTTGAGGCTGGGGTCGAATTCTTGAAATCCAAAGGGGTAAGTGACTTATATCTTGGCGGCGCCTCAATCGGCGCAAATCTTGCGCTTCAATACTTGGCCGATCCGGGACCTGTGGTCAAAGCCGCGTTTTTACTCTCGCCGGGGCTGGATTATCGGGGAGTCAAAACTGAAGATGCCGCTCGGAACCTGAAACCTGGCCAAGTAGTTTTCTATGCTGCCTCGCGGGATGATGCTTACTCCGCTGAGACCATCCAGGCGCTCTTTGACGCCACGCCGGCCGGAGTGAAAAAAGAAATGAAGTTTTTTGAGAATGCCGGCCACGGCACAACTATTTTCGAAAAAGAACCGCAATTTATGGATGAAATCGTCTTATGGCTTCAAAAGGTCGTTAATAATTAATCTCGCAATAACATATGTTCGGCTATTTGTATCTCTACCAAGACCTTGGGCTTCTCGTATTGCGCCTGGCGCTCGGCGCGGCCTTCATTGTTCACGGCTATCCCAAGCTTTTCAAGATGTTTGCCGGATTTGCCGGCTGGCTTGACTCCATTGGCATAAAGCCCGGCAAATTCTGGGCGCTGGTTGTCGGCGTGGTGGAATTTTTCGGCGGCATAGCCATTATTCTTGGACTATTTACCCAGATTGCCGCCGCCCTCATCGCGGTAAATATGTTTGTGGCCATGGCCAAAGTTAAATGGGGCACGACGAAGTTTGTGGAGTCCGAGCGCATGGGCTGGGAGCTTGACCTCGTCTACTTTGCCGCATCAGTAATGCTCCTCGTTTCCGGAGCCGGCGGCTATGCCCTGGACTACTACCTGCCTTTCCGCTTTTAGACTGTATGAGCGATGAGCATGAACGCGGCTTTGGCCGCGGGTGGCATCAAGGGGCATTTGTCGCGATGCTCATTGCAATTTTTTTCATGGCTGTGGCAATTTCTCAAGTTTCACCAATCCGCCAGACGGCGGGCCGGCTGGCCAAAATATCCCTAGCCGACCAGGAATTTAATTTGGAAATTGCCGACACTCCCTACCAGCAGCGTCAGGGTCTTTCCGGCCGCCCAAGCATCCCTGACGATGGCGGGATGCTTTTTTTGTTCAGTCCGCCGCGTCAGGTTGTTTTTTGGATGAAGGACATGCGCTTTCCCATTGACATCATTTGGGTCCGCGACAAGACAATTGTCGGCTATGTTTCTCTAGCCATGCCGCCAGAGCCAGGAATGCCTGATGATCTGATCCAGCGCTTTTCCTCGCCCGAGCCGGTGGATGGCGTTGTGGAGATTCGCGCCGGCCGGGCGAGCGAGCTCGGCTTAGAAATTGGACAAGCCGTCCAGATTCAGCTACCATTGAAAATCAGACTATGAGGAACGAAATCGTCCTGGATCTGGAAACAAAGGATGCTCCCCAGCGCTGGGAAGGGCGCGACCTCGCCTCTCTCGGCATCTCGGTAGTCGGCATCTGGTCGGGGCTTGATGCCTCGTTTAAAGTGTTCCGCGAAGGCGATGTTTCTTCCGGCCTCGGCCCGCTTTTAAAGAACGCCGATCGCATCATCGGTTTTTTCGTCACTAAATTTGACTTCCCCGTTCTCCAGCCTTATCTCAATTTTGATCTTGCCGAGATTCCGGTATTGGACATCTTTGACGATGTCACCGCCAAGCTCGGTCATCGGGTCTCGCTCGCGAGCCTCGCCAAGGCCACCCTCGGAGCCGGGAAGCTCGGCCACGGGCTTGAGGCGGTCGAGTGGTACAAGCAAGGGGAATGGAAGCGCCTGGAAGAATATTGCATTCAGGATGTTCGCCTGACGCGGGATTTGTATGAATTCGGCAATAAATTCGGGCATCTTTTGTTTGAGTCCTTTGTTGATGGGAAGGTCGTCTCCGTGCCGGTTGCCTGGGGCATGCCCGAGGAAACTGAAATTCGCAAGCTCTTGGAGCGGGCTCAGGCCGAAGGGCGGTCTCTTGAAATTGACTATGTTTCGCGCCAGAATTCCGGGGATGGCTTTTTGAAAACCCGCAAAATTGAAATCCAGGCCATCCGCGGAGAAGAGATTGATGCCTATGACCATCTCCGCGGTGAGGTGCGTATGTTCCGCATCGGCCGGATTTTTAAGGCTAGGATTTTGGATGAGCCGATCCAAAAGCGGATGGTTACTCAGTCACTCTTTACCCCCACACCATGAAAGCTACGGCCTTCAGTCCGGAGATGAATGACGTATTCAAAATTGGTTCCCAAGAAAAGCCCTGGCCTTTAGGCTAGGGTGTGGGGTTTACTTAAAATCAATGTCCGAGAAAACAAAATTCCACAGTTGGTCAAAAGGCACTCTCACCCTGGAGCGGGTGTTTGAGGAGATTGTCTCTTACATCAAAGCCGAGCCGCATTATTCCTACCAGATTATCGTCGGTTCGGATTCGGCCTCGCGAAATCCAGTCTCGCTGGTCACGGCGCTCACCCTCTGGCGCGTCGGCAACGGCGGGGTGCATTTCTGGGTGGATTCGGATAAAAAAACTTTTCGCACTCTGCGCGACCGCATCTACGAGGAGGCCATGCAATCCATTACGCTCGCCCAGGAGATCCGCTCCGGGCTCCGCGAGAAGCTTGGCGAAGAATTTTTGTGGGATGACAAAATCAAGGTGCACATTGACATCGGCGAAAACGGCCCCACCCGCGAGCTAATTGATCAGGTCGTGGGCATGGTCAAGGGCTTCGGCTTTGAGGCCGTGATCAAGCCCGGGGCTTTTGGGGCCTCGCAAGTTGCCGATAGGCACACCTAAAGAAACTCAAAATTCCCACCTACGTCCGCCCTTCGCGTAAAGCTACGGAGTGGCACCGCAGGGCTTCGGCGGGCAGGCAAAAAATCAAAAGTGAAAATTTTGGTAGGCGAAAGGCGAGCGACATGCTCGCCTTTTGGCTTTAGGAACGCCATTAACATTATTCTAAGCAAAGCCCGTTATATTTGACAACT
>CAYIKH010000003.1:0-36195 GCA_964363965.1 uncultured Candidatus Saccharibacteria bacterium
ATTGATGTTGCATCCGCTAAAGAGCGGGGGATAATGGTGACCAATACCCCGGAGGTGCTCACCGAGACAGTGGCCGAGCATACTTTTGCCCTAATGCTTGCGATCGCGCATCGCATCGCCGAATCGGATCGGTTCTCCAGGGCCGGCCAGTACCACGGTTGGGCGCCGGAGTTACTCCTCGGTACCGATGTATCGCACAAAATTCTTGGCATCATCGGCCTCGGTCGGATCGGATCGCGCGTGGCGCATCATGCCAGTCGTGGCTTTGACATGCGCGTCATCTATCATGACGTGAAGCGGAATGAAAGTTTTGAAAAGGAATTTGGTGCCATCTATAAAGAGAAGCTTGAGGGTCTAATGCGGGAAGCTGACTTTGTCTCCATCCACGTGCCGCTCCTTCCGGCGACTCGCCACCTTATCAACGCCGAGCGGCTCAAGCTCATGAAACCGACGGCTTATCTTATCAACACCTCGCGGGGTCCAATTGTGGATGAGGGCGCGCTCCGCGATGCTCTGAAATCCGGCACCATCCGCGGTGCGGCCATTGATGTCTGGGAGCATGAGCCCGAGTTAACGCCGGGGCTGGCCGAGCTCGAGAACATTATCATTACACCCCATACCGCTTCGGCGACCGAGGAAACGCGCCAGCGCATGGGTGAGGTGGCGGCAAAGAATATCATCGAGGCGCTCGAGGGGCGGCCGCCGCCGAATCTTGTCCGGATTTGACATATAGCGTATACGGTAGTATTATTGTTTTTGATCTATCCCATCTTGAAAGGAGGGAGCGATGGCTGATGTCGTGGTGTTTGAGACCGATCAATCCGTCTCGGAGGTGCTTGACGACGTCCTCTCCTACTGCGGGATCGAGCATCGAACCTTCTGCTTTCCGATCGGCAAGAGAGGGCTGGCGCGGGTTGAATACTTCCGTGAGATTCTTGCGGAGCATCAGCCGAAGATCGTTCTGATGAGTTACCGTCATATCTGGCCGGTGGTTCTGGAAGCCGTCTTGGGGGTCCAGCCGCGGCCGCAGCTCTGGGTATTCACGGGCTACAATGCCGAGATGCTCAATCGCCAGGGCGTGTTCTTCCGCGCCGACCGGGTCTTTGAGAAGCCGTATCACGTCTACAAGCTCGGCCGCGAGCTCCAGCGTGAGCTCAATCTTCCCGAGAGGGTCTCACCGTGATGAGATCCTCTTTTTCTTAGGTGCATCGTATGGTATGATGAACATCCGTGGCTGAATTACAGGCGGAAAAGCGCATAATCCTCGGCAAGAAACTTACTGCCCTTAGGAAGGGCGGTATTTTGCCGGCCGTGCTCTATGGTGAGGGAGTGTCGTCAACGGCGCTCGCCGTGCCCATGCGGGAGTTTGAAAAGGTCTTGAAGGAGGCCGGCGAGACAAGTTTGGTAACGCTCCGGGTGGAAGGAGGCAAGGCCTATAATGTTTTGATTCACGATGTAGCCACCGATCCTCTGACTTCAAAGCCTATCCACGCCGATTTCTATGCCGTGCGCATGGATAAACCAATTGAGGCCAAGGTGCCGCTAAGTTTCTCCGGCGAATCTCCGGCGGTGACGAACGAAGGCGGAATTCTGGTGAAAGTCCTGCATGAGCTTGAGGTGAAGGCTCTACCTAAAGACTTACCGCATGAGATCGCAGTTGGCGTTTCCGTACTTGAACATATCGGAGACAAACTTCATATTCGGGATCTGGCGCTGCCGCCCGGCGTGAGCACCGAGATTCCACTTGAAGAGGTGGTGGCTTTGATTGAGCCGCCGCGGGCTGAAGCCGAGCTTGAAGCCGTTGCCAAACCAGAAGAAGCTCCGGTGACCGAAGTAAAGACCGAGCGGGAGGTCAAGGCCGAGGAAAAGGCCGCCAGAGGCGAAGCCAAAGGGACCGAAGAGGGCGCCTAGCTATTAACATGATCTTTAAGGAGGGGATTTTCGCATTCGGGGATACCGCGTTTAGGCGCGGGGTGACGGCGGTCGCCGTCGCCTTGGTGCTTTTTATCGCAAGCGACAGCAGAGCCCAAACTACCAGCGGCACTCTTCGCCAGACTCTTCAAAGTCAAATTGAAGCTTTGGAACGCGAGGCTGCGGAGCTGGATAGCCAGATTCTGGAAACCCAGGAGGAAGCGCGAACCCTGCAGAGCCAAATTAAACTTTTTAACAACGAGATCCGCCGCCGCGAGCTTGAAATCCGGCGTCTGACTCTGGCCACCCGGCAGGCGGATATTGACATCCAGGCCAAGGCCGAGGATATTGCCGTCTTAACGGAACGCATTGCCAAAAACCGCGCCATCTTGGCGCGGAGTCTGCAGCGTATGTATGACTATGACCAGGAAAATATGCTGGTCGTGCTGGCCAAGAATGAGACACTTTCCGATTTTTTCTCAGCTTTGGACAGCATAAGAAGCCTGCAGTCCCAGGTGGGGGAATTAGTCAGCGAACTCCGCCAAACCAAGCAGGAAGTGGAAAGAGAAAAAGAAGCTCTGGAGGATTTTCGGGTTGAACAGCTTTCACTGAAGGCTCTCGCCGAAATTGAGCGCCGAGCCGTGCAAGGCAAGAAGGCGGAGAAAGATAGTATTTTGAAGCTCACCCGCGGCAAAGAAGCCGAATTCCAAAAAATCCTTGCGCAAAAGAAGCGCGACCTTACCGCCCTAAAGACACAGCTTTTTTACTTAGAACGAACAGGTATCAGCGCCGGCGATGCCTTGAAATTCGCCGAGCTTGCCGCGAGCCGCACCGGCATCCGGACGGCTTTTCTTTTGGCACTCCTGGAGGTGGAAACCGGCCGGCAGTTTGAAGGCGGAGTGATCTCCGCGGGCACTTATCTCGGCACCGGCAATTGGAGAGAGGATATGTATAACTGCTACCTCCGATTAGGCCGCCGTTCGGCCGCCGAAGCCCAAAAAAACGCCTTTTTTAAAATTACAGCCAAATTGAATCTTGACCCGGACAAAATGCCGGTCTCGCGCCGGCCCAGCTACGGCTGCGGAGGAGCCATGGGCCCGGCGCAGTTTATTCCCACGACGTGGCTGCTCTTTGAGGCCAAAACCGCCTCTCGAACTGGGCATAATCCCCCCAACCCCTGGAATATTGAGGACGCTTTTACCGCATCGGCCATTTTCCTTGCCGAGGCCGGCGCCGGTTCGAAAACTCGAGCCGGGGAACTCGCGGCGGCCCGCACCTATATCAGCGGCCGGCCGAGCTGTCCGGCTCTGGGATCAGCCCGCTATGCCTGCTTGGCCTATGCCAACCGCGTGCTATCTCTGGCCGAGGATATTGATCGCGTGATATAAAAATCATCTTATTCGCAGAACCAATTTTGACGCGCACTATCTAGTTGCTTAGCATGGAATAAAGGTATGCGACGTCTTGTTTTGGCTTATCTTTTTGTTTGCGGTTTACTGGTTCTGCCGCGTTTTATTTTTGCCTCTATAGTAATCAATGAGATCGCTTGGATGGGGTCGTTACCCAAGGCCGGCGAGACGGCGAGCGCGGCCGCGGGGAATGAATGGATGGAGCTTGCAAATATAGGGGGCGAGCCCGTGGATCTCACCGGTTGGATCCTCGGAGCCCAGGATGGGACGCCGCGGATAGAATTTTCTGGAACCATCGCCACTGGCGGATTCTTCCTCCTTGAACGCACCAACGATGACACCATTCCTGGTGTTTCTGCCGACCAACTCTATACTGGTGCCATATCGAATAGCGGTGAGTTTCTTTCGTTGAGGAACGCGGCGGGCGCAGTGGTGGATTCCGTGGATGCTTTGACCGGCTGGCCGGCCGGGGATAATACGACCAAGGATACCATGCAGCGCTCGGGCTCGGGGTGGATTACCGCCGCACCGACACCACGGGCGCCGAATGCCGGCACCACAACACCACCGCCGCCGGCAGGGCCGCCGCCAGCCAGTATTCCCTATTCAGTAGCTGCGTTGCCACCGCCGCCTTCGCTTCGCGTCGAGGCTGGGGAAGACCGCACGGCGCTAGCCGGAGCGGTTGTCGAGTTCCGCGGACAGGTCTTCGGCTTAAACAGTGAGCTCATCGAAAATGCTCGTATGCTCTGGAACTTCGGCGACGGCTCAACGCGAGAGGGCAAGGCCGTGACACATATCTTCCCCTTTCCCGGCACCTACGTGGTCTCGCTTGCTGGGAGCTCTGGAGAATACACCGGCTCGGATTATTTCACCCTACGCGTGGTCGCGGCCGAGATCCTAATTTCGGAAATCAATCCCGGCGGCGACGGGTTTGTCGAGCTTTTTAATGCCGCGGCAGAACAACTTGATCTTGGCGGAATACGCCTTATAGATGGGAGCGTAAAAACATTTTCCATTCCGATGAATACTCTCATTAAGGCCAAGACTACATTTGTGCTTCCCAATGCCCTTACCGGCTTTATTCCCATATCACCGCTTGCTCTTCGTGATGCTGGTGGACGTCTCATCGAAGAAATGTCGTTCGGAAGCGGCATTCCGGCCGGTGCAAGTTGGGAGAGGTCGGGAGAGGGGTTTATTGTTCAGGTAACGCCGACTCCTGGGCGCTTCACTGGTCTCGCTGGTGAGCCGAAGATTCTTTCCTCACCGCCTTCAATTCCGTCATCCCCGCCACCTCCTCGCGTGGCGGTATCTGGCAACGGTGAGGCAGGAAGAATAGCCACAGCTTCGCCTCCAGCCATGACCAATGGGACTAGTGATCAGGATAAGCCGAGGACCCTGGCTTCAATCCTTGCCGCCAACTTTTTCCTGGCCGCAAGCATTATTTTGGGCCTGGCTGCGGCCGCGGGATTTATCGTGGTGAAGCGGAGGCTGTCTTAGAAGAGTAACATTGAGTATGAATGTCTCGGCCAAGCCCGCTATTTTTGTATTTACGACGGCCTATTACCCATTTACCGGCGGCGTCGAAACTGCAATCCAGGAGGTTGCCAGGCGACTCAATCAGGAGTTTCGGTTTTTTATTTTCACCGCCCGCTTCCGCCGCGATTTACCCCGGCGCGAGGAGCGCGAAGAGGGGATAGTTATCCGTCTTGGCGCGGGCGGATTGTTTGACAAGTGGCTTCTTATAATCCTCGGGCCATTGGCGGCCATTTGGGAACGTCGGCGTTTGGATGCGCAAAGCCAGATTCTACTTTGGGGTGTTGACATATCCGTCGCTTCAGCCGCTGCCTCTTTGCTCAAGTTTTTCTGGCGTCGAGTTCCTTTTGTTCTGAATGTGCAATACGGCTACGGCGAGGAACGAATTCGACGCGGTCGCTTTGGCTTAATCGGCTTCGGCTTCCGCTTCATCCTTGCCGAAGCCGATGCCCTTACTGCCATCAGCACCTATCTTCTTGATCTTAGTCGCCGCTTCGGCTACCGCGGTCCGGCCGAGGTTATCCATAACGGCGTGGCCCTGGAGCGTTTCCGGCCCCGGCCGGGCGAGCGCTCTAGAGGCGAGCCTCCGGTTGTCATTACCGTATCACGCCTCGTCCCGAAAAACGCCGTGGATACGCTGATTCGTGCGTTGGCTGGAGTGCGAGAGTCAGTGCCGGATGTCCGTTGCCATATTCTCGGCGATGGCCCGGAGCGCCAGTCGCTTGAAGTTTTAGCTCGTTCACTCGGTGTGGCGCAGTCACTCACGTTTTTTGGAGATGTTCCCAATGCCGATGTTCCACACCACCTTGCCCAAGCTGATATTTTCGTGCGCCCTTCGCGTTCCGAGGGCATGGGCAATGCCTTCGTGGAGGCGCTGGCCACCGGCCTTCCGATCATCGGCACGCCGGTCGGCGGGATCACTGACATTATCCGCGACGGCGAAACCGGACTCTTTAGCCGGGTGGATGATCCGGACGATCTTGCCGAGAAAATTGTGCGCCTGCTCACTAACCGGGCGCTCGCCGTAAAGATAGCGGCCAAAGGCAGGAAGATGGTCGAGAAACGCTTCTCTTGGGCCGTGATTGCCGATAAGTTCAGGGTCCTCTTTCTTCGTCAATTACGGTCTCCGGAGTGCATCCTCATTGTCACCCCGCAATTCCCGCCAGACATTGGCGGGGCTGGCAACTACGCCAGGAATCTTGCCGCATCACTCCGCAGGCGCGGACATGCCGTAGCCGTTCTTTCATACGGCCTCGGCGGCAGGATGCAGTTACCCGACGGCGCCTCTCTCACCAGGGTCTCCAGCCGCATTCCTTCAGGACTGAAACATTGCATTTTTTTCATCCGCGCCTGGCAACTCGCGAGGCGGAGCGATGCGGTCGTGGCGCTGGATCCGGTCATTGTCGGCGCGCCGCTAGCGCTAGCCTGCCGCTTGCGCGGCAAACCTTTTTTGCTTCGCATTGAGGGCGATTTTCTCTGGGAATGGTATTCGGAGCGTACCGGCCGCGAGCTTACCCTCCGGCAGTTCTACGAGCGTCTCACCGGCGAGGAGCTTTCCCGAAAAGAGCGGTTCATGCTGCGGATGGCGCGGTGGGTATTTCCGCAGGCCAAGCGGCTCGTGTTTTCATCTTCGTGGCGCTGGGATATTTTCAAGCTTGGCTATCCCTTGCGCCAAGAGCAACCAGTACTCATCGAGTCTCCATGGCCAAGGCCGGAGCCGGCGCAAGGTGCGCGCGAGCGGCTATTCGTCTTCGCCGGCCGCTTCATCCGCGTCAAGAACCTGTCGCGGCTGATCCGGGCCTTCTTGACTGCGGCGCCGCCGGACTGGCGGCTTGAGCTTATCGGCGACGGCCCGGAGCGAGAAAATTTAAAATTTATGATTCATAATTCAGATTCGCGGAATCGGGTCATCATTCGCCCGCCAGTTGAAAAATCCGAGCTTATCTCTAAAATCGTCTCGGCCCATGCTTTTGTTTTACCTTCACTTTCAGATGTAAGCCCAAATGTTATTTTAGATTGCCTGGCCACGGCAACGCCTTTTCTTCTTACCCAAGAATCCGGTTTTTATGAGACATTAAAAGATTTTGGTCTTTTTGTGGATCCGTTAGATGAGAAAGACATAGTCAGTAAACTCTCTATGCTCTTTGACGCCGAGCTGTACGCCGGGTACCGAAAACGCCTCGAGCAATTCAGAGCTGATCGGTCTTGGGACAAAGTAGCTGAAGCGTGGTTAGAGCTCGTGCGAAATGCGCTCGACGGCCAATGACTAGGGTTTTTTCATAGTGACGATGTAGCCGGTGGCCAGGAACTTGAGTCTTGTCCGCGCCAAGCTCGCCATCCGTTCTGCCGCAGCAACCGTGAGTCTGGGGAACATGCGGTCCAGCGGAAAAAGCAAGAGTTTGAAGTTGTAGCCGGCAAAATCAGTGATTTCAAACCCATATTGTCGAGCCACTCGCCGGATGGCGGCCGCGGTGTATTCGCGGTGTTGGATAGGGTGAGGTTTATGGCCGCTCAAAGCTTGGAATGCTCTCCAAGGGAATTTAAAAATGGCCAGTAGAATACGGTTCCAGAGCCGCCAGGGGCTCCAGAGGTTCGGAAATGAGACGATGGCTCTTCCGCTTTCTTTGAGCACACGCTTGAGCTCGCCTAGGGCATGCTGGTCACTGGAAAGGTATTCAAAAACACCAAGGGCAATGGCTATGTCGCAGGATCGTTCCGGTAGTCCAAGAGCCTCAATATTGCCGACTTGGGCCTCGAGCCGCGGGTGCCTGAATCTCGCCTTGAGGAGTTCGATCATGGCCGGCGCTATATCAATGGCCATGACCGAAGCCCCGGCCTCAAGCAGTTCTTCGGTGAGCACGCCGGGCCCGGAACCGATATCAAGCACGCGCTGGTCGCGGATTGGGCCTATCATCTCAAGGGTCAGACGTTTTCGTTCGCGGAAGGAGAAACCTTCCGGAGTCGGCTCTCCGTAGGCTTTAGCATAGGACTCCGCGCTGGTTTCAAAATATTCATCAGCCGCCAGAGCTCGCCGGGGCCGGAGCAGTTGTGAAAGCATACTTCGAATACCGGTAACTGTCAGCCGAAAAAGCCGCGGGTCATCAGTGTTATCAAGCGTGAAGCGCGGCAGGACATAAGGGTTTCTAGCCGAGCCAGCCAAGTCCGGGATAGTGCTCAACGCGGCCCTAAATCCATTCTGGCGAAGTATTGCGATTGTTGAGGCGTCAAAATCGTCTGGTTGACCGTTGGGATAGGCGAAAATATCCAGAACATCCTTGAGTCGTTGGCGAAGAAGCAAATAAGAGCCGGTTATTTCTTCTTCGGCTTCCGCCGGCGTGAGCCGCGAGAGGATTGAGTGCGAGCGCGTATGGGCGCCGATGGTAATGCCAGAGCCCTGCATCTCCTTAATTTGCTCCCAGGAAAGGCCGCGGTAGGGCGAGGCCGAAAAGGTTTTTGCCAACTCGGCTCCGGCTTGATTTTCAACCGCCTCAAGCAGTTTGCTTCCGGCGCGGGCCGTAAGCAGTTTGATGCGTTGGCGGATGGTTTGGTCGCTCGCGCACCGTTCGGCCAAGGTTGAAAGCGGAAATTCGCGAAACGCCCCGTCCCACGGCAGAATAATGGAATTTTTCCGGCTGTGGCCAATGGCATATTCCAGTCGGTCAAACCACAGCGGTTTTCCCGGTTGAACCAGGTCAGTGGCCACGAATACGCTCGCCGGGATGTTGAGCCGCCTTAAATGCGGAAAAGCGTGAGTGTAGACGTTGTCGTAGCCGTCGTCAAAAGTAATGGCCAGCGCCCGAGGCGGAAGCTGGCCTGGCCCGGCCAGCCGTTCCACCAGTTCGGCCAGGGGCAGAATAACATAATGCCGTTTTAACCAGACGAGTTGTTCGGCAAAAGCTTGCGGGCCGATGAATTTTTTACGGTAGTTGAATATGCCCTCACCCGAGCGCGGTGGAATTACGCCATGATAGAGAACAATTGTCGCCTGATCGCGGCGCGAGAGAAGGGCCAGACGCGGCAGCTGGAGGATATCGAGCGCCGTGAAGAGCCACTGCTTGGCCGTGTTTCCGGCGGCAGTTGGGAAAAATGCTATCATCAAGATAAAAGAAGCCGAAAGGTATGATGCATGGGTAGAATATAACAGCGTGATGCAAGCCGGTCAAAACAAGCTACGAGTTCTTAGCATCGGCACGGATGCGACAATTTTTGAATCTGGCGCCCCTAGCCGAACTCGCCTCCAGGCTTATGCGCAGTGTTTGGACGAGCTACACGTCATTAGTTACACTAGTTACTCATCCCAGTTTCAAGCCGAGCACATCAGCCCCAATATCTGGTTTTACCCGGCCAGTTCCCACTTATTTTCCCTACAGCCGTTTCATGCTTTTCGGATCGGGAAACGCATTATTGGGGAGCGGAAAATCAATATTATAAGCGTTCAGGATCCGGCCGAATCCGGGCTGGCCGGATGGCTGCTTAAGCTAAAAACCGGTCTGTCGCTTCATATTCAGGTCCATGCCGATTTTTTCAGCCCGTATTTCCGCCGTAATTCCTGGAAAGAGCGGCTCCGGTATTGGTTAGCGCTATTTCTCATTCCGAGGGGCGATGCCTTTCGGGTTGTGTCACCGCGCATCAAACATTCCCTTGAATCAAGATTCATGATTCATGGATCAAGAATCGCGGTGTTGCCCATTTTCGTGGATCGGGAGCGGATCGCGTCGGCAGAGCCAGCATTTAATCTCCATCAAAAATACCCGCAGTTTGACTTCATTATCCTCGTAGTTTCGCGGTTATTCCGTGAGAAGAATATTAGCCTGGCCATTGAGGCTTTTTGCGAACTTTTGAAAGAATTTCCGAAAACTGGGCTGGTGATTGTCGGCAACGGACCGGAGCACAAGAAGTTAAAAGTTAAAAGTGAAAAGTTAAAAATTGCGGTGAGTGTTCACTTTGAGGGTTGGCAGGAGGATTTGGTTTCTTATTACAAAACAGCCGATCTTTATCTTTTGACATCGAATTTCGAGGGTTATGGCCGCACAGTTATTGAGGCCGCGGCCGCCGGATTGCCGATAATCATGACTGATGTTGGGGTGGCCGGCGAGATCATTCGTGAAGGCGAGAACGGCCGCGTGATCGGAGTAGGCGATAAAGCGTCATTTGTCAAAGCCCTGATTGAGGTCCGCCGTAATTATGCGGCAAAGCAAAAAATGGCCGAGCAGGCGCGAAGAAAAGTCATTGAAGCTGAACCTCGAACGTTTGAGGCGTACCTTGGAGAATATCGCAAATCTTATGAAGATATTTTACGTAACTAACGCCCGCCTCCCGACGGAAAAAGCTCATGGTTTGGCCACGATCAAGCTCTGTGAAGCCTTTGCCAAGGAGGGGATTGAGGTCACAGTTTTTTGTCCGTGGCGGGTTAACCCCGTTAGAGGCAAGCCGCCGCCGGCGGCTGCCGCGCCATCGGTGCGGGCCTCTAACGGGGTAAATCCTCTCAAGCAGGATCTTTATGGCTATTATCGGGTCCAGCGCAATTTTAAGGTTTGCTTTTTGCCGAGCTTTGATTTTTTGTGGCTGGGATTTGGTAAGCGCTTTTTCTTTTTGCTGCAGCTTTTTTCATTTTCGAACATTGCCGCAATTTGGTTATTTTTCCGCTACGGTATTTCCGGTCAGCTCCGTAATACAGTCATTTTTTCGCATGACCACATCCCCTTATTTTTCGTAAGCTTTTTTGCCTCAAAGATTTTTTACGACATCCACCACTATCCCGAGGATACGCTGCTTTACCGGCGGGTTTTAGAGCGAGCCATCGGCATCGGTGTCCAGACCAGATGGAAGATTCAAAAGCTCCATGAGGATTTCGGAGTGCCGGCAGAAAAAATCGTCTATTGGCCAAACGGCACCGATATTGAGCGCTTTGACATTAGGCCTAGCGTCAAAGAGGCGCGAGCGCAGTTAAATTTACCGCAGGACAAAAGAGTTGTTCTCTACACCGGCTCGCTCCAGCGCTGGAAAGGGGTAGAGATATTACTTGAAGCCAGCCAGTTCTTGTCTCCCGAAGCGGTTGTCTACATCGTGGGCGGCAGCGAGGAGGAGATACAAAAATTCAAAATTCAAAATTCAAAATTCAAAATTAGGTTTGTTGGTCATAGGCCATGGGCCGAAATCCCGTTGTGGCTGAAAGCCGCGGATGTTTTGGTTTTGCCCAACACCGGACGCATGAGGGTTTCGCAATATTACACCTCGCCGATGAAATTATTTGAATACATGGCTTCGGGCCGGCCGATCGTAGCCTCGGACATTCCTTCCATACGTGAGATCGTGGATGAGACCATGGTTTTCTTTGCCACTGCCGATGATCCAGAGTCGTTCGCTCAAGTCATCCAGCAGACACTCAACAGACCCGGGGAGGCCAGGAGTCGAGTTGAGAAGTCACTGGCCGAGGTTAAGAAATACACTTGGGATAACCGCGCCACACGCCTCCTGGAGCCGATGCATAAGTTATAGTCGTGGTATTGTATTTTTGCTATAATGTCGTATAATTATATGGCTTTTTTAGGCGGCTCTTAATTTAATACAGAAATCAACCGGGATCAACGATAGAAATTCAAACAGCCGCTGATGCGGCAAGGGAGGCGGCAAATGGGCAGGGTTCCGACGGTTGATGAGGTTAGGGCGCATCTCAATGCGCGCGGTCTGTTGAGACTCGTGAACGCGAGTGTGGAGCTCGTGGCCGCGCGGAATCATCTCGTATTTCGCGTGGAGAAAGCCGGGCAGGTTTTCTGCCTCCGCATGATCAACCCGGAGAGCTACCGGCGGCACGAGTGGATCACGATGGCTGAAGAGTATGCGCTCCTGCGGGCCATCGAACCCATTGGCCTGGGACCGCAGGCGTACTACCTCGACAAGCACTTCGAACCACCGTTCCTGATTCAGGAGTTCGTCCGAGCGGCGTGCTTCAACGACTTGAAGCCGCTCGCCGAGGAACACCTCACGGCCGCGGCGCGGGCCATCGCCATACTGAACGCGATGGACATCTCTCCTGCGCACTTCCCCTTCATGCGGAAGTACGTGCGGAAGGACTATGGGGGGAGCGGCCGCGTCTGGTATTTCCGGCTCTTTGACTCGCTCCGGCGTTTGCCACGGCGGGATGTTCTCCGGTGGGCCTTGCGGATTCTTCCGCTCATCGGGCGGACCATGGGGTTGCTCTCCCGTACCGCGCCGCTCCTGGGATCCGAGTTCTCCTTCCACTTCGATGGCGCTCACTGTGGGAATACCTACTGGCGGGACGGGAGGGTACTCTTCCTCGACTGGCAAAAGGTGAGCTGGCGGAATGACCCGAGCTTCACGCTCGTCCGTTTCGCCACGTCAGCTGGCGAGGGGGGTATCGTGCCGGAGAGCGTCTGGCAGACGCTCATCGCGGCCTACACCGAAGTGCGGCCGCTTCCCGACTTCGGCGAGCTCGCTTGGGTGCGGTTTGTCGAGCGCCAAGTCGCGGATCTCGTGTGGGTTCTTTGGGATCATGCACGACGGCAAGATTCGCGGCCGGTCGAGCAAGGTACGAGCGTCGTACCGCGATACGCGGAAGTGCGGCGGATGCTCCGATAACTCACAAGGGAACAACTAGACGCGGCGGGTAGCCACTATGGGCCCGCCATTTTTCTTTTGTTGAAAACCGGTTTGACCAAATCGTAGCCTGGCGTTAAAGTATGATCGCTGTATGCAGAAAAAATCCAGGGAACAAATTCAGCGCGAATTGGTGAGGGGTTTGCTGGTTTCGCGGCGGAGGACCAAGCAGCCGGTTATTTTGGCCATGATCGGTGTTACCGGAGCGGGTCTCTCCACGGTGGCCAAAGGACTCGCCAGGCGTATTGGTTGGAGCGTGATTGAGAAGAATAGGATTCGGGTCAAGCTCCGCGAGGGAGGGCCGGGTTTCACGCCGGCCTCAACCGACCAGATCGCCTATCTCATGCTTAATCACGTCCTACGATCCAGAGGCAATGCCATTCTTGATTCGGACTGTGTAGAAAAATCAAAGCGCAAGCGCCTGGAGCGTTTGGCCAGGCGCCACAGCGGACGGGTGGTGTATCTCCACATTATCTGCGATCGCGACGTGATGATTGAGCGGATGATCCGTGCCAACTACAATCCCAAAAACGATATTTTCAAGAGTCCGGCCATTGCCGTCCAGGAACACTGCCGACGCTATCCATGGCATTATCGTTGGTCAGCGGCTCTGGGCGGGCAATATATTCCCCGGCGGCCGCCAACTAAAGTTTTGGCCACACTCGACACCACTGGTTCTGATAAATGGAAGAAACGGCTTAAAGTAATTGCGAAGAGGTTGCGCCGAATGTAATAATGCGAGGCAGAGATGCCTCGCATTAATGTTTGGGCAAAAATACTCCTGCGTGAACATTGGCCAGCACTGATTCTGGCGGTTCTGGTGGGTTTTAATTTAGTTTTGCCGGCGCTTACCGCCAAGATCCGCTATGGTATTCCATTTGATAATCCGGCCAACATTCCGGTGGCGGACGAATTTTTTTATTTTGCGCGAGTACGCGAGGTCATTGACGGCCATCCCACACTAGGCAACCCCTATCTTTGGGAACATAAGTCCAAGCCGCCCTCCCCCGTGTTTCTCGGCGAATACATGGTGGCTCTTCCAATTATGGCTTGGCAGGAGCTAAGCGGAGAGACCCAACCGCGGGTCGTGGCTTGGGGGGTTTTTTACGATTTCTTCTTCCCGGTGCTCATCACCATTCTTGTCTATGCCTGTTTAATTGCAATCACGCGGAGCAGATGGCTAAGTTTGTTGGCGGCAGTGTTGCTTCTCTGGGGATTGTTTCCAAGCGAATTTATCCGCCTAGTTAGCCCGCAGTTTAATTTCCTTTTTTGGCTGAGCCTGTTTTTCTTGAGTTATCTTGTAATTCGGTCAAGCAGCGATTCACGACAACGGTGGGTGTTGATATCAGCCGCGGCTCTAAACTTCGGAGCACTTTTTTACCTCTACACCTACTACTGGACGTTTTATCTTGCTTTTTTTGTCATCTTCGCGGCGCTGGCCGTGTGGAGAGGCGAGCGTGCCGCAGTGATCAACGCCGGCGCGATAGTTACCGGCGGCCTTCTCGTTGCCATTCCATATTTTCTCGTAATGCTTCGTGCCGTTCGGTTGCCCGAATACGCCGAAACCCTCCGCCGAATCGGCATGATTGACTCGCACTTCCCTTCGGGAATTGCTATTGTCATTCCGGGATTTCTGATTCTTGCTGTTATCTTGTGGCTCCTCCGGCGCCGCGTTATTGAGTGGAATGGCGAGACAGTCTTTTTTACCAGCGGTGTTCTGGCTGCCATTTTGAGCGTCAACCAGCACGTAATAACCGGGAAAAATCTCGAATTCTCAAGCCATTATTACCTGCTTTCGATCTTTTGGTTTACGTTCACCTCGGCCTACCTACTGCGACGAATCGTGGAGCGTCCGTTCATCCCGCGGCACCTTGTTAAGCTCGGCGTTCTTGCCGTTACGGCCGCCATTGTCCTACCCAATCTCTATGCCTTTACCTCAAGGTTTGTCACCATGGCGCGGCCGGTGACATCTTTTGAGCGGGCTATGCCTCTTTTTAACTGGATTGACCACTCGACAACCAAGGATGATGTCGTAATGTTTATACCGGCGTCACTTTCGGGCGCCATACCGATTTACACCTCAGCCAATGTCTATTTTTCAAACGGCGCGCGGCTCTATTTTGTGTCCGATGAGGAGCTGATTGACCGCTTCATTGTGAATCATTTTTTCACTAAAATTGACGAGGATTTGATTAGGCGAAATCAACGGGCTTTGGCCGGAGTGTATGATATTGATGTTGCCGGCCATGCCAAACAGGGAAACAAGTTGCGCCGTCTTCTTGGACTCAAGCCTAAGGCCGTCGAACCTTTCCCGGTATCATTGCCCGTGCGAGTGAGAGAGCGCGAAAAAGAACTCCGGGCCATGGGGTTTGAGCCTGCGCTCAAACGCTTCCGTATTGACTATATTGTTTGGGACCGTTTTGCCGAGCCGACTGCTCCATTGGCCACACTGCTGTCTCTGACCAAGGTCGCGGAAGTAAGTGATTTCGTAGTATTAGGCGTAGATTAACTTCTAGCGGGGGCATGATTTTAAAGCGCCAACCAGCGGACGGACCATCGTGTCTGGTCTGTGCTAACCCAAAGACCGACTTCGATTTTGCCAAAAAGGATTTTGCCATCTACCGTTGCGCAAGATGCGGTTTCCAGTTTGTTTACCCTCCGCCGCCGGACACCGCCAGCATCTACAGCGAGGATTATTTCCGCGGGGCCAGGCACGGTTTTGGCTATGTCAACTACGATGAGGATAAGGTGGCCATGCAGGCGTTCTTTGAAGCCGTACTCAAGGCCATGGAGCGTTTATTGCCGGCAAGAGGGCAGCTTCTTGATGTCGGAGCGGCGACAGGCTTTTTCCTTAAGCTGGCCCGCGGGCGCGGCTGGGTGGTGGCCGGACTCGAAATTTCCGGCTACGCCAGCCGCCTAGCTCAGCGCTCCGGCTTGCCGGTGACCCAGGGCACCCTCCAAAGTGCCGGCTACCCATCGAATTCTTTCGATGCTGTAGTCCTCCTCGATGTTATCGAGCATCTATCCGACCCGGCCGCATTGGTTGATCAGTGTCGCCGAATTCTCCGTCCCGGAGGGCTTCTGGTCATCAACACGCCGGATACCTCAAGCCTTTGGGCAAGAATCTTTAAATCGCGGTGGCATGCTTTCTGCCCCCCCGAACATCTTTCTTATTTCAGTCCCTCCAACCTCGGTCGTCTTTTGGACAGTCGTGGGTTTAAAATTGAGCGTAAAAGCAAGCTAGGCAAGCGATTTAAACCGGCTTATGTCTTTTCTATGCTTTCTAGATGGCAGAAGTTAAGATTATGGGAGCGGCTGGCCAAGTGGAGCGAGAGTAATTTTCTTAATCGTGTCGCTCTGCCCATAAACATCCGCGATAATTTCTTCATGATCGCCAAGAAAGGGATTGCTGCGGCTAACGACAAGCCCCGGCTTTGAGTATTACTGAATAGTAATGGCTGGCCAGAAACCAAGGATCTGCTACATTCTGCCGCGCTTTGACCCTGCTACGAGCAGCCATTTTTTCCATCTTTACGAAATGATAAATCTTGCCTCCAGGTCTTTGGATATCCGGCTGATCTTGGAGCGATCCAGCCGAAGCACCTTGACGCTTTCGGTGTCTGGCTACAGACAAAGATTTGCTTTCCCGCCGTTACGGTTTCTTGAGCTTCTTTTCGTTCTCATTGGCGAACGCCTGTCGGGGCGGAGATTTTTCTACACCCACTACTCCTTTTACGGAGCTTTTGTCTCCTGGCTGGTGACGCGGCTTTTGGGCGGTACGGCCTATTATTGGAACTGCGGCATGCCCTGGCTCTACCGGCGATCTTTCTTTGAAGAGGCAGTGTTTCGGTTCATACTCCGCCATACCATTCTGGTAACCGGTACGGCTGGCCTGGCCGAAGAATATGCCCGCCGTTACACTCTCGATTCCAGCCATATCCGCGTAATGTCGAATTGGATTGATCTTTCTCGTTTCGAAGATGGCCGTGATCGAAAGCACTTCCGAGAGCGGCTGGGAGTTCCGGTTGATGCCGAAATGGTGCTTTTTGTCCATCGTTTATCGCGACGCAAAGGCGTTCACCTCCTGCCGGAGATCATGGCCGAGGTTACAAAGCGCAATAGAAATGTTATCTTTGTGATTGTTGGCTCGGGACCGGAAGAAGAAAGTTTAAGATTTAAAGTTAAAAGTTTAAAGTTGGAGCCGTATGTGCGGTTGGTGGGCGAAGTGCCGCATCGTGGTATTCCAGTTTATTTCCACGCCGCCGATATATTTTTGATGCCTTCCGAGGAAGAAGGTTTTCCGCATGTTTTACTTGAAGCACAGGCCAGCGGTGTGCCGTATGTGGCCAGCGACGTCGGCGGAGTTCGGGAGATCACGCCGCCGGAGCTAGAGCCCTCCGTTGTTGCAGGTGGAGATGTGGGAGGGCTTACTGCCAAGCTAAGCGAGCTCCTTTTTCTGTCGGAGCGCGAACGCGCTCGCATCAGCGCTGTCGGGCAGGAGTGGGTGAAGCAGTACGACATTAAAGCTGTGCTCCCGAAGTTTTTGGAGCTTTTCCAGCATTGAAATCCAAATGCCAAAATCCTAATGTCAAATAAAGCTCAAAATTCAAAATCCAAAACATTTGAGCTTGGGGCTTTAGATTTGGTTTGACCTTTGGACTTCGGATTTATGAAGGTCCGGATTATCATTCCCACCTACAACGAAGCCGAGAATATCATCACGCTCATCACCGAGCTCCTCAGCCTCATGCCGGCGGATACTCGGATTCTTGTCGTGGATGATAACTCTCCGGATGGCACCGCGGATTTGGTTAGGAATTACATGTCCAGGGAGGGGCGGGTGTCAATCCTCGCCCGGCCGGGCAAGCTCGGTTTGGGCTCGGCCTATCGAGCCGCGTTCCGTAAGGTGCTCGACGAAGGCTCGGCTGATGCCATCGTCACCATAGATGCTGATTTTTCTCACAGCCCCAAATACGTTCCCCAACTGGTTGGAGAGTGTGGGAATAATGATTTGGTAGTCGGTTCGCGCTATATTACTGGCGGCGGCATCCGCGACTGGGAGCTTTGGCGCAGGCTCCTTTCATGGGGCGGCAATCTTTATGTTCGGCTGATCACTGGTTCTCCGATCCGCGACTGCACTGCCGGGTTTTCCTGCATGAGAGCTGATTTTTTGAGAAAAGTGCCGTTTGAGAAAGTGGCCGCCAACGGCTATGCCTGGTGGTTCACCCTCCGGCAAATGTTTTATCGGCGAGGCGCGCGCATAAAGGAAATCCCCATTGTCTTTACCGATAGGAAATTGGGTCAGTCCAAAATATCAACCCATATCATCTATGAAGGGTTGATTGAACCGTGGAGGATCAGATTCTCGAAATTATAGCTGCAATGCCAACGTTGCGGTTCAAGCTTTAATAAGCTATTTCCGGGCTTCCAAAATTCCAAGCACCAAGCACCAAATCCCAAACAAATCCCAATGACCAAAATCCAAAATTCAAAACACGTTTGGAATTTCGAATTTTGAATTTGTTTCGAATTTCGAAATTCGGATTTCGAATTTCACTTTGAGTATGAGTGTACTACGAAGACCCATCTTCTTGATTCTGTTTGTTGCCATAATCTTGCGGCTTTGGGGGATTGGTTATGCTTTGCCCCAGTTTTTTGTAAATGACGAGCGGGCCAATATCTACGGGGCACTGAAGATGCTTGAGCTTAGAACCCTTGTTCCGGCCTGGCATGAAGAAGAATTCCGTAAAGTCCTTTATTATTCGCCCCTGCCCTCGTATTTCTATCTGGTGACGCTAACACCGGTGATTGGCGTACATTATCTTATCTCCGACGCCGCTGACTTGGCCGAATACAAAAACCGGCTGGCGATTGATTCTGGTTTTATCTTCCTTGCCGCGCGGATCCTGGTGGCTCTGATCGGCGTGGCGAATATCTATGTCATCTATCTTTTCAGCCGCAAGCTTTTCCAGAGCGAACGCGCCGGCCTCCTAGCGGCGGTGTTTCTTAGCCTTTCTTTCTTTCACGTTCAGCTTTCTCATGTCACCCGTCACTGGTTGATTGCGACGTTCCTTATATATCTTGCCTGGCTTGCCGTGCTTGGTATCTACCGTACTGGGGCGCTGAGGTATTATTTGGGGGCTGGAATAGCGGCTGGCTTGGGCGTTGGGACAAATTCGGCTTCGGCCGTGGCCATGGTGCCGTTGACATTGGCTCATATTTTGCGCGACGGCAGCGCGTCTTTTATCCGACGTCTTTTTGGCCGACGATTGATTATTTCGCTCGCGGTCTTCGCGTTCCTGGCCGCGATCCTGATCGCCCTTTACCCCTACGGCTTTACCCAAGGCGAAGTCGGTCCAGCCGGAACCGGATTTTTCCTTGGCGGCAAATGGAGAGCATTGGCAGCAAAAAGTTTTTCCGGCTGGCTAGCCTTTCTTTGGGAGTACTTTAAGTTGCTCCTGCGCTATGAGTGGCCTATTTTCATTACCGCTTTAGTCGGAGGTATCTTGTTTTTGCGTCGGGACTGGCGTTGGGTAGTAATCACTACCGCCTTTGTTGCGGTCTACCTTACGCTTCTTTATCTCTTTTTCGTCCGCATACCCCGGGGAATGATTTTTATCCTGCCCGGACTTGCGGCTTTTGCCGGCTACGGGTTGGATCGTCTTATTCTCTGGTGCCAGAATCGTTTTCGTCCCGCCTTGGTGAGTATATTTTTGATCTTTGGATTTTGCTTTTTAATTTTCTTTGCTTGGCCTCTGGCTGTTGTGCTCCGTTATGATTATCTCTTGAGCCGCGATGACACCCGAATTCTTGCCAAGAACTGGATTGAGCGCGAGATCTCTCCGGGTAGCAAGATTCTCACTTATCTTCCCACCCTCCGTCTTAACAACACCCCAGAAGGAGTTCGCCAGTTGGATGAGATTGATTCCTCGGCTCTGCGTGCTTCTGATCGCGCAATATTAGCTTTGGGCAAGGCCCCATCTCCGGCGTACGCCATACTAAATCTTCATTTCCTCACTTCCGACATTCCGCTCCGGTCACTTTTGGATCCGGCTGCATTTCGAGCTATGGGCTATCGTTATCTCGCAGTTGAGTATCTTTACCCGGATCAACGCGATCTTGACCCGCAGGCCCGCTCCCTTGCGTCGCAGGGCCGGCGCGTCGCGCGTTTCGACCAATTTGGCGCAAAGACATTCGAGTATGCCCTAGACATTCGCGGAGAGGTGGATACGGTTAGACCCGAGCATCTGTTTTTCATCGATCGTTTTGGGCCGATCGTGGAGATCTATGAACTATAAATTTCTAAATCCTAAACTCGAAATTCGAAACAAATGACGCGGAGCGTCATCCTGAGCGAAGCGAAGGATCTCGTTGGAGTTCCTTCGGGCTTCGCCCTCAGCATGACCCGCCTCGGGCAGGTCAGTTTAGGATTTCGGATTTCGTGCTTCGGATTTTATAATGACACCGCAGCCGAGTAGGTTGAGTATTACTCATTGTCATGGCTGAACCGTCCAAACACTCCTTCTCCGAACTTTTCATCTGGATGGCATCGCGGGGCCAGTTTTGGAACATCATCATGCGGGGACTCTCGGCCGCGAGCTCCTTCTTTGTGCTTGCGGCGCTCTCGGTGTACCAGTTCGGGCTCTACCAGTTAATCCTCGCCGCGGTGGCCATTGCCGGCTCTTTTGCCTCCGGTTTTTTCGACGATATTATTTCGAACGAAATCGCGCGGGCTCTGGCCGAGGGGAAACCGGGCTGGGCCAAGCGCCTGTTCCTGCAGTTTTTTGCATCAAAAGCCCTACTGGCGTTTCTTGCGGCCGGAATTTTGTTCCTTGGTGCAGACCTGGTGGCTCGCTACTACGATCGGGATATGGCGGGTTTCATTCGCATTGCCAGCGCGCTCGCCCTCCTCGGGCCGCTCCGCGCGGCTGAATCGCTCTTCTTCAGCGCCACACGCTCCTTCGCCGCTTTCGGCGCCGGAGCCATCCAGGAGGTAGTGAGACTTTTAGCCCTTGCGGCCTTTTGGGTTTGGGGGGCGCTCGGGCTTGGCGAGGTCCTGGTCGCAAGCGTGATTGCCGCGCTCACAGTCCTCGGCTACACGAGTTTCTTTTTTTTCCGAGAGTACCGGCGCCGCTTCTGGGCGATCCCAGCCGAACCCGGAAAGCCGCTTTGGGGGCTCATCCGCGGTTACGGGCTATGGCTATCTTTGCGTTTCGGGATTACGCGCAGCCTCAAGGGGACTGACGTTTGGATCGTGCGCCTTTTTTTGAACACCGAAGCCGTGGCTTTCTACGCTTTGGTTATAAACCTTATCTCTTTTGTTCAGAGCATGGCTCCTACCGCCATCCTCGGCACCCTCCTGCCGTGGGAGGTTAAAGATCGCCAGCGCCTCCAGCACATCTATCGGCGAATGATGAAGTACGGGTTCTTTTTTGGTATAGCGTTGGCGGTGGGAGCTTTTTTTGCAGTGCCGTTCGCCATTGAACTGTTCTTCCCCAAGTACCTTACGGCCATGCCCCTATTCCGACTTATGCTTATTGCTATGCCGTTTTTTGTCGTCTACAAATTCCAAAAGATTTTTCTTATTGTTCTCCGTGAGCAGAAAATTCTTGCCTTGCGGCGCATGGGTGAAGAGTTGCTTACCCTTGGGGTTTTGGCGCTTTTTCTCCCGATTGTTGGGCTTTTTGCCGTGGTGGTCTCATTCCTGGTGGTCTATGCTAGCCGGGTGGCGCTTCTTACCCTTTATTTAAGTCGGCACTACCCCGAACTTCGATTAAAGCTCCGGCATATTTTTTCCTTTGACCGCGATGACCTTAAGGTGGGTCAGCAAATCCTGCGGGAAGTGGTTCGGCCCCGGCGTTGGTTAGGATCGATCCAGCCTTGATGTAAAACGCTCGCATTTCTTACAGTTAACAGATGAATTCTACTCAATAAGTAAGGCAAGACATGCGGATTTGTTTTCTCAACCATGATCTCAAGCCCGGGAGCGGCGCCGGGCGCTTTGGTCTGAATTTTATCGGTCATCTTCGCTCAACCGATTCCGGCATCAAGTCCGTTGTCCTAACTTCCGAGGCCTCCAGCCATTCTTGGGAGCAGCCGTTGATCTCGCCCCGGCGTTTGAGACTCCTTCGCAATCTGCTAAAGATCAGGCGCATATTCCAGGACTCCGATATAATCCATGCGCTTGACGGTTGGCCGTACGGCGCGCTTGCGGCCATTGCTGCCGTTGGCACCGGCAAGCCATTGCTCATCACCGCCATCGGCACCGGAGCGATCAAGCCGCTTTACGACTGGCGCAGGCCGCTTTTGGCCTGGGCCTACCGCCGGGCCACACGGTTGGTTGCTATTTCAAAAAACACCCGCGACGAAATTTTGCTGGTGCTGCCGGATTTGGAGATCGAGGTAATCAATCATGCCGTTGACGCTGATGAATTTGGCGGGGATCCGGACGCCGGTTTAAGCCGAGAGGAGCAAGAGAACATTGCCAAACTAAAGCCCTATATCCTTTCCGTGGGCAGCTGGAAGCGCCGCAAAGGTTTTGAGTATTCGTTTCCGGCATTCGCCGAGGTCAAAAAGCATTTTCCCAATCTCAATTATGTTGTCTGCGGCATTGGGCCTAAGCTCCAGCTAACCGACCCTCTTAAAATCACCGGCTCGGTATTTTATTTTAAGGGCGTTCGCTGGCCGTTTTTGCGCTCGCTCTACCGTAATGCCGAGCTTTTTATACTTCTTCCCGTGGATGATAATAAAGACATTGAGGGATTTGGATTTGCATTTCTTGAAGCCGCGGCTGCGGGTCTTCCGGTCGTAGGCACGACTAATTCCAGCGTCGAGGATGCAGTGGAAAGCGGAAAAAACGGTCTGCTTGTTCCGCCGCGGGATTCTCCGCGGGCGGCCCAGGCCGCAATTCGGATCCTTGAGAATGTCGGCATGCTTAAGGAATTCAGGAAAGGCTCGCTTGATTTTGCCAAACGTATGTCCTGGTCGATGGTAATCGATCGCTACCTATCGATATATCGCGATCTTCTTTCAAAGTGACGGTGCGGCAATTCTAGCATAAACTTATGACGGTCTTATGTGGTATAACTTCATATATAAACATCTATGATTCATGACATATGCATCATTGGCGGGGCCGGGCATGTCGGACTGCCGCTAGGCGTGGCTTTTGCCAACCAAAGAGTACGGACTGTCCTTTTTGATCGGAACCGGGAGGCTCTTACTAAGATCCGTTCAGGCGTTTTCCCCTTCAAAGAGAAAAATGGCGAGGCCGAACTCCGGCGTGCCCTCCGGAAAGGGACGCTCGCCACCTCTGAGTCGCCGTCGGTCATTGCCAAGAGCGATTTTGTGCTTTTGGTGGTAGGCACGCCGGTGGATGAGTATCTAAACCCGGATATCCACGGCATTGCCCGCACCATCGAGAGTTATTTCCCATATTTTCGGAACGGGCAAATTTTAATTTTGCGGAGCACGGTCTATCCCGGCACAGCGGAGCGGATTCAAAAATACTTTCAGGAGAATAAAAAACGCGTCCAGGTCGCCTTTTGCCCGGAGCGCATTGCTCAGGGTCGGGCCCTCGAGGAGATTAGGAAGCTGCCGCAGATTGTATCCGCTTTTGACCCCAAGGCTTTAGCCCGAGTGGCCGCGCTATTTAAGAAAGTGACGACAAGTGAGATCATTATTGCCAAACCCATGGAAGCGGAACTGGCCAAGCTTTTTTCCAATGCCTGGCGCTACATTAAATTCGCCGTGGCCAACCAGTTCTACATGATCGCCGCAGATCATCATCTCAATTACCATAAGATCTATGAGGCGATGATGGAGGGTTACCCCCGCAATAAAGATCTGCCTCCTCCTGGGTTTGCCGCCGGACCTTGTCTCTTAAAAGACACCATGCAGCTTTCGGCATTCCACTCCAATAACTTTTTCCTTGGGCACGCAGCCATGCTTGTAAACGAGGGCTTGCCAAACTTCGTAATCAAAAAGTTGAAGCGTTCCTCACCGCCTGGGCCGTCAATACCAGTTAAGCTGCCCAAGCCAATGGCCCGTTTGGCCAGCGCAAATACTCTGGAAACACTCCTGCATGGAGCGCTCGGCGGGTATGATCTTAAGGCCAAGACCATAGGCATCTTAGGCATGGCTTTTAAGGCTGATTCCGATGATCCCCGTGATTCTCTATCCTACAAATTGAAAAAAATCGCCGAGGCCGAAGCCAAGGCCGTGCTCTGCCATGATGTCCATATTAAGGATCCCTCGTTCGCGCCGCTTGAAACCGTGCTCCGAGAATCGGACATCGTCATTCTGGCCGCGCCGCACAGGGAATATCGCAAAATTGATCCGCGAAGGTTTCCGCAGAAACACTTTGTTGATATTTGGAATCTTTGGCCACGAAAATGAAGATTTTAATCACCGGCGCGGCCGGGTTCATTGGCTATCATCTGGCGCGCCATCTTCTTCATGATCCTAAAGTTGAGCTTGTATTTGTTGATAGCCTCCAACGTAGCAGGATGGATGAAGAGTTTTCGGCGTTGGTCAAAGAGCCGCAGGTAAGATTTCTCAACTTTGATCTTACCGATCCTGCGGTTTACTCCCAGCTTGGCCGTGGGTACGATCACGTCTATCACCTCGCGGCCATCAACGGCACCAAGCTCTTTTACGAGATGCCGCAGGAGGTGCTGCGCATAAACACTTTGTCGCTTATCTATATGCTGGAGTGGTTCAAGCGTGAGAACCGCCAGGGTAAGTTTTGCTTCACATCCTCTAACGAGGCCTATGCCGGAGCGCTTGCGGCCTTTGGTAAGCTCCCGATTCCGACGCCGGAAAACGTGCCGCTCGTTATCGAGGATCCTTATAACGCGCGCTGGTCCTATGCCGCATCAAAGCTGGTGGGCGAGCTATTCGTGGTTCATTACGCGGCCAAGCATAATTTCCGCGCCCTGATTGTCCGGCCGCATAACTTCTACGGCCCACGCGCCGGCTATGACCACGTGATCCCCGAGTTTTCGTTTCGCATTTCAAAGCGCATCGACCCTTTCCCTATCTGCGGTGCAGATGACACTAGAACCTTTTGCTACATCGGGGATGCTGTGCTGGCAATGCAGTTGTTAATGGATTCGTCTGCGACTGACGGCCAGCCGATCGAAACCGTTCACATCGGCGATGTCGAGGAGATCACCATGGTTGATCTGGCCGAGAAACTTTTTGCCATTGCCGTCTGGCGGCCGCAGGAGCTTGACATTAAAAATTCACCCGAAGGAAGCGTGAAGCGGCGGAAGGCCGACATTACTAAGATACAAACTCTTGTCGGCTGGAAGCCAGAAGTCCCGCTTGAGGGTGGACTAAGGCAGACTTATGAGTGGTATCTGGCTCATCCTAGAGTAGAAATATGAAAGTCTCGATTGGCGCACCAATTTACGATAAACGAGAGATACAAGCAGTCTTGAGGGCACTTCGCGAAAAAAGACTGTCGCAGGGAAAGTATGTTAAGGCTTTTGAGCGGGCTTGGGTGAGGTACATTGGTTGTCGTTTTAGCATTGGCGTAAATTCAGGATCTTCAGCCAATCTCGTGGCTATTCAGGCCATGAAAGAACGTTACGGCTGGAAAGTTGGGGATACGGTCATTGCCCCGGCTCTTACCTTTGCCACGGCGGTCATGCCAGTTTTACAGGCCGGATTAAGGCCTCTTTTTGCTGATGTGGATTATCGCGGCAATATGACCGCCAAAAGCGTTTTGGCTGCTTTTAGGAAACATCGAGGTCCTAAAGTGCGGGGCTTGGTACTGGTTCATTCCCTGGGCGTGCCCTGCCTGGATGCTCCAAAAATCCAAAAGTTTTGCCGTGAAAAAGGCATTAGGATTTTGGAGGATTGTTGTGAATCGCATGGCGCCAAGGTTCAGGGGAAGATGGTCGGCTCTTTCGGCGATGTTTCCACCACCTCGTTTTATGTTGCCCATAACATGACCACTGGCGAGGGCGGTATGATCACAACTGATGACCCGAAACTTGATGAAATTTGCCGATCGCTTCGCGAATTTGGTCGGCGCATTGATCCGAAAAGCCCGCGCTATGTTCGTTTGGCTTCCGGACCCTCATACGACATCCGTTACGCCTTTGATCGCCTTGGATACAATGTTCGCATGACTGATATTGCGGCCAGCCTCGGTTTAGTTCAATTATCGAAACTTGAAAAGATGAATGCCAAGCGCAGGCAGATTGCTGGTTGGTACAAAAAAGGCTTTTTAAATCTTATCTCTCAACGCCTGATTTCCTTGCCTGATGAGCCGGCTGGCACCAAAAACACTTACTACACTCTGCTCATCACTTTTTTGAAAATGCCGCCTCGTTTGCCGAGCATCGAAAAGATAGCTCTAAGATTGGAGAAGGCCGGCATAGAGACAAGACCTTTTATGGCTGGAAATCTATTGCGTCAGCGCGCTTTTAGCCGATGGGGTAAGCCGCAGTTATATCCAATGGCCGAATTTTTGCACCGGAGAAGCCTTTCTGTCGGATGTCATCCGCTGGTCACCGAGGCCGGCGTGAGTTATGTATGCGAGAATATCAATCGGCTTTACGCCATATGACCCCGCACTCATCTTGCGAGGAAGATTCTGGCAACCCGCTTCACCCATGAAGGGATGCGGCTATTCGCCGCACGCGGGTTGCGACACTTTTTCGTATTTTTATCCGGCCAGCATTTTCTCCTATTTCGTGGCAAAATGAGTGCGGGGTTCTATAATTTATAGCTGTTCGCTTTGGCTCGCAGATAAATTATGAAAATCGCCATGATTATCCGCCGTCTGGATTTGAAGGGCGGATCGCAGCGGCTCTTCCTCTATATCGCCAATCAGTACCGGCGGCGGGGGCATAAGGTCAAAATCTACGCCTTTTTTTATTCCAAGGAGAACTGCTTCCCCGACCTTCTTGAAGGATTTGAGGTTGTGGCGCTCGATCAGAAGTTTGCGGCTGATCCGGAATTTGAGACCCTGCGTAAAATTCCAATCCTCCGGTATTTGGCAACGCTTTTGACCACGTGGCACGAGACGGAAACCGCAAAAGCCCTCGCGAATCTCATGGCGCCGGATGCCGATATCTTAAATCCGCATGAACGCGTCGCGCATCGCACCGCCTACTTTTACCGAAAATATATGAGGGATGTGCCTTCGGTCTGGAACACGAATGACACGCATTCAATGCGCCATCTCGTAGACAAGCTTGCGGCAGTTGATCCAGCTCACTACGCCCAACCCTGGTGGAAGATGCTTATCTACCTCCTCCGCGATTGGTACGAGAACTGGCGTTACATTTCTAGCCAGGAGGCAATTGTGGTCGTGGATAAATTCAACCAGCGCGCAACGCGAGATTACTTCGGCCGGCACGCCTTTGTGAATCGCAACGGGCCGATCTTGAGTCAATTTATCTATAAACCTCGGCAGGCCCCTTCAAAACGCGTCCAGCTTCTGACAAGCGGCATCTTTTTTCCGCACCGCCGTTTTGAGGATGCCATACGCGCCACAAAGTTGCTCGCCGATCATGGCTATGTTCCTACGCTTCGCATCATTGGCGATCCGGCCGGAGATCCGGAGTATGCCAGCCGGCTCTACAAACTCGTTGACGGGATGAATGTTAAAAAGAGCGTTGTTTTTCTCGGAAAAATTAGCGAAGAGGAACTGATCCGGCGCTACCATGAAGCCGACATTTTTCTCTACCCGCACACCATGCAGTCAAACGGCCTGGCCCCAACCGAGGCCATGGCCTGCGGTTTGCCTCCGGTTGTTTCCCGCGGAGCAGGGATTCACGAGATTATTACCGACCTGGAGACCGGCCTTCTTGTTGACCCCATGAAACCGGAAGCTATTACCCGCGCCATAAAGGAGCTCGTTGAGAACCCAGGCCTTTATATCAAAATCAGCCGGCAGGCGGCTGACTTTGTGCGCAATACCTTTACTTGGGAGCGCTACGGCGAACGACAGCTCGCCATCCTCGAGCATGTGCTCCGCGGCACACCGATCCCGAATGTTCCGGATCGGCGCGAATAGCTAGGCCGTCGGGTAGCGCTGACGGAGGTATTCTCTCATCGCCTCCCGCCAATATCGCAGTTTGGGCAGCTGGGTATTTAGGAGTACATTTGATGGCGCGCGGGGAATTTTGAAAAAGTCCTTGCGCGAGACGAGTTTCAAACGAGAGGCATCCGGCTTGATGCCAAAATGCGAGCTAATTTCTTCGACGACGTCAATCGCCGTCGCTTCTCCGGGCTTAACTTCGTTTGCGATATGGTAGGTCCCGCTCGGCGACGATGATGTTATAAGCTCGAAGAGCCCGGCAGCGAAATCTTTTGTCCAAGTCGGAGAACTCCAGCGATCATGCACAGCCACGATCTCTCCTCCGGCGCGGATTTTCTCCGTGAATTCATCAATGATCGTCGGCCGAGCTTCGCCGTAGAGCACACTTGCGCGTACGATATACCACCGGCCAAGGAGTTCGCGGCTTTGCGCCGCAACCGCCTTGATCAGATCCTCGGCCTCTTTTTTCGATTGCTCATAGACGTTGTTGGGACGGCGTAGGTCCTCCTCCGCGTAGCCGTTGATTTTATATTCGCCCTCCTCCCAGCCGCCGAAGACCACAGAGGAGCTGATTTGAACAAAGGTCGGCGGTATGGGGAGTGTTGCGGCGGCCTCGGCCAGGACCAGAGCGCCGTCGCGATTCACGGCAAAGGCGCGCTCGGGATCGGCTTGGCATCGCTCGACCGGTACGATGGCCGCGCAGTTGATAAGTACGTCGGGTCTGATACGTTTAAGCAGCGGAGCCGCAATCTCCGCTTTTGTAACATCAAGGTCTTGATGGGTGAGCGGTATTACCGCCCAGCCGGCTATGTCTTTAAAGTAGCGGGTTAGTTCCTGACCAAGAAGTCCGTATGCGCCGGTAATTATCATTTTCATATTTGAGCTGTTTTAAAATTGAAACAGCTGGATCAGGGGAATCGTATTATATATTGGGGTTTTTGACCAGTTTAGAATGAAAACCATATTCATTACCAGCTTCCACGTCCTGATTTCGCGGAATATTCTGGCCGCTCCGCTTCTCGGCGAGCTTCTTAATCAGGGTAATGTTCGGGCGGTATTGCTTGTTCCCGAACGCAAGCGCCAATTTTTTGAGCAGGAGTTTGGCCGACCGGGGGTGATCATTGAAGGAGTACCGCGCATGCTTAACCGGCGCGATGCTTTTTTACGCTATTTGGCTCTTGCTTCGTTAAACACAAAATCGCTTGCCATCAAGCGCCGGACCGAGATGCGGGGGATGGGCAGTTGGCTGGTTAAGTTCATCGGCAACCGGCCGCGGGCAAGAAGCATTATCCGGCGGCTGGATAACTGGCTTACTCCCCGCGAACGTTTCGGTTCATTGCTTGACCGCTACCAGCCAAGGCTGATTTTCTCGACGGATGTTCAGAACGAAAATGATATTCGGTTCATTCGCGAAGCTAAGGATCGGGGTATTACGGTTGCCGGTATGGTCAGGTCGTGGGACAATCTCACTGCCAAGGGTTTGATTCGGGCGATACCCGATATCCTTATTGTCAACAACGAAATCATTAAGCGCGAAGCAGTAGAACTTCATGGCATTCCGGAATCAAGGATTCGCGTAGTCGGCATTCCGCACTATGACCGCTACACCGGGCCGGCTCATTCCCGGGAGGAGTTTTCGCGGCAAGCCGGCCTTGATCCGGCCAAGCCATTCGTGCTTTACGCGCCTACCGGAGACCGCTACCTTGCCGAAAACCAGGTTGATCAGGAAATTATAAAAATAATCGCCCCCTCTTTACCCGCCAGTCACCAGCTTCTGGTGCGATTACCTCCGGCAGATAGCGTGAATCTTAAAGATTTTTCAACTCCGGCCAATGTTTTTTTTGACCGCCCTGGCCGACAGCTCGCGCGAGATCCGAATCTTTTCCGGCTGAATGAACTTACCCGCGAGGATGATGATCATCTCCGCGATACTCTGGCTTTTTGTGATCTGGTTATTGCCGGCCCCTCAACCATAATCATTGACGCCGCGGTTTTTGATAAGCCGGTGATTTTAATAGGTTTTGACGGCGCCAAAACTACTCCTTACTATCAAAGCATCCGCCGCTATTATGACTATGACCATTTCCAGCCGGTATTAAAAAACAGGGGAGTGAGATTGGCAAAAAGCGTGGGCGAACTAAAAGAATGGCTGGCAAAGTATATTAAAGAGCCGGCACTGGATCAGGCCGGCCGCGCAAAAATTCGGGAGGAGCAATGCCTCAAGCTTGACGGACAGTCCAGCCAGCGTCTGGCCGAGACGCTTTTGAGCTTTCTGGCATAAATATGAAAACCATTTTTATCACCAGTTTCCATCCGCTCATTTCTCGGAATATCATCTCCACCGAGTTTCTTTCGGATTTGACGGCAATGGGAAACGAGGTCGTGGTTCTCGTGCCGAGTTACAAGCGTTCGTTCTTCGAAGAAACCTATCGCCGTTCCGGCATCCGCTTCGAGGGCATTGATACCGGGCCGGGGGCGCGTTCCCGCTGGGTGAAAATCGCAAAGCGAGTTGCCGAAGCTTTGCCGGATACCCGGCGCGCGGCCATTGGGCGCAGGCGCACACTCACCGGGAAACGGAAACACGCCTTCATCTACTGGCTCTTCTATGCCCCGCTGGGGCTCGCCGGAAAATCGCATCGTGCGGTTCGATGGTTCCGGTGGCTCGATTTCTTTCTTGCGCCGGCTGGGCGTTTCTACTCGATCCTGGACCGCTACCGGCCGGCATTGGTGTTTTCAACCGACATTCAGAACGAACACGACGTCGGGCTTATGCAGGATGCCCGGCGCCGGGGTTACCCGATTCTCGGCATGGTGAGGTCGTGGGACAACCTCACCACGCGGGCATTGCGGTTTGTACCTCCGCATATTGTTGTCCACAACGAAATCATAAAAGCCGAGGCCGTGCGTTACCACGGCATTACGCCGGAGGAGGTGAGTGTGGTCGGGATCCCGCATTACGATCGTTACCTCCGGGGACCAACGCTCGGCCGGGCGGAGTTTTTCGAGAGCATCGGCGCGCGTCTCGGTACCAAACTGATCCTCTATTTTCCGATTTGCGACTATCGCTTGGAGAGGAATATCGTGGATCCCTACGTCATCGGCCTTTTAGGCAAAACCGACGGCATCACCACGCTGGTTCGTTTTCCACCTGCGGCATCGGTGGATCTTGGGGATTTCGTCAAACCTCGCACAGTGGTCTATGATACGCCCGGCCGCGAGTTTCAATCAGGACGCGTGGATGATCGGGAGCTCACGCCCGCGGATGATGAACGGCTGGTGAATGCTCTTGTCTGGTGTGACGTCGCAGTTGCCGGCCCGTCGACGGCGGTCATTGATGCGGCACTTTTCAACAAGCCGGTCATGCTCATTGACCTGTATCCGCGCGATCTTCCGGACGAAGGGCGGATTTACGAGTACGGAGCGGAGCATATCGCGAATATTCTTGCGGCAGGCGGCGCGCAACTGGTCAGGAGCGAGCGGGAATTCTTCGCGGCACTCAACCGGTATCTGGAACATCCCGAGGCCGATGCGCTCGGGCGCGAGTGTATTGTTCGGGAACAGTGCTGGCAATGTGACGGGAAAGCCTGCGAACGGCTGGCCCGCCTTGTCCATGCGTATGCGAGTTCCGGGCATCGCGCCCTCGGTGATCAGAAAACCCGGAATTCTCCGGGAAGGTAGTAAGGATAGGATTCTTGGGCTACATGACAGCATTTGAACGGCGACTCCGATCACTGCTCAAACCGGATACGCGCCGGCTAATTTTGCGTCGCATCAGGAATCGCGCCGCCATGCGCTGGCGTCATGTTGTCTCGCCCCATCCCGCCCTGATTCATGCCGGAGCACGGCGAATCGGCCCGGGGGAGCCTGTGTTCGTTATCGCCGAAATCGGCGTGAACCATAACGGGAGCGTGGAGCGGGCCAAGCAGTTGATTGACGCGGCGCATGCGGCCGGGGCTGACGCGGTGAAATTTCAGATTCGGCATCTTCCCGCGACCTATCGGGCCGACGTCCTCGAGCACCCCGAGCGCGAGGAGCAGTCATTCCAATATTTGATTCCACTCTTGAAGGAATTTGAACTTTCGCGGGATGCGTACCGCGAGCTTTTCCGCTATGCCCGCGCGCTCGGCATACTCGCCTTCGCCTCGGCCTTCGATGAACCGACGGTTGATTTTGTCTCCGAATTCCAGCCGCCCCTGTACAAAGTCGCGTCAGCCGACCTTATTCATTTCCCCCTGATCGAGCGCCTCCTCGAGGAGCGAACGCCGCTCCTGCTCTCGACCGGAATGTCCACACTGGATGAAGTTGATGAAACCGCGGCGTTCCTCGATCACCGCCGCGCCTCCTTCGCGCTCCTTCATTGCCAGTCAACGTATCCGGCGTCGGTTGATACGCTGAATCTTGCGATGATTCCGAAACTGCGGCATCGCTATGGCGTTCCCGTTGGCTATTCGGGGCACGAGCTCGGCATCACGAACACGATTGCTGCGGTGGCCCTTGGCGCCTCGGTCATCGAGCGCCACATCACACTCGACCGAACGCTCGCTGGTCCGGATCACTCATCTTCGCTCGAGCCCGCCGTGTTCGCTCTGCTGGTGAAAGGAATCCGCGAGTACGAGATCGCCTACGGCGTTCCGGTGAGGCGTATTTCGCGGGGTGAAGTCGGTAATCGCCTGACGCTCCGCAAGAGCTTGGTTGCGGCCTCCGATATTCCGGCCGGTGCGGTGATTACGCGCGATCGAGTGACGGCGAAGAGTCCGGGGAACGGCATTTCGCCCCAGCGTTTGTATGAACTCGTGGGCCGCAGGGCTTCTCGCGCCATCACGGCCGATGAGATGTTCACCGAATCGGATCTCGGCCGCGTGGAGAAGCCGCCGGCAACGCTTCCCGCGTTCTCATCCTCGTGGGGGCTGAAGGCGCGATTCCTCGAGCTTGACCGGCTTTCGCAGATTCGCCCCCGACCGAAGTTTTTTGAATTTCATTGCTCGTACGCGGACCTGGATGTTGGGCTCGATCCGGACACGCGCTACCCGCAAGGGCTTGTCGTGCACGCGCCGGAATACTTCGGGAGGAAGGTTGTGGATCTCGCGGCTGCCGATCCGGCACTGTGGGAGGATTCCATTCGCGTCATGCAGCGTACGATCAACAAGACCCGCGAAATCGCGGGAAGCTTCGTGGGAACGCCCAAAGTCGTGATTCATGTGGGCGGTATGTCCCTTGAACCGAACGCGGATCATGCCGCTTTACTTAAGCGCGCCGAGGACGCGTTTCGGCGGCTCGATACCGCGGGCGTTGAAATTTTGCCTGAAAACCTTCCTCCATTCGGCTGGTTTTTTTCCGGATTGTGGCACTGTAATGTCTTCGGGGACGCCGATGAGATGGTGAGGTTCTGTAGGCACCTCGGATACCGCATGTGCTTGGATCTTTCGCATGCCTGGCTCTACACGACGCACCATGGCCTTGATTACCTTGAATACCTGGAAAAGACCGCGCCCATCGCTGGTCACCTCCACATTGCCGACGGTCGCGGTTCGCACAAGGAGGGGCTTCAGATTGGCGAAGGCGATGTTCCGTTTGGAGAGGCATTCCGGGTGCTCGCAAAACACTTGCCGCGCGATCGCGAAGTCACCTGGGTTCCTGAAGTATGGCAGGGTCAGCTTGATGACTATCGTCATTTCCGGATTGCGCTTGCGAAACTTGCGGCCTATCCGTTTCTGATGAACGATAGGGGGCAGGAACCCGTCCACGAAGTATGAATACGTCCGCTCCCAGAAAATCGGTGAATATCCTCGGCATTATTCCCGCGCGCGGCGGTTCAAAATCCATTCCCCGGAAAAACTTGGCGCCGGTGCTCGGCAAGCCGCTGGTTTCCTATTCAATCCGTTCGGCCCAGCAGTCGAAGCTCTTGGATGCGTTTCTTGTAAGTACGGATGACGCCGAAATCGCCGAGGTAGCGCGATCCTGTGGGGCCGACGTGCCGTTCCTGCGGCCGAAGGAGTTTTCACGGGATGATTCTCTGGACATTGAATTCCTGCGTCATGCTCTTGATTGGCTTGAGGCTGAACGCGGCTGGAAGCCCGAGATTGTCGTGAACCTGCGCCCCACCGGGCCGCTTCGCACCGGTGAGGATATTGACCGCGTTATTCAGCTGATGCTCGATACCGGCTGCGATTCAGCGCGCACCGTATCAATTCCCGCGCATAACCCCTTCAAGATGTGGCGAGTGGATGCGGCGAGCGCCAGAATGGATCCGCTCATTCCCACCGAACATTTTGCCGTGCTCGGCACGGACGTGCCGCGTCAGCTCCTCCCCCAGAACGTCTATTGGCAAAACGGCCTCGTGGACGCGACGCGGGCGAAGTTCATCCGCGAGGGCAGGATCTACGGTCCGGATATCCGCGGCGTTGTCGTTGACCTCCGCAAGGCCATTGACATTGATGATCCCGAGGACCTGGACCGTGTCCAAAAGCGGCTGGAGGAATTCGGCCTCGCTTGATGTCATGAATATCCTCATTGTCGGGACGGGATCCATCGGGCGCCGTCATTTCCGGAACCTTCATGCGCTTGGCTTTCGGAAACTTGCCGTTGTTCGATCCAAGCATCGCATGGACGGGCCCCAGCGCGAGTTTTTTGCAAAATACCGGCCGCGGGTGTTCTATGACCTCGCCACCGCCCTAGCTGAAAGATCCGATGCCATGGTTGTCTCGAATCCGACGAGTTTGCACGTCCGAACGGCTCGCGTCGCGATTCGCGCCGGCGCCCATGTTTTCATCGAAAAGCCCATCTCTCACTCGCGATCCGGTGTTGCCGAGCTGCTTCGCGAAGCGCGGCGGCGAAAACTTATCGTATACATGGGTTATCATTTTCGTCACCATCCGCTCCTGAAAGCGGCTAAGCGCCTGCTCGATGCAGGCAAGCTCGGCAAACTCCATAGCGCTCGATTCATCACCGGCGAATATTTGCCGGGCTGGCATCCCTGGGAGGACTACCGCAAGGGCTATGCCGCCAGGCGCGATCTTGGCGGGGGAGTGGTGCTCACCCAGAGCCATGACCTTGATCTCATCTCCTGGTTTTTCGGGAAGCCCCGATTGGTTGCCGCTGACGTGCGCTCAAGCGGCGCGCTTGGCATTCCCGTGGATGATATCGCCGTGATTACTTTCGCCACCCCGCGCTGTCCGGTCGTTGTTTCGCATCTCGATTATCTCTCGCGGCCGCCGGTGAAAGAATTTACCATCAGCGGATCGCGGGGGCGCCTCGAATGGGACTATCAGGGGAATTTTTTGCGCCTTGTCTTAGCGAACGGCAAAGCGCGCACCATGAAACTACCGACTGGCTTTAAGCGGAACGACATGTACGTTGCGGAAATCAAGGATTTCATCCGCTGCATTCGGCAGGGGAGGAAGCCGGAAACGGACGGGCAAGCTGGCGCAGCCGTGCTCGAAATAGCTCTCGGCGCAATGGACGCAAGAAGGTAACGACAGACGTTGCAAATCGAAAGAGGACGGAGGTATCGCGAGGTTCGCGCTACAACAGTTTGCAGATCTTTCTTGGCGAGAGCCAGGGTTACTTCCGCCAGCGCATGATCGGCGTAACGCTCATGGCAGTCGGGGCTGCACTCCTCGCGTTTTGATCCGTCTTCCAACAGCGGCCGTGGCAAGCCACGCCGCTGCCTTTATTTTTGCGCTTTAAAACAATACGCAAGAACATAATTGTCCGCCTCCGGAATGGATGCATACAGCGGAGAGAACGCTCTGAGCAATATATTATGGGCTTTTCTCGAAAGCCGAACGAGAAGCATCAATATTGTATTGATGAAGAAATTCGAAGAATAGGTGGCCTTCATGGCATATACGTTGAAGAAGCTTCTGTGGAACGTCCGATAGACATCGAAAGGCCGTCCGATATTTTTGACCTCAACTTCCTTAAAGCCGCTTTCACGAAAGAGTTTCTCGAGCGCAAATCTTGTATAACGGTAAAAATCATACGGGGCAGAATGAATGGGATGGAAAAAAGGAACCGAGCCAAGACAATATCCATCTGGTTTCAAAATCCGCGAAATTTCTGAAATAAAAAGGAGTGGATTCGGAATATGTTCTAACACCTCAGTAATAAAAACAATGTCGGCAGCGGAATCTTTAATGGGAAGCGGCTTCGTAAGGTCGGTAACGATATGAACCGAGCTGTAGGGCACAAAATCCACTCCGATCTTCGTGTGAAAGTCCTTAGTGAGCTCCTGGAGGCGGTTGGTGCCGATTCCCATATCTAAAAAAATTTTATTGCGATCTTCTTTTTCAAGAATTCGTTTAAAATAATCAATCCCGATTTTTCTTTGGACGCTAAAATCGCGAATGTATTTTTTCGTCTCATCGTGCATTTTGGCGTCCTGCGGAACTTCAGAAAAAAATATTCTGCCATCTTTAAATAAATATTTTTCTTCACAGCGAGAACACTGCAAAAAATCTCCAACAAAAAAAAGATCCGACCCAAAACACTTTGTGCATCGAATCAATTTTGTCAATTTAGTTTTGTCCATGCGTTTTTAAAAATTTAAATGTTTTGGGAATTTCTTACCCGGCGAAAGTTTGAGCGGTGTGTTTAACACCATTCAGCAATCCCCTAATGACAGAACCAACGTTTTCTTTATTTTGAGTTTTCATTCTGACCCTGGTA
>CAYIKH010000004.1:0-27545 GCA_964363965.1 uncultured Candidatus Saccharibacteria bacterium
TCTCGCGCCGAGCGCAAACTTACTAGCACCATCGCGGCGAGAGACCCAATGATAGCAATCACGACCAGGAGCTCAATTAAGGTAAAACCCATGTTAGGGGAATTACGAGTGCTGGGCATGCATTTTCCGCCACTCGGCTATTTTTTGATGATTTCCCGAGAGGAGGACTTTAGGAACGCTATATAATTTCCCCCTCCAATGGAGTGCCCCCGGCCTTGTGTAGTGCGGATATTCAAGACCGTGCTTCCCAGCTCCTACTTCTCGCTTCAGGAGCAAATTCCAGTGCGATTCTTCTTGGAGCGATTCAAGCTTGATTACGCCAGGAATAAGCCGAGCAACGGCTGATACCACAGCCATTGCGGCAACATCACCATCGGTGAGGACGTAAGGACCGATTGAAATTTCTTCAGCCTTGAGCGCAAGCCGCACCCGCTCATCAATGCCCTCGTAGCGACCGGAGATTAGCATCAGGCATTCATATCGTTTGGCCCAGCCATAAGCCATGCGCTGGTTAAATTGCTTACCCTTGGCCGAGAGGATGACAACTTTTGACTTTTGACTTTTAACTTTTGACTTCACTGCGTCTACCGCTTTCAAAATCGGGAGGGCCTGCAACACCATACCCGCACCCCCGCCGTAGGGTTTGTCGTCAAGCTGCCTGTGCCTGCCCCTTCCCCACTTGCGCAGACCATGGAGGTAAATCGAAATGAGCTTGCGCTCCTGGGCGCGCTTGAGGATTGAGGCGCTAAGATACGATTTGAATGCTTCTGGAAATGTAGAAATGACGTCAAAGCGCATCGTATTTACAGGATAGGACTATAGAGCTAGAAGGATAAAAAGGAGTGATAATAATGAAGCAGCAGTGGAAGAAATACAGGAAGCCGCTCCTCCTCATTATGGCGTTTACGGCCGTCCTAATGGCTTTCCTTATTGCGGTGACGTCTTGGTGAGTTCCCACAATCCAGCGCTATGACCCGCATGTCGTGGCGCTTTCTCTTACAACAAAAGCCACAGCTTTATTTTACTGTGGCTTTTGTGTTTTTGCGAATTTTTACTTAGAGTTTCAAGTCTTCTAGGACCTGATCAACGTCGGCGGTGCGTTCTCCGCCCCTGGCAGAGGCCGGGCCTCTCCCGCCCTCCGGCTCCTCAATTTTCAGGTTCACCCTGGCGCTGTTTTTCATTCCAACGACACGAAGAAGCGTTCGGATGGCTTTGGCCGTGTTGCCGGAGCGTCCGATGATCTTGCCCATATCCGGAGCCGCGATTTTGAGCGTCAAGAGAACGCCCATCTCATCAACCTTACGATCCACTTTGACGGCGTCCGGTTCGTCCACGAGGGCCTTGATCACATACTCCAGAAACTCGGCATCGGCGTATTCTTTGGCCATGATTGATGGTATCAACCGATCGGCAATGAGCTCTCGAAAAGGATGTTCATCCTTTCGTGAATTCAACCGTTCGGACATCAAACTCATTTGATAAACCTGCAGTTCGACCTGACCTGCGTTGTCTTTACCTTAGCCGGCAGCCGGCGCATTGTCAACCACGTCTCCTCCCGCCAGGCCGGCGTCCGGCGGCGAGTCTGCCGTTCGGCCGCCCGGAGCTTGAGTGGCCAGGGATGATACGGGACTTTGCACCTGCGGGCGTTTGGCCACGTTAATTTTTGCGCCGCGAATGATTCCTTGAGCCACTAAGAGATTATGCGCTCGCGGCGAGGCCTGAGCGCCTTTAGACAGCCAATATAAAATCCGTTCGCTTTTCAGGCGAATTTCTTTGGTTTTGGGATGAAACGAACCCAGGATTTCAATTTCGCCGGATTTGGGTTTGGAGCGTTTTTCGGTCACCACAATTCTAAATGCTGGGTCGTTTTTACGTCCTACGCGTTGGAAGCGAATCATGAGCATATGTCGGTTGTTAAGCTGATAAGCCAGTAAGCGCGGTAAGCTTATAAGCTTGGCGGCTTATCGGCTTATTGGCTTATACGCTTACTCAGCTTTTCCTGCGGTAGCCGGTGCCGGCTGGAATCAATCGGCCGATGATAACGTTTTCCTTAAGACCCCGCAAGACATCGGCCTTACCCTCGATAGCCGCGTTGATGAGGACCCGTGCGGTTTCCTGGAACGAAGCCGCGGAAAGGAAACTGGAAGTGGTCAGCGCCACCTTAGTGATGCCAAGGAGAATTTGGACTGCTGTCGCCGGCCGCTGGCCTTGGCGCTCAGCACGGAGATTTTCTACGCGGAATCTCACTTTTTCAACAATTTCGTCGCTGGTAAAGGGCGTGTCGCCGGAATCCTTAATCCTGACGCGTGAAAACATCTGGCGCACTATCACTTCAATATGCTTGTCGTGAATGGGCGCCCCCTGAAGCGAGTATATTTTTTGAACTTCTTTGATGATATAGCGCTGGACCGCCTCTCGTCCGGCGATCTTAAAGAGCTCGCCAAGGTCCGCATGTCCCTCACAAAGGAGATCGCCCTTCTTCACCTTGCCGCCGGCATTAACCAAGAGGCCGGTGGCCGGCGGAATGCGGAACTCCTTAAACGCCGCATCAACCTCGCCTTTCTTTTTACGGCCTTTTCTTTTAGTCACGGCGGCTAGGTCCTGGAGCGTCGGCTCAATTTCAACTTTTATGATTTTCTCGCGGTTAAACTCTGAGATTTCAGCGACCGTGCCGTCAACGTCCGAGAGCACGGCCTGCCCCTTGGGCGGCCGGGCCTCAAATATTTCTTCAACCCGCGGAAGACCGGTGGTGATGTCAGTGCCGCCGGCCACGCCGCCGGTATGGAAGGTCCGCATGGTAAGCTGTGTTCCCGGCTCGCCGATGGACTGGGCGGCAACGATCCCTACCGCCTCGCCGATCTGAATCAGTTCACCCCGACCCAAATCCAGCCCATAGCACATCCGGCAGATGCCGCGGAGAGTCTTGCAGGTTAAAGGCGAGCGGACCGTCACTTCGGAAATATCCGAATCTTCGATGGCCGAAGCTAATTCGGCCGTAATCATATCCCCGATCTTGGCTAATATCTTACCTCCAGAATCCGCCACTTCACGAGCGGATATGCGGCTTAAAATCCGCAGGCTAAAAGGCCGGCCGATGTCCCGCGAATCTTCGCGATATATTGTAATGCCGCGCTTGGTTCCGCAATCATCATCGGAGATTATGACATCCTGAGCTACATCCACCAGCCTCCGGGTCAGATACCCGGCCACAGCCGTCTTTAACGCGGTGTCCGCCGTACCCTTGCGGGCGCCATGGGTAGAAATGAAGTATTCAAGCACGTTTAAACCCTCTTTGTAAGAGGAAAGCACCGGAAGCTCGATGATTTTACCGGCCGGGTTGATGACCAAGCCCTTCATACCCGACATCTGCATGGTCTGGAACCACGAGCCGCGAGCCTTGGATGTAATCATGGTCCACACCGGCCCCCGGTAATCGAGTACCTGCGGCACGGCCTCCTTGATTTTATCCATGACCCCCCGCCACACCTCAACGACCCGGTTGTATCTTTCCCGATCCGTAAGAAGCCCACGACCGTAGTAGTCACCAATCATATCGATTTCCTTTTCGGCATCGCGAATCCAGTTTTGTTTCTCCGGAGGGATTTTAAGATCGTCCATGCCCCACGAAAGACCCGAGGTCGTGGCGCAATCGAATCCAAATTTCTTAAGAGCGTCCAGAATCACCGGCACGTTAGGAATGCCGTAGCGCTTAATAAGGTCACTCACCAAGTCTTCCATATCGCTGGATTTCAGTTCTTTATTGATGAAAGGAAGGTCCGACGGCAGCAAGCGGTTGAAGAGCAGCCGCCCGACGCTGGTTTCAATAGCGGGCAAAGCCTTAATGTCTTCCTGACCAGCGACGGGCCGCTCGGTGATGCGTACTCGTACTTTTGCACGGAGGTCAATTACGCCAAATTCGCAAGCCATGACGGCTTCTTTTTCGTCGGCAAACACTTTTCCCTCGCCGCTCGCGCCGGGCTGAATTAATGTCGCCCAAAATATTCCCAGAATCATGTCCATAGTCGGTCGGACAATAGGGTCGCCGTTGGCTGGCTTCAGGAGATTGACGCAGGAGAGCATTATTTCGCGAGCCTCGGCCTGGGCTTCCTCGGTCAAAGGCACGTGCACGGCCATCTGATCGCCGTCAAAATCTGCGTTGAAGGCCGGACAGACCATTGGGTGTATTTGAATGGCGTGTCCTTCGATCAAAACGGGCTGAAAAGCCTGAATGCCGAGCCGGTGCAGGGTGGGCGCGCGGTTTAAAAGCACGAGCCTCCCCTCGCCAATAACTTCTTCGAGCAAAGCCCAGACTTCCGGCGGCCGCTCTTCAATCATCCGGCCCGCTCCGCGGATGTTGTGGGCGAGTTCCCGCTCGATGAGCTTACGGATGACAAAAGGCTTGAAAAGTTCAAGAGCCATTTCTTTAGGCAGACCGCATTGGTGCAGCTTCAGCTCCGGACCTACGACGATGACCGAACGACCGGAGTAATCCACCCGCTTGCCCAAAAGATTCTGGCGGAAGCGGCCCTGCTTGCCCTTAAGCATATCGGCGAGCGACCTTAAGGGACGGCGCTGGATCTGTGAGGCCACCGCGGCCTGACCCCTGCGTGCGGAGTTATCAATAAGCGCATCCACCGCCTCCTGGAGCATGCGTTTTTCATTGCGGGTGATGACCTCCGGAGCCTTCAATTCATACAGTCTCTTTAAGCGATTATTGCGGTTGATGACCCGCCGGTAAAGATCGTTTAAATCCGAGGAGGCGTATCTGCCCCCGTCAAGCGGCACCATAGGCCGAAGATCCGGAGGGATTATCGGCAACACCGTCAAAAACATCCACTCCGGACGCAGGCGGTTTTTTATCATGGCCCGCACAACCTTGAGGCGCTTCAAGTATTTTTTCTTAACTACCGGAGGAGCCGTCTCCAGTTCTCCAGCTAAGTTCTTTCCGAGCTTCTCCAGATCCACAGCCTCGAGGATAGTCCGGATGGCTTCAGCCCCTATGCCGGCCGAAAACACATCTCCGTATTTCAGGCTCAGGCGGTGATACTCCACTTCCGTAAGCACCTTTAACAAGCGCAGTGACCTTAGCTCTTCTTTGGCTTTTTCCTTGGCTACTTTCAATTTTTCAAGCTCGCGCTCGGTGGCTTTGGCCGCTTTGGTTTTAAACTCGCGTTCAATTTCGTCTAGCGCTCTCTTGCGCTTGTCCTCTTGGATTTCGGTGACGATATATCCGGCGAAGTAAATAACCTTTTCCATGTCGCCGAGCGAGACATCAAGGATAAGCCCGATTTTCGACGGCACGCCGCGCAAAAACCAGATATGGCTTACCGGCGCGGCGAGCGCGATATGGCCGAGCCGTTCTCTGCGGACAACGGCCCGCGTGACCTCCACCCCGCATTTATCGCAAATAATGCCCTTATAGCGGATGCGGCGATACTTGCCGCAGTAGCACTCGTAATCCTTGGTCGGCCCGAAAATGCGCTCGTCAAACAAGCCGTCCCGCTCGGGTTTGGCCGTGCGATAGTTGATGGTCTCGGGCTTGGTGATTTCACCATGGGACCATGACAAAATCTCCTCGGGCGAGGCGAGTTTAAGAACAATGCTTTCAAAATCCTGGATCTTGGTCTCGGGAACCATGGCTTAATAGTTCATTATCTCCATCATTTAGTTCTAATCCTCTCCCTAGTCTCGCGCTTGGCTCCGCTCGGTTCAGGAGATGGCGGAACCTTTTCTCTGCCCTTGCCGCCTTTCAATTCCACCGAGAGAGCGAGACCCTTCAGCTCATTGACCAGGACGTGGAAAGAAGCCGGAATATTCTGGCTTTTAATCCGCTCTCCGGAAATAATGGCTTCGTAGGCCGCGGCTCGGCCTTGAACATCGTCTGATTTGATGGTGATCATTTCCAGAAGCGTGTGCGCCGCGCCATAGCCCTCCAAGGCCCAAACCTCCATTTCTCCGAATCTCTGTCCGCCGAACTGCGCCTTGCCGCCCAGGGGCTGCTGGGTGATAAGGGAATAAGGGCCGATGGAGCGCATATGAATTTTGTCTTCCACCAGGTGGTTCAGCTTCATGATGTAGGCCATGCCTACCGTGGCGCGCTGGCGGAATTTTCCTCCAGTGAGACCGTCGCGAAGTTCCACTTTACCGTCTTCCGGAAAGCCGGCCTTTCTTAGCTCGTCCTTAATTTCCGATTCCGCGGCTCCGGCCAGGGATGGGGTGATGGCTTGATAGTCGAGGAGACGCGCGGCCATGCCAAGATGCGTTTCCAGAATCTGGCCGAGATTCATACGCGAGGCCACACCCAGGGGATTTAAAATTATGTCCACCGGCCGTCCGTCGGCCAAAAACGGCATTTCTTCTTCGGGAAGGATCCGCGAGATTACGCCCTTATTGCCGTGACGTCCGGCGATCTTGTCGCCGACGGCGATTTTTCTCAGCTGGGCCACTTCAACCTGAACCTGTTTAATAACCCCGGAATCAAGCTTATCGCCGCGGTCTCTGGAAAACACTTTGATGCCGACCACGCGGCCGCGTTTGCCATGCGGCATGAGTAAAGAGGTGTCGCGCACATCGCGGGCTTTCTCGCCGAAAATGGCCCTGAGCAGCCGCTCCTCCGGCGTTAACTCCGTCTCGCCTTTGGGCGAAGTTTTTCCGACCAGAATATCGCCGGAATGCACTTCGGCGCCGATACGGATGATGCCCTCCTCGTCAAGATTCTTTAATTTCTCCTCGGAGACATTGGGGATGTCGTAGGTTGTCTCTTCCGGACCGAGCTTGGTGTCGCGCACGGCCGTGGAATGATCCTCGATGTGGATGGAGGCAAATACGTCATCTTTGACCAGGCGCTCGGAGATGATAATGGCATCCTCGTAATTCCAGCCGTGCCAGGACAGAAATGCCACCGTAAGATTCTGGCCCAAGGCGATCTCCCCACGATCCGTTGCTGAGCTGTCCGCCAGCACCGTGCCCTTCTTGACCTTTTCGCCTTTCATAACGATGGGCCGCTGGCGTATCGCGGTGAAAGCGTTGGTGCGCAAAAACGAGTTCAGTGGGTAACGGACCAGTTCGCCCTTCTTGTTTTTGAGAGTAATCTCTTGCGCCGACACTTTGACGATTTCGCCATCATCATCCGCAATAACCAAGCGACCGGAATCACGAGCGGCTCTGCCCTCCCGCCCGGTGGCGACCAGTGGCCGTTCCGCGCGCACGCAGGGCACGGCCTGCCTCTGCATGTTGGAGCCCATCATGGCGCGGTTGGCATCGTCGTTCTCCAAAAATGGAATCAGGCTGGTTGCAATCGAGATAGCCTGCTGCGGCGAGACGTCAATATAATCAACCTTCTCTTTTTCGATAAGACCCGGAGAGCCCTTGATGCGCGCCTCGCACTTTTCCTCCAGGATAAGGCCATGCGGGTCTATGGCAATTCCGGCGTGGGCAATGTTGAAACGCGCCTCAGCCGAAGCATCAAGATACACAACCTCGCCGGTGATCCGGCCGCTTTTGACTTTAACATAGGGCGTCTCGACCAAGCCGAGCTCGTTGATGCGAGCCTGTCCGGCCAGGTGGCCCACGAGACCAATGTTTTGGCCTTCCGGCGTCTGGATCGGGCAGATGCGGCCGTAATGCGAAGGATGAACGTCGCGCACCTCAAAACCGGCCCTCTCGCGAGTCAGGCCTCCGGGCCCCATGGCCGAAAGGCGTCGCCTATGCTCAAGTTCGGCCAGAGGATTAATCTGATCCATGAATTGCGAAAGCTGGAAGGAAGTAAAGAATTCCTTTACCGCGGCCATGAACGGACGGGCATTTATCAACTGCACAGGAGTCAGGGTGTAGATATCAAGCGTGGACATGCGATCGCGGACGATCCGCACCATCCTCTGGATGCCTATGCGAAGCTTATTTTGCAGGAGCTCTCCTACCCCGCGGACGCGGCGGTTACCCAAATTATCAATATCATCTGGGGGAATATCACCGGCTTGGTTCAAGCGGATGATCTCGCGGAGCACAGCGAGAAGATCATCCACGTGGAGAAGCCGGCCGGCTTCACTGGAAGGATCGCGCTTTGTTCCCAGGCGCTGATTAAATTTAAACCGGCCTACCGGCGCAAGGTCGTAGCGATCAAAGCTGAACATTGAGGTAATAAGCGAGCGGGCATTGTCTACGGCCGCAAGTTCCCCCGGCCGGATGCGCTTATATATTTCAATATAGGCCTCATCCTGGGTCTGGGCCGCGTCGCGCTCCAAGGTCTTGTCTATATAGTCAAGTTCGCCGCGATCAACGTCCTCAAGGAGTTTGGCGATTTCAGGGCCTTCCACCAGGCCGAAAGCCTTAAGCAGGGTAGTGGCGGCGACTTTTCGCTTGCGATCAATGCGCACGTGTATAGAGCCGTCAAAATCAGTCTCAAACTCAAGCCAGGCCCCCCGGTTGGGAATGATTTTGGCGCCGTAGAATCTCCGGCCGCGGGCCTGATGAGCCGTGAAATATACTCCCGAAGAACGAATAAGCTGAGAAACAATAACTCGTTCCACGCCATTGACAATAAAGGTGCCGCGCGGAGTCATGAGCGGAAAATCACCCAAGTAAATTTCCTGCTCCTTGACTTCACTGGTGCGCTGATTGGTCAGGCGGGTGCGCAACCTTAACGCCGCTTCATAGGATAGATTATGTTCTTTGGCGTAGACTTCGCTGAACTTCGGTTCGTCAAAGTAGTAATCGCCCAATTCAAGGCTTAGGTCTTTGGCGAGCGACGCTACCGGCGAGACTTCGGCAAAAATCTCCGCCAGGCCTTTGGCTAAAAACCGCTGGTAGGAATTCAGCTGGATTTCAGAGAGATCGGGCAGTTCTTCAAACGGCGGACGGTATTTTGCGAAGTATTTTTTGGGCAGCTCCTTATGAAACATAAAAATCTAAACAAAAAGAAGGTGTTAAATGCGCCATCAGCCTTCACAGCGCAACCCAGCCCGGAGGCCCCAAGAAAATCCCAAAATCACTCACTCCTCGCCCATAAAGGCCAGGCAAAACAAAATCAAACACACAAATACGCCCTTGCAGGAGGGCTTTATTAAATTGTGCGGTCCTTAGCCGAGACCGAAGGTTTTTGCGACTTCTGCGTACCCCTCGCGTCTGGCCTTAATTGCGGATGGAATATCCTCGCGCAATATGTATTTTTTACCAACACCCGAATTCTTAAGCTTTAGCGGGTGTTTTTAGATCTTAAAGCCAATTATACTCATGTCCGCAACCCTGTCAAGAGAAAAATAGCAAGTAGTGGATAAGTTCGGCCTAGAACTTGACGGCTACCGGTTGCCGAGCCTCGGCGCCTTCAGCCTCAAAGAACTCCATCTTCTGAAATCGGAAGGCGCTGGACACAATGTTGGTTGGAAACTGCTCAATCCGAATGTTTAAGTCGCGGACATTAGCGTTGTAGAAACGCCGCGCCGCTTGAATCTTATTCTCGGTGTCGGCAAGCTCGCGCTGAAGGTCAAGAAAGTTGGCGTTGGCTTTGAGGTCGGGATAGTTTTCCGAAACAGCAAAGAGCGTCTTCAAAGTGTTGGAGAGCATGTCGTTAGCCACGATCTGCTCCTTGGTGTTCTTCGCCGCCATGAAGCGCGTGCGCGCCGCGGTGACCTGCTCGAGGGTCTGGCGCTCGTGCGCAGCGTAGCCCTTGACCGTTTCAAGAAGATTGGGAATCAGATCAAAGCGGCGCTTCAACTGTACGTCAATGTCCGACTCTGCTTCCTTGGCCTGCTGTCTAAGCCGCACCAGGCCGTTGTAGGCCATAATGATATAAAGGATGGCGAGAGCCGCAATACCGAGGATGATGTAGAGAGTGGGCATACTTCTAGTATAGCACGGTGAGCGTATAGCGCGTAGCGGGTAGCAAACGGCCCTATCTATACGCTATCCTCTAGCCGCTAGTAATCATCGTGCGGCATGGAAGGCATTCCGCCACCTGGCGGACCTTCTTTTTTCGGCAACTCTCCGACTACGACCTCCGTGGTCAAGAGCATCCCGGCCACGGATGCGGCGTTCTGAATTTCCGAACGCACCACCTTGGTGGGATCAACTATTCCGGATTTCACCAGGTCTTCATATTCGCCGCTTTCGGCATTGTAACCGTGGTTGCCCTTCAGTTTTTTTACCTCTTCAACCACAACCGTCCCTTCCGCACCGGCATTGGCGGCAATCTGTCGGAGAGGGGAAGACAAGACCGAAAGCATGATTTCCATACCCACTTTCTCGTCATCATTCACCTTGTCCTCGCGATCCAGCCTGAGGATAGCCTGATTAAGGACGGGAATGGCCCTAAGCAGAGCCACGCCTCCACCCGGTACAATCCCCTCCTCCATTGCCGCCTTGGTGGCCTGAATCGCATCCTCAATCCGAAGTTTCTTTTCTTTTTGTTCCACTTCGGTAGCCGCTCCGGCTTTAATCAAAGCCACGCCGCCCGAGAGCTTGGCCAGTCTTTCTTCCAGCTTCTCGCGATCGAATTCGGATTTGGTTTTCTCAATTTCAGCGCGGATCTGTTTGATGCGCTTTTCAATCTCAGGCTTTTTGCCTTTGCCGCCGATGATGGTGGTGTTCTCCTTCGAGGCCACAACCCGACGAGCGCTACCCAGCATATCAAGATCAACCGAATCGAGCTTTAGTCCGACTTCTTCAGAAATCACCCGGCCGCCGGTGACCACGGCGATATCTTCCAGCACCTCCTTCCTGCGGTCGCCAAAGCCCGGAGCCTTAATGGCCAGGGCATTAAATGCGCCGCGAAGCTTGTTTACCACCAGGGTGGCCAGGGCCTCGCCTTCCACATCTTCGGCGATTAATACCAGTTCCTTACGGCCGGATTTGGCCACTTTTTCCAAGATCGGCAGAATGTCTTGGAGGCTCGAAAGCTTCTTGTCGGTGATGAGGATGGCCGGATTCTCATAGACCGCTTCCATCCGCTCGGCATTGGTGATCATGTAAGGCGAGATATAGCCGCGGTCAAACTGCAGTCCCTCCACGATCTCCTTCTCAATGCCCAGAGTTTGAGAGTCCTCAACCGTTATAACCGCATCTTTACCGACATCATTAATGATGTCAGCCAGAAGCTTGCCCATGGCCGGATCTTTGGCCGATATTGTCGCCACCTGTCTGATCTCATCATGGCCGGATACGGCTTTTGATATTTTTTTCAGATGGTCAACCACCACGGCGGTGGCGCGCTCAATGCCGCGCTGCATGCCTACGGGATTTGTGCCGGCGGCAAGGTTTTTCATCCCCTCGGTAATGATGGCCTGCGCGAGAAGCGTGGCCGTAGTCGTGCCGTCGCCGGCAACGTCATTAGTCTTGGTGGCCACTTCCTTTATAAGCTCCGCGCCGAGATTTTCAATTTTATCCTCCAGCTCAATCTCCTTGGCAATAGTCACACCGTCATTGGTAATGGTTGGGGCGCCGAATCCTTTATCCAGGACCACGTTCCGGCCCTTGGGCCCGAGGGTGACTTTTACCGCATTGGCCAGCTTGTCAACTCCGCGTTTTAGGGCTTGACGGGCTGTTTCGTTGAATAAGATTTGTTTGGCCATAGATGTTTGAAATTCTAAACTCTAAGCACTAAATCCTAAACAATTTCAAAATTCAAATATCCGAAGCTCAAAACGCGTTTTGATTTTTGGATTTTGGTCATTGGGATTTGTTTAGAATTTAGGATTTGGGATTTCGGATTTTTATCCACAGCAGAACACTCTCAGCTGTCAGAGGATTTCATTCAATGACAGCAAGGATATCCTCCTCCTTGGCAATCAAATACTCTTTCCCATTGACCTTTATCTCGTTGGGTCCGTACTTGGTAAAAAGCACCTTTTGACCCTTTTTGACTCTGGGGGAGACTACTTTCCCGTTTTCAAGCATCCGGCCCTCACCCACGGCAATCACCCGGCCCTGCTCCGGACGTTCTTTGGATGCGGTCTCCGGCAGATAAATTCCGGCCTTGGTTTTCTCGGCCTCGGTGATGGGCTCGATTAGGACCCGATCGCCCAATGGTTTGATTTTTATGGCCATAACTCTTAGTTATTGGTTACTAGGTTATCAACACTCTAATAGCGGATAACCAATCGCCAGTGACTTCTATTAGCAGACACGACCTTAGACTGCTAATTTTTAAGTATAGGGGGTGCACCCGGCTTGTCAAGAGGCGGCGGAGGATGAACATGGAACTCCGCGCAGCAGAGCTGCGGGGTATTCTGGATAAACAATAAAGCATCCGCACCGCAGAGCGGTGCGGTATTGAAGTAATGCTTTGTTACCTGAAGGAGCTCGCGCGCCTCGACCATCTCGGCGCGCTCGTTTTGCGGGATTGCGCCTTCATCCTCGCCGCAGAGCGGCGAGGTATTAGGCACGGGCGGTAATAAAAAACACCCCGAACCGGCTGTGGTTCGGGGCTGCTTCCATTTGGACTTGAGCTATTTTGTTCACGCTCCGCGGCGCTGGCGATCGCGGAGCTGGGTTACCGAGGCCGTTGGCGCATTCCGAGTCCCTCCCCAAAGCGGAGTCCGCCAGCCCCAGGGAAGAGTTCCGACCATAATATGGACGCCTGTCGCCAGGACAAAGATCGAAAGGCCGACGAGCGCGGCACCGCTGAATATCATCAATATCCGATCTACTGCAACTAGAGACTCTAGAAGGACTCTGAATTTCCCGACAGTGCCGAGCACTCCCCAGGTCGCGAATATCAGGATGGTAGCCGCACTCATGCCGCTCATGAAAACCGCGGTGGCCTGCGTCTTATCCTCGCGGAAGGCGAGGGCGGTGAAGAGGATAAGGGCAATGGTTGTGATGAACGTGCTCACGACAACCATCCTCCCCGGGCTTGCATACATCATCATCACCCCGAAGGCTCCAAGAAGCACTGCCGCCTGACAGATGGTATAGGTGCGCAGGGTTGGGCCGATACCGAGCTTCATTGTTCCCCTCCTTTCGAAATTTTCAAGCTACAATCTCTTTTTGAGCCACTGGCCGGTATAGGAACTCTTCGTCGCCACTATATCACGAATCGTTCCTTCGTCAACTACGCGCCCGCCCTCCTCCCCGCCTTCCGGCCCCAAATAAATAATCCAGTCGGCATTTTTAAGAACATCCATGTTATGCTCAATCACCACGACCGAATTACCCCGGGCGACCAAAGCCTTCAAGATGCCAAGGAGCTTCTTGATGTCATCGAAGTGCAGCCCGGTGGTCGGTTCGTCCAAAATGTAAAGCGTCCGGCCGGTGTCGCGGCGCGAAAGCTCCGTTGAAAGCTTGGTTCTTTGGGCCTCGCCTCCGGAGAGGGTTGTGGCCGGCTGGCCGAGCTTCATGTAGCCAAGTCCAACCTCGGCAAGCGTCTTCAGTTTTTGCGCAATCGCCGGAATAGGCTTGAAAAAATCCAATGCCTCCTCAATCGTGAGATCCAGCACCGCCGAAATATTCTTGCCGTTATATTCTACTGAGAGCGCCTCGCGGTTGTAGCGCTTGCCTTTGCATTCCTCGCATTCCACGTAGACATCGGGTAGGAAAAACATTTCAATTTTTTTCACCCCCTGGCCCTCGCAGACCTCACAGCGGCCGCCCTTCACGTTGAAGCTGAAGCGGCCTGGAGCATAGCCTCTGGTCCGGGCCTCCGTGGTCTTGGAGAATACCTCGCGGATGCCGGAGAATGCGCCGGTGTAGGTGGCGGGGTTCGAACGCGGGGTTCGTCCGATGGGCGATTGATCCACGATCACCACTTTATCAATGTTTTCTGTCCCTTGAATGGCGTCGTGTTTGCCCGGGAAAAGATGCGCGCGGTAAAACTTAACCTGCAGAGCCCGCGCCAGAATGTCGTTCACCAGCGTACTCTTTCCAGAGCCGGACACGCCGGAGATGCAAACGAATTTGCCAAGCGGAATTTTGACATTGATGTTTTTGAGATTATGCTGCCGTGCCCCTTTGACAACGATATCTTTTCCGTCATTTGAATTTTGAATTTTGGATTTGTTTGGAATTGGGGACTTGGGAGTTGCTATTTCAACGCGTTTCCGTCCCGCGAGATAATCTCCAGTAAGAGTATGCGCCTTAAGAAGCTCCTGGTATGTCCCTTCAAACACCACATGCCCGCCATGCTTCCCGGCGCCCGGCCCCAAGTCAATGATCCAATCGGCCTGACGCATGGTATCTCGGTCATGCTCAACCACGACCACGGTGTTACCGAGATCGCGAAGCGACTTCAGCGTCTTGATCAGTCGGTCGTGGTCACGGGCATGGAGACCGATGGAGGGTTCGTCAAGAATGTAAAGAATTCCGGTTAGCCGCGAGCCGATCTGAGTGGCTAGTTGGATTCTTTGCGCCTCACCCCCGGCCAAAGTGGTAGATTCGCGCTTAAGGGTCAGGTAATGAAGCCCGACATCAACCAGGAACTCGAGACGCTTCATAATCTCTTTCACCAGGGAAGAGGCAATCTTGGCCTCCCGCGGGCCGAGTGATTTTGTGAGCTCAGTGAAAAACTTCTTTGCCCGTTCCACATCCAGAGCCGAAAGCGAAGCGATATTCTTCTCATTAATGGTCACGGCGAGGGCCTCTTTGCGCAGGCGTTCGCCCTTGCAGAGCGGGCAGACCATGATAATCATATATTTTTCAATTTCGGCGCGCGTCCACTCCGAATCAGTCTCTTTCCAGCGGCGTTTCAGATTCGGGATCACGCCCTCAAAATCGCCATTCCCCTGAAGGATCGCATCCGCCACCTTCTTGGAGAGATCTCTCACCGGCGTATTAAGGGAGAAGCGCAATCGTTCCGAAAGATCCTCCAGCATCCACCAATACCAGGATTGCCGACCCAAGCGATGCGAAGCCGAGGCCCAGGGTCGGACCGCGCCTTCGGCCAGTGAAAGATTTTTGTTCGGGAGTACAAGCTCCTGATCCACCTCCAAGGTCGAGCCGAGGCCGGTGCACTGGGGGCATGCGCCATAAGGGGAGTTGAAGGAGAAGAGACGCGGTTCTATGTCGGGCAGGCTGATGCCGCAGGCGACACAGGCGAAGTGTTCGGAGAAGATTAAATCGCGTGACCGTCCCGCCTTCGGCGGGACTTGATGAATCGCTGCGCTTGATGAATCGCTGCGCTTGTTTCGGCGCGAAACAGTTTCACCGACTTCACCATTTTCACCACCTTGAACAATTACCCGGCCTTTGCCGATTTTAAGCGCGGTCTCCAGCGAATCAGCCACGCGGCCGCGATCAAAGTCTTTGCCGAGCTCCATCCGGTCCACCAAAACCTCAAGAGAGTGTTTCCTTTTTTTGTCAACGTCTTTGCCTTTGGCCTCGTCAATACTCAGCAATTGCCCGTCCCAACGCACCCGCAGGAATCCGGCGCGCTCCAATTCCTCCAAAACGCCCTTATGCTCACCTTTCTTGCCGGCAATCAGAGGCGCCAAAATCCGAATTTCATGGTTATTCAACTTCTTAATTTCTTCTACCATCCGGTCAATGGACTGCTTCCCGACGGCACGTCCGCATTCCGGACAGTGGGGCTTCCCGATCCGGGCAAATAAAATTCGGAGGTAGTCATATATCTCCGTGATAGTGCCCACTGTGGAACGCGGATTTTTGGAAACCGACTTCTGGTCAATGGAGATGGCCGGAGAAAGGCCATCAATGGAGTCAACATCGGGCTTGTCCTGCACGCCCAAGAATTGCCGCGCGTAGCTTGAGAGCGACTCAACGAACCTGCGTTCAGCCTCAGCGTAGATGGTATCGAAAGCCAGCGACGACTTCCCCGACCCCGATACGCCCGTAATCACCACAAGCTTATTTTTCGGGATATCAAGGTTAATATTTTGGAGATTATGAACGCGTGCCCCGCGGATTTTGATGAGATCAACGCCAGCCATAGCCGGATATGATACCGCAGATGTCAAGAGAAATCAATATATTGTGGGCGCAACCGCTGATTTTACGCTGGTAAGTACGCTGGTCTAACGCTACAAAAAGAAACCCGGCAACTGTCGTTGCCGGGACTATGGATTATCGGCGTCTTGCGGCCCGCCGGAGCGCCCTCAAGACGTCCGAGAAACTAGATGGGAAGCCGATCATCCGTCGGTAGAGGCGACAAGATAAGATAGGTTCGATTTTCTGTTGCCGTTAGACTTGCAAGTGTAACGGCGATGTCATAGACCCCTTTGAGAGATGGGGCGCCCATCGGGTACCGCGTAACCTCCTCTTGTCCGGCGTCGATTCGTCGTAATGCTTCCTCGATGTATTGCCTAGGAACAGGTGGTTCATCTCTCGCTTGTGCCGCTCTCTCCACTAAGTCAATGAACTCTTGTTGGTCCATTTCTACCTCCTATAATCTCGATTTGCGTTGCTCAAAGGAAGAATACTGTATGTAATAAAAAAGTCAAAGTGTCGCAAGCTGTGCTAGAATAAATAAACTAATGCTCACAAAGCCTAAAAAAATCTCAAACTCAGCTGGCGTCTATATATTCCGAAAAGGTAAGACGCAACTCTACATCGGCAAAGCGGCGAATTTGAAGCTGCGCCTCGCTTCGTATTTCCGCAACCAATCGGCGCTGCCGTTCAAAATCCAGAAGATGCTTCACGAGGCCACGCGGCTTGAGATCATCAAAACCTCCTCGGAAATTGAAGCCCTAATCAAAGAGGCCGAGCTAATCAAGAAACACCGGCCACGCTATAACACCGTGATGCGTGATGACAAGAATTACTTTTTCATCGGTATAACTAAAGAGCCGTTCCCGCGAATTTTCACGACGCATCAGCCGTACCGCGACCGAAAAGTAAAGCTCAACTTCTCCGGCGCCCGCTATGTTGGGCCGTTTACCAGCGTTACGGAAGTTAAAACAGTACTGAAACTCCTTCGCCGCACCTTCCCCTACTGCACATGTAAAGGGACTCATAAGCGACAATGTTTGAATAGTCAGATTGGGAAATGTCCGGGATATTGCTGCACGGCTAGATTTAAGATTCAAGATCTAACATTTAAGAAGGCACGACGCGAGTACCAACGAAATATTAGAAATATCGCTGCGGTGCTAAGCGGCAAGAAAACGCGACTCGTGAGTACGCTCAGGCGTCGTCTAGAGAAAGCCGCAAAAGCTGAGCGCTACGAGGATGCGGCGCGGTTACGGGATGAGATCCGGGGACTGGATAGCGTATTCAGCCATCAGGGCGTGCTGCGAGCGCCGCAGACGTCAGCGCTGTGGTCGGAGACACGACCAAACCTCCGCTCGCTCTTTAAAACGCAAAAATACATCAGCCGCATTGAGGGCTACGACATCTCAAACATCTCCGGACAAGAAGCCACCGGTTCTATGGTCGTATTCATGAACGGTGCCCCGGACAAAAGCCAGTACCGAAAATTCAGAATCCGAATGCCGGCTCCGCCAGGTGGCGGAAACGACGTGGCGATGTTAAAAGAGGTGCTCCGGCGACGATTCGGGCATCCAGAATGGCCGTACCCGGATCTCATCGTGGTGGATGGGGGGCAACCGCAGCTCGGCGCAGCGCTTTGGGCGCTGCGAGAATCTAGCCTTCGCCCCGAGCTCAGGCCGAGGGGAATTAAGAATCTGGAATCTAAAAAACCAATCGTTACGGCATTGGCTAAACGGGAAGAAATTCTCTTTCTGGAAGATAGACGTGCCATTCCCTTGCGTAAGCAGGATCACGCAATCCTCCACTTCTTTCAGCGCATCCGCGACGAATCGCACCGCTTTGCCCGAGCTTACCACCATAAATTAAGGACGAAACACTATGCGGAAGCTTAAGAGCCGCATAACCAAAGCCGAGCGCCGTGAAACTAAGAAACGGCCCAGGATGCGGGTCAGCGGCCGTGGCGTATTTGTAATCCAGCGCCTCAAAGCTAAGAGGCATCGCCGCCAAACTTAACTTTGACCGCCAGCGCCTTCGGTGATAGAATGGTCAGTGTCTTTTACCTGGAGAATCATATTCCGAATTGCCGTCAATGCCGGAGCGCTGTGGTTGGCGACAAAGTGGATTCAAGGCTTCGCGCTTATCCCGCTCCCCTGGCTTGCCGAGAACATCTTCGGCCTCCCGCCTCTTTGGCCAACTCTTTTGTTGGGAGGACTGGCTCTGGCCATTCTTAATGCTTTTCTCCGGCCAATACTGAAATTCCTTGGGGCGCTTTTGCCGCTTATTACTTTCGCCCTCCTGGCGGTGATATTGAATGGCCTGATTATTTACCTAGCCGACATATACCTAACCAATCTTGCCATCAGCGGATTGCGGGCGCAGGTCTTAGTCGCGATTTTAATCGGGATGGTAAACGCCATTTTCTAGCACTCTTATGAATAACGCGGATGAAAATCCATGCGCTCAACCCTAGCGATAATTCAAGTCGTCATCTCCATCCTGCTTGCCTCCGCCATTCTCCTGCAGCAGCGCGGTACCGGGCTTTCCGCAACTTTTGGCGGTGAGGGCAATGTCTACCGTACCAAACGGGGTCTGGAAAAAGGCATTTTTGTCGCCACTATAGTATTGGCTACACTCTTTTTTGGCACGGCCCTGGCAATTATCATCCTCACGCGTTCCCAGATTTTCTAGCCGGATTTTAGATGGGCATGCTCAACAATCGGCTCGCGGAACCGGAGTCAGATTCCGGCCCGAAATTTCGGGAAAGACGAGCTTACGGGCCGTGGGCGATGTTTAAGCAGCTTTCGTCGCGACAGTGGCTTTACCTGCCGCGGCTGTTCTCACCCAAGGAGCAAATCCTGCTCGCGGCCTTGGCCGCCGTGGCCCTAACCGCCGGAGGACTGCTGCTTATACGCCTGGCGCTATCCATAACCATCCCGGCCCCGGCGGTCGGCGGGACATTCCGCGAAGGCACGCTCTCCGAGCCGCGATTCATCAATCCCCTTTTTACCTCAAATGATACTGACCGCGACCTGGCCAATCTTGTATTCTCCAAGATCATCCGCTACGACCGAAACGGCAATATTGTTATGGATCTGGCCGAACGGATTGAAGTGTCCGATGACGGCAGGAGCTATACCGCCTTCCTGCGTTCAGGAGTCAGGTGGCATGACGGCGAAGCGTTTTCGTCGAGCGACGTTGTATTTACCATAAAGGCCATCCAGGATCCGGAATACAAAAGCCCGCTCCGCCCCAACTGGCAGGGCGTGGCCGTAGAGAAGGTCGACGAGGCGACCGTCCGCTTTACCCTGCGCCAGCCCTATGCTCCGTTTATGGAGAATCTGGCGGTGGACATCCTACCCGAACACTTATGGCGGAAAATCCCCAGAGACTCGGCACTCTTGAGCGATCTTAATATCAAACCCGTGGGGACCGGCCCTTATCGCTTCAAAAAACTTGCCCGCCGTGAAGACGGAACAATCACCTCCGTGGTGCTGGAACGGTATAAAGACTACCACCTTGATGGCCCGTATGTGAAAGAGATTCGCTTCTCGTTTTATCCGGCGGAGACGGATCTTGTCACTGCTTACCGGCGCAACGACATTGATGGCCTGGTGCTGTTTTCCTCCGCCCAGAGTGAGGAACTCGAGCGGCTCGATGTGGAGTTCCACCCGCTCCGCCTTCCCAAAATATTTGCCGTTTTTCTCAATGCGGCGGCAAATCCCATTCTTGGCCGAATATCCGTCCGCCAGGCTCTGGCCGCAGCCATTGATCGGAAAGTCATCATTGAAAATACCGTTGCCGGCAGCGGGATTGAGGTCAATTCCGCCATCCCGCCGGGGAGTTTCGGCTTTGCCGAAGACATTCCGCCGATTGAATACGATCCGGGAGCGGCGCGTAAAATCCTCGCCGATGACGGCTGGAAGGATGCGGACGGCGACGGAATAATGGAGCAAAGCGAGGGCAGCGGCCGCCAGCGCACCACAAGAAAACTTGAAATTCTAATCGTAACCTCGGATGCGCCGGAACTCGCTTCCGCCGCCGAGCTCATTGCCCAAATGTGGCGAGCCATCGGGGTGAGGACCGAAGTGAAAACCATGGCCATCAGTGATTTGGAAACGGCAATGATCCGGCCGCGGGCCTATGAAGCGCTTATCTTTGGCGAGGTATTCGGCCATGATCCCGATCCATTTGCCTTTTGGCACACCTCCCAGCTAAAAGATCCTGGCCTGAACATTGCCCTCTATTCCAATCCCTCCGTGGACCGGCTGCTGGAGGAGGCGAGACGAACCACGGATACCGAAAGCCGGGCGCTCAACTACCGCGAGTTTCAAAGAATTGTCAGCCGCGAAATAGGCGCAATCTTCCTTTACAGTCCCACCCACACCTATGTCACCCGCAAAAGCATCAAAGGTGTTAACATCGGAGCGGTCACGCGGCCGGAAGAAAGATTTAATGAAATCAATGCGTGGTACATTGATACTCGCCGCGCCTTACGTTGACTCTGACTATGCTTCAGTCCATTGAACGTCCGTCTGGCCTGCCCATTGCCTTTAACCCACTGACCTGTACCATTAGCTGGCCGGATAGCATCGCCGTTGGGAGAGCGTCCACCCGCACGCTTGAGGAGATGAAAGAATTCATCCGTGAACCGCAGGCTAAAGCCCGGCAAGATGGCGTTTATCATGTGTACCGCAACCTCAGCCGGCATGAAGATGCAGCCAGAATCCGGGCCGCTCGAGTACGCTACGATATCACGGTGATTCCGCCCGGCGCATTCGCCGGCCAGCGCCGGGAATTCTTGAGAACCGCAGGACACTATCATGCGTTAAAACCCGGAACGGCTATCGCCTATCCGGAAGTCTATGAGGTGATCGCCGGCCGCGCCTACTGGCTTCTACAGCGGCCGTTAACCGAAGATTTATCAAGACTCGAAGAGACATACATCGTCGAAGCCGGACCGGGTGAAAAAGCCGTAATGCTGCCAAGGTTCGGCCATATCTCCATCAATGCCTCTGACGAACCGCTGGTGATAGCCAACTGGATCAGCGATACTTTCCAGTATGACTACCAGCCGTATCATCGGTTTCACGGCGGCGGGTACTGGGTGCTGGAAGGCGACATGCCGGACACGGTTGAGTTTGAACGGAATCACAACTATGCGTCGGTGCCGGAATTAAAGAAGCTCCGGCCAAAGGAGGCGCCGGAGCTCGGCCTGGAGCGCTCTCGGCCGTTATACTCGCTTGCCCATAACCTCGACCGTCTTAGCTTTCTTAATAATCCAGAAGAATTTACTTCCATCCTCACTCTTGACCACTGCTATCGCACCATAGTATAGTGGACGCATTACAATCCTCTCGTTAAAAATAGAGCCATAGCCGTGCAATGGAACGGTGAGGCTTAAATGTTGGCTAACGTTAATCTAGAGCCGCGGTGGCGGAACTGGAATACGCGTACGCTTCAGAAGCGTATGCCGCAAGGCTTGTGGGTTCGACTCCCACCCGCGGCATTTCGTACCGGACAATAGTCATGAAAACATCCCATCGCTTATTAACGCGAAGGCGGACCGAAGCCGTGCCGCTGGTTTTCCGTTCTCTGAATTCCAATGAGCCGATTCTGCGTATAATCCCGCTGGGTGGACTGGAGGAGGTCGGCCGGAACATGACCGTGCTCGAATATCAAAATAACATTATGATCATTGACATGGGCCTGCAATTTCCGGAGGAGGACATGCCGGGGGTTGACTATATCATCCCCAATGTCCAGTATCTCCTGCCGAGACGCAAAAACATTCGCGGTATAATCATCACCCATGCTCATTATGATCATATCGGCGCTATACCCCATTTGATGCCGCAGCTCGGCGAGTCCATCCCAATCTACGCCACGGACATCACCTGCGCCATCATTAAGCGGCGCCAGGAAGACTACAAACACTACGGCACCAAGCTGAATCTAAATACCGTGACCAATGAAGGTAAACTTCAATTGGGCGTGTTTAAGGTGGAGTTCTTCGGCGTTTCGCACAATGTCCCCGGGTCGCTCGGCGTCGCCGTTCATACTCCTGCCGGAATCGTTGTCCACACCGGAGACTTTAAGATTGACCTGAAGTCCGACATTGCCGGCCGGACGGAGGTCGAAAAAATCAAGGCTTTGGGGAAAAAGAACGTGTTGGCGCTTCTTTCCGACAGCACCAATGCCCGAGAGGCCGGCCATCAGTTTTCCGAAGCCGACATCAAGGTAGAGATTGAGGAAATCATCGAAAAAGCCACCGGCCGTCTTATTATTGGCACATTTTCTTCACTCTTGGGGCGATTAAACCAAATCATCCAGCTTGCCGAAAAATACAAGAAAAAAATAGCCATCATCGGTCATTCCATGCGCGTCAACGTCGAGATCGGAAGGGAGCTCGGCTACATGAAGTTTAACCCCAAGACCATCATCCAGCCGAACGAAATCAACCGTCACCCGCCCGAGCGGGTGGTGATCCTAGCTACCGGAGCGCAGGGCGAGGACCGTGCGGCTCTCATGCGCATCGCCAACCGCAAGGATCGCTTTGTATCCATCCAACCTGGCGACACCATTGTATTCTCCTCATCGGTGGTGCCGGGAAACGAACGCACTGTCCAGCGCCTGACCGACAAGCTCTACCGCGAAGGGGCCGAAGTGATCAACTACCGAATGCTGGACATCCACGCCGGGGGGCACGCCAAGCGCGAGGATCTGAAACTCATGATCAAATGGGTCAATCCCCGCTACCTCCTCCCCATTGAGGGCAATCACTCCTTCTTGAAAATGCATGCCAAAGCCGCAATGGAAGATGGATTTGATCCCAAGCGCATCCTCATTGCTGACAACGGCCAGGTAATTGAGTGCCGGGAGGGTGAATGTCGGCTCACCAAGGAATTAGTGCCGGCCAACTACGTTTTCGTGGATGGCCTGGGGGTCGGAGATGTCGGTGAAGTTGTGCTGCGTGACCGCGAAGCCCTCTCACAGGACGGCATGTTCGTCATCATCGCCATAATTGACGGCCAAACCGGCCGATTGCGCGGCTCACCAGACATCATCTCGCGCGGATTTGTATACCTTAGAGAAAACCAGCAGCTCTTAAAGGATGTTCGCGAAAAGATCCGAGCCATCATTGAAGAAAGTGCTACGCCGACCGAAACCTTAAATCCACAATACATCCGCGACAACCTGCGCGATCGGGTTGGACAATATCTTTTCTCCAAGACTGAACGGCGCCCGATGGTGCTTCCGGTGGTGATCGAAGTATAAGCGCAGTAATGGCGCGCCGTGACAGGCATATAATTGGTTCGCTAGGTCGAAATGAATGCGGGCTTCCATTTTCCCCTCGCTGCCAATTATATCTTCACTGCGTTTGATGTAACTGGTTCGTTCGGTCGAAATGAAGGAGTTGCTTTCATTTCTCCCTCGCTGCCAATTATAATTAAAAGCGGCCCGACATTCTCCGCCGGACCGCATCTTATCCTCTACCCGAGAGCTATGGCGGCAACTGCTTCCTAAGTGCTCGAAGCCAATCAATCGCTCCAGGCCCCAAAATGATCAGCGCGAACGAGGCGGCGAGAAGGTGGGAGAGGACGGCCTGATTGCGTTTGAGCATACGCTCGGCCATCGCCTCCGAAATCACACCCTCGTCAAACCTCTTCTGCACCGACCGCTTCAAACTTTCACGGCTGAGGCGGAGCACTGCGGCTCTCTTCTGACCCGAGCATAAGCATATTGTCGCGACGACGATTCCCGGCAAAAACCAGATCACCGCGGCACCGAGAAGAAAGACGAGAAGAGAGATAAGAATATCCACTACCCGCATCACTCCTCTCTTTCAGGTATGCTGAAAGTAGCATACCAAATATGAAAAATCAAAAACGCGTATTCAGCGGCGTCCAGCCATCAGGAGCGCTGCATATCGGAAACTATCTGGGGGCGATTAAAAGATTCGTGGAATTGCAAGATGGCCACGAGGTGTTTTATTGTATTGTTGATGAGCATGCAATTACCGTTCCGCAAGATCCACTCGGTCTACGTGCCGATACGCTGAACGTGGCCTTGACGTATCTCGCGGCGGGCGTCGATCCTCGGAGGTCAACCATCTTCGTACAGTCGCATGTGCCCGCCCACGCGGAACTCGGATGGATCCTAAACACTTTCACGCCGATGGGAGAACTTGAGCGCATGACGCAATACAAAGAGAAACGCGCCAAGCACCGATCAGTCTTCGCCGGCCTCTTCAACTATCCTACGCTCATGGCCGCCGATATCCTCCTCTACCAGACCGATATCGTGCCCGTAGGCGAAGACCAGCTCCAACATATCGAACTGACCCGCTCACTGGCTGAACGCTTCAATAACCGCTACGGCAAGACGTTCACCATCCCCGAAGGGCGCGTCAAGAAAGAGACCGCGCGTATTCTCTCTTTGGACGACCCTGGAAATAAGATGTCCAAAAGCGACGCCAATGATAAAAGCCGGATCAACCTCCTCGATACACCGGCTTTGATTCGTGAGAAACTAAAAGCCGCAGTAACGGATTCAGGGAAGGAAATCGCCTATGCTCCTGGCCGTAAACCAGCGATTTCAAATCTGCTAGTGATTTTTTCTGAATTCTCGGCAAGACCCATCGGCGATATCGAGAAGACCTATCGCAGCAAAGGCTACGCCGAATTTAAATCTGACCTTGCCGAAGCGGTAGTTGAAGGGCTGGCTCCGTTCCAGAATAAATTAAGAGAGCTCAACAAGAATAAGTCCTCAGTGTTGAAGATACTTCACGATGGCAGTCGCAAGGCCGCGACGGTTGCCGCAAAAACCCTTGCCGATGTCAAAAGCAAAATCGGATTCCTGACCTAGCTCGGGACAGTTAAGAACCCGCTCTATAGTTTCCGCCAAGAATCAGCGACCAATGGTCGCTGATTCTTTTTTTGTCCCAAACGTCCCGTGCCGAATACCCAGTAGCCGTAACCGCCGAGGAATGCCGCCACGACATCCCCGGATGCATCGAGCCGCCAGAGGTCCGGGGCATTGGCGTAGAAAAAACGGGTATCGGTATCAAAGAAGAATTCCATTGCCTCCCAGCCGATTGTGGCGGCGAGCATGGCCATGGCAAATACCGTAAGCGGCATCCGGCCGAGCCGCCATTCAATAGCCAGGGCTATGAATATGCCGCCGGCGAGGTGGGCGAGCTTGTCAAGCTGCTTTGCGCCAATAAAGAGGAGGGCGTCGGGCGTTGCCATCCATCGGATGTAGATGATAAACGCCCAGGCGCCTAGGGCGAGGATGAGGAGGGCGAGCTGTTTTTTACCGCTCAGGTGGTTTGGGGTGATAAATGGAAACGCCATAGCTTTAATTTCCATGGTCCGGCGTATTCAACCCCGATGCGTGCGGAGCGCCGAATAGTCCGCGGTAAGACTTTGACGCCGCGATCCTCGATCCACAGGCCTGTTCTCCTATTCGCCGGCTGGCCGTTGAAGCGGCGATCAATCTTGAAAAACTTCGTCACCCGGCCCGGCCCTGGAATGCCCCCTACGCCGCGAATTAAAATCGCCGCCGGAAAGCCTTTTCTCTCGGTGACTATATTCAACATCCAGTGCATGCCGTAGGTGAAATAAACATACCACACCCCCGGTTTTCCGAACATTACCTGATTTCGCGCCGTCCGGCCTCGCGAGGCGTGGGAAGCCCGGTCTTTGAATCCGATATAGGCCTCAACGTCGCGCATCTCACGCGCCAATTCCCGCTTCCCTATTCTTCTTACCAAATACTTGCCGAGGATGTCGCGGGTTACTCGCAGGGTCGGACGGTCAAAAAATCGCTGAGATAGAACCTCTCTCATTTCTAGAGTATAATACAATTAGTCATAGCATGTGGAAAATAATAGGTACTAAACCAAAGATAAAAAATCCTGTTGCCGGAGAGGTAGTCATTGCTCCTGAGCGCGCGGGCTTCACCCTTATCGAAATCATCGTTGCCATTGCCGTGATCGCGCTTCTGGCCATGGTCATCTCAAGCGGCATCGCCGCCTTCCGTGAGTCCGCAGCCATTGATCAGGCTCTCGATGAAGCTTTTGAACTCCTCCGCGAGGCGCGCTCCAAAACACTGGGTTCCGAGAGCGCATCAAGCTTCGGAGTCCATTTCACCTCTTCGAGTGTGACCTTATTCAAAAGCTGGACATATACCGCTGGCGACCCTGCTAATCTGGTCATAACTCTTCCGGCAATTGTAGAAATTAACGCCATCGTCTTGAGCACCACCACGGCCAATGTCGTTTTTGAGCGCCTATCCGGCGCGGCCGCAGCCACCGGCACGATAAGATTCATAGGCAAGAGATCGGCTAAGACAAAACAGATTGAAATTTTGTCCTCCGGTGCTTTTCGCAAACTATGAAGCACAAAAGTAGCTACCTCTTAGGCCGAGAACCTCCGGCGCAATTCATGCCAGCCGGCTTTGGCCTTGTGGAGACCGTAGTCGGTGCGGCCATTTTAAGCGTGGTGCTTTTTAGCTTGGTCCAGGTGGGACAGTTTACCTTCCGCCTGGTGGACGAATCAAATCTTAAACTCCGCGCCGCCTTTTTGGCTGAAGAGGGGCTCGAAGCCGTTCGGATCATCCGCGACACAAGCTGGTCGAATTTAATTGCTTCCTCGGCCCTCGACACCGATTATTTCATCGAATTTACCGGCCAAACCTTCGCCCTACAATTAAACCCTGTACCGCCTAGTGACGGCATATATGAAAGGCGAATACGATTTTCGTCGGTTTATCGCGATGCTAATGATGACATTACCACCACCGGAGGTGCGTTGGATCCGAACACACGCAGGGTGAGCGTTACTGTCAGTTGGGCTAACCGCGGCCGACTAGCGACAACTACCATTTCAACGTATTTGTCGAATCTGTTCAATAATTAAAGAGGGCTCCTTTATTCTGAGTCCAAAATGCAAAATCCAGAATTACAAATTAAAAAATATCAGCGCAAAAATCTTGACACCGGCTTTACTATCATCGAAATTCTTGTTTACCTAGCCATTCTCGCAACACTGACAGTAATTGCAGTCAATACACTCCTACTCATCCAAAGGTCTCTGGGCGAGATTCGGGTAACGCGCACTTTAAGCGCCTCCGCCTCAGTGGCCATGGAGCGCATGATTCGAGTTATACGCGATGCCAAGGCGGTTGATGCCGGATCAAGCACATTTGATGTTTCTCCTGGTATCCTCACTCTTTCCGGTTCGGAGACGCCGGCGAACATTTACCGATTCTCTGTAAGCGGAGGCACGCTCAAATTCGAATCAAGTGCTAGCCCCGAGACCATCCTAACTCCACCGGGTGTGGTGGTGGAGAAGCTTTTATTCCGGATGATCACCGCCAACAGCACTTCCCAGGCAGTTAAAGTTGAACTCACCCTAGCCAGTTCCTCGGGGCGGGCCACCACCACCCAGAACTTCTACGGCACTACTGTCCTAAGAAATTCATACGCTAAGTAAATGGAAAAATCCAAAATCAAAAATTCCGACGGGGGTCAGGCCGGACAGGCTGTACTCATAACTATCCTATTTTTTCTCTTGACCAGTTCCGCCCTCCTTCTTGCATTTTCTTCCATTGCCCTCCGCGAGACCAACTCCAGCCGCCGTGATCTCCGTTCCAAACAGAGCTATTTTCTC
>CAYIKH010000005.1:0-26807 GCA_964363965.1 uncultured Candidatus Saccharibacteria bacterium
TTTATGCTTTAGGCCGGACGCGGGAGCCGCTTTTCTGGGACATCATCGGCTCGCTCTTTACCGTGGTCCTGGCGCTGGGTCTTTCCTTCGGGTTTGTGGCGAGCCCGGCGGCTCTTGCGGCTCTGGCCACCCTGCTTCGGATCGGAGACCTAGAATCCCCGCGGATTCTGGCGGTTGGCCTGGCTTTTGCTCTCGGCTCATTAATAAATATAACCTTCCTTCTTGTTGCACTCCGCCGCGCCGCCTCCGAGCGCCTCGGGGTTTTAGTGCGCCTGGAGCCGGGCGCGATCTTACCGATGCTTGGCGCTGCGGTTTTGGCCGGCCTCGCCGCCTACCTGGCTCTCCAGCCCTTTCCCGCGCTTGTGGCCACAAACACGTTCGCCGGAATTCTTCTGCAGGGCCTTGTCGCCGGTGTGGCCGGACTTGCCGTTTACGGCCTGGTGCTCGTCTGGCAGGGGAACCCGGAGATCCTGGGCATAGTCGAGAGCATCCGCGAGCGGCTCATCTCCCCGACCAAGACCCCGGAGGTCTTTGAGACCGAAAAACTCAACGGCGAAGGCACAAAGTAGCGCACTACAATTTATGCCAGTATCCCCGGAATGCATCCGAAACATTGATTGCTTACACCCGATATGAATCCCACATCCATCAGAAATTTCGTTATTATCGCCCACATTGACCATGGGAAATCAACGCTCGCGGATCGGTTTTTGGAGTTGACCGGGGCGGTAGAAAAACGAAGGATGCGCGAGCAGTATCTTGACCGGATGGAGCTGGAACGCGAGAAGGGGATTACCATCAAGATGCAACCGGTCCGCATGGTTTATCATGCGGAAACCCGAAATCCTAAATCCGAAATTCTAAACAAATCCCAAATCCAAAATCCCAAATTCCAAAAGGATTTAGAATTTAGAAATTCGAATTTAGAATTTGCAGGTTCAAAATATATTTTGAACTTGATTGATACTCCCGGCCACGCTGATTTCTCCTATGAAGTTTCGAGGGCGCTCGCCGCGGTGGAGGGCGCCATTCTTCTCGTTGATGCCGCCCAGGGGGTCCAGGCCCAGACGGTATCGACGCTTGAGCTTGCTCGCTCATCCGGCCTGGCGGTTATCCCGGCCATCAACAAGATTGATCTTCCGCAAGCTCGCATTCTTGAGACTGCCGAGGAGTTGAGCCATCTTCTCGGTGTGGCGCCTGGGAGTATATTAAGGGTCTCGGCCAAAACCGGCGAGGGCGTGACCGAAGTCTTAGCCGCCGTCATCCGCGAGATTCCCCCGCCGTCATCATCAAATCCGGCATCCCCGCCCCGGGCCCTCATCTTCGATTCCCATTATGATTCCTATCGCGGCATCGTGGCCCACGTCCGGATTTTTACGGGCGATTTCGGCCGCGGCGATAAGGTTTCGCTCTTGGCCGCCCGAGCGCAGGCCGAAATCGCCGAGCTCGGCATCTTCAGCCCGGAGCTTGCTCCGGCCGAATCGCTCTCGGCCGGTGAGATCGGGTATATTGCCACCGGCCTCAAGGAGCCGGAGAAGGTGAGGGTGGGAGACACGATAACGAAGTTTAAAGTTAAAAGTTTGAAGTTAGAAGTTGCGGATGAGGTTCGACCTCTGCCGGGATATAAGGAGCCGGCGGCGATGGTTTTTGCGAGCATATTCCCGGAGAATCAGGATGACTTTGAAAAATTGCGGGAGGCCTTGGAGAAACTCAAGCTTAATGATGCGGCCATGACGTTTGAGCCCGAGGAGGCATCAGCCCTGGGCCGAGGATTTCGCGCCGGATTTTTGGGAATGCTGCATATGGAGATTGCATCCGAGCGGTTGCGGCGGGAATATAATCTTAAGCTAATTTTCGCCAACCCCTCGGTGGCGTTCAAAATAAAAACTAAACGCGGCCAGGTCAAGATTATTCAATCCGCGGCCAAACTGCCCCCCGCCGAGGACATTGAAGAAATACGCGAACCGTGGGCGCGCCTGGAGGTCATCACTCCGCCGCAATTTTTAGGAGCCATCTCAAGACTGGTGAACGAGAGGGGCGGCAGCGTTGGCGAAAGCGCGATGCTCGCAAGCGATAGGATGATGCTTTACGGCATGCTGCCTCTGCGCGATGTCATCATAGATTTCCATGATCGAGTAAAGAGCATATCCCAAGGGTTTGCGTCGCTGGCCTATGAGACAGGCGAGTGGCGCGCATCCGATTTGGTTCGTCTGGATATCTGTATTGCCGGATCAAGACTGCCGGTGCTCGCCGAGATCGTGCCCCGTGCCAAAGCCGCAGCCAAGGCGCGAGAGAGAGTTAAGAAACTAAAAGAGCTCCTGCCGCGAGAGCTTTTTTCCGTCGCCCTGCAGGCGGAGGTGGAAGGCCGGATTATCGCCCGCGAGACCCTGCCGTCACTGCGCAAAGACGTGACCGGATACCTCTATGGCGGCGACCGCACAAGAAAAATGAAACTTTGGGCCAAGCAAAAGCGCGGCAAGGAGCGTCTAGCCGAAAGAGGGCAAGTCAAAATTCCGCCGGAGATCTTCCTCGAACTGCTTAAAAGGAAGTAATCAGCGGCAGGAGGGTGAAGGCGACCATGCCGAAAACGGCGATGATGCTTATGATGATCCAGATTATTTGAGAAGTTTTTCTGGATAGGCGCATAATGAAAACGAATCAATATATAATATCATGCCTTACTTTCAAATTCCCCGCGGCAAGGATTTTTTGAGCTGGCCGCCATTTATCGCCGCACTTGCCGTCATCGCCTCGGCGCTCGCCATAAGCGCGGCGCGGATTGTCATCCGCGAGCAGGAGATCCGTCGCGAGCGGCGGGCGGTGGAAGAAAGAATACAATCTCTCCAGGCCGAGCGCAAGCGCCTGGAGGAGGCGATTCTGGCGCTGGGTTCGCCCGAGGCTGTGGAGCGGGTAGCCAAGGAAAAATTGAATTTAAAACAGCCGGGCGAGGAGGTGGTGGTCGTGGTTCCCGAGTTCAAAGGGCCAGACGCTCCGGCGAGTCCACCCGCCATTTATGAATTCATCCCCACCTGGCTCGCGGAACTTATCCGTTTTCTTTTACGATGAGTTAGGGCGACGAATGAAAAGGAAGCGCTCGACCAGGCGCTCGGCTTCGCCATCATTCCGAATCCAGCGGATGAGGGGGTTATGCCGGAACCAGAGAAGTTGCTTTTTGGCATAGGCTTTTGTTTTTTGAATTAGCTCGGCTTTAAGCTCTTTGCGGCTGATTTGGCCATCCAGGCAGCAGATAGCGGCTCGATATTCGAAGCCGAACTCCCAGAGCCCTCTTCGGCTTATTCCTTGCGAAAGGAGGCTTTTTGTTTCCTTGAGGAGCCCCTGTCGGATCATGTCGCGGACGCGACGTGCGATTTTATTTTTTAGTTTTGGCCGTGGTGGGTTAATGCCGATCCAGAGAGTGCGGTAGGGTAATTGCTTTTTTACTTTAGGGACGTGACCAAGCTTATGAGCAATTTCAATGGCCCGGATGATGCGGCGGGGATTTAGTTGGTCCACGGTATGCGCGCGGTCCTGATCGAGTTGGGTGAGGATTCCCATAAGCTCGGGTATGCTCTTTTTTTCGAGTTCGCGCCGGAGTTTGGGGTTTGGCGGCACGGCCGGCAGTTCAAGGCCCTGCGCCAGAGCATCAATCCAAAAGCCGGCGCCGCCGACCAGGAAGGGCAGATGGCCCCGGCGGATGATGCTCTCTATGGCCGAGGCGGCCATTTTTTTGAATTGGGCAACGCTGAAATGATGGCGGGGACTTACTATATCAATGAGATGATGTTTAACACCGCAGCGCTGTCGGTGAGGTAACTTGGCCGTGCCAATGTTCAGGCCGCGGTAGACTTGCCGCGAATCAGCGGAGATGATCTCGCCGTTAAATTTTTTAGCCAAGTTGACGGCCAGAGTTGATTTTCCGGCCGCGGTCGGGCCTACGATGACGATAAGCTTTGGGATTGACAGCATGAAGAATGAACAACCGCACCGCAAGCGGTGCGGTATCTCCGCAACGCTTGGCGGTATCGGCGGTTGTTCACCCAGCACTTAAATTTACATTGATCTTTATTTTGAACATTATTGTCTTTCCTTGCAAACATGTAAGTGCCATAGTTGTGGCGGATGTAAATTTAAGTGCTGGGTTATTTGTTCGTAGCTCTTCGCGCTGCGCCTCTGGCTTGCGCTTAGAGACGAACAAATAAAAGCCCACGGCGTGCTCTATGCTTGCCGTGGGCGTTGGCGCCTAGGCGCGCCGTAACGCCTTGAGCCGTTTCCCACCCGGAATTTTGTATTGGCGCAGGATATCGCGGATCAACCGCTGATGGCCATTCCGCCAATTTACCTCCGCGTACTTGAAGACGGCGGCGAGTTTCCTCTGGGTGCGGCGGCGGAGTTCCTCCCTGAAGCCTGAGGCGCGCCACTCCTCGTGGCTCTCCCGGTAGGCCTCGCAGCGTACCGTTAAGCCTATACGCACCCGTCTATGCCGCGGTTCCAGCCGTCGCCGCAAGCGGCGCTTAGCCTTCCGGTATGCCCGTACCGTCCGTCTCAGAAAGAGCATTACTACTCTCCTTTAGCCCCGGCTTTTCGGGGATTACTTCCCGCTATTGCGCCTCATTCCGCAACCACTTTCCCGGCAGATTTCATGACGCTTGAGACCGGCCAGTCACCTATGAAATTTTAGATATTAGATAGCGGAGAGTCTTTCTTTAACCTAGCAAGAAATTCTTCCAGTTTCAATTGGCCTTGGTCGCCCCGGCCTCGTTCGCGGACGGAAACATTTTTAGCTTCGGCTTCGCGCGGGCCGATGATAAGCAAGTATGGAATTTTTTGCATCTCGGCCTCACGGATTTTTTTACCAATGGTCTCGTTACGATCGTCCAGGGTCACCCTCAGCTCTTCGCGGCGAAGAATCTTGGCAACTTCAATGCAGTAGGGTCTTACCCGATCGGTTATCGGCAGGATGGCCGCCTGGACCGGTGCGAGCCAGAAGGGAAACGCCCCGGCGTAGTGTTCAATGATGATTCCGATGAAGCGCTCGAAGGTCCCGAGTATGGCCCGGTGGATCATGACCGGCGTCTGCTTCTTGCCGCGCTCATCAGTGTAGGCGAGGTTGAAGCGGAGCGGCATCTGGAAATCAAGCTGGATGGTGGCAATCTGCCAGTCGCGCTTCAGGGCATCCGAGGCATGGACGTCAATCTTGGGGCCGTAAAAGGCGCCGTCCTTGGGCTTCGTCTCATAACGGAATCCGGATTTTTTGAGCACGGATTCGAGCGCCTGTTCAGCCTCACGCCAGAGTTTGGGAGAACCCATGGCTTTGGCCGGCTTGGTGGCCAGTTTTAAGTTGAGCGGCAAATTGAAAGCGCCATAGATCTCCTTGGCCAACTGAATCAGTTTTGTGATTTCTGATTCGATCTGATCCGGGCGGCAGAAGATATGGGCGTCGTCCTGGGTCATCTGGCGTACTCTAAAAAGTCCGCCCAGGACTCCGGCGAGTTCGTTGCGGTGCAGACGGTCGGTGATTTCGGAGTAGCGCAAAGGGAGGTCGCGGTAGGAGCGGAGGCGTGAGGCATATATATAGGTAGCTTCAGGGCAGTTCATGGGTTTCAGCACATAGGCCTCCTTGTCTACGGGAACGATGAACATATTCTTGCGGTAATAGTCCCAGTGGCCGGAGGTCTCAAAGACCTTTTTTTTGACCATCACCGGCGTCGAAATTTCTCCGTAGCCGGAGCGGTCGAGCTTCGAGCGCATGAAGCGCTCAAGTTCCCGCCAGAGAATCATCCCCTTGGGGTGCCAGAAGATGGCTCCGGGAGCAATATCATGCTGCGAAAAGAGGTCGAGCTTTTCGCCGAGGGCGCGATGATCCCGGCGCTGGATTTCTTCCTGGAGTTTAAGGTATTCATCCAGCTCAGGCTTTGTCCCAAAGGCCACTCCGTAGATTCGTGTCAGTTGCGGATTCTTTTCATCGCCTCTCCAGTAGGCGCCGGCAATACGCGTAAGCTTGAAGGCATCGCCAGGAATTTCGGACGTACTCCTGACATGACCGCCTTTGCAAAGATCAAGGAAACAATTTCCAATTTTCAATTTCCAATTTTCAATTCCCGGTGGACAGGTTGCGTAGACGGTGAGCTGCTTTTTCTCTTTGGTGAATTCCTTGATGAGGTCGAGTTTAAAGGGCTGTCCCTTGAAGAGCTTCCTGGCTTGGGCCGCCGTGACCTTTTTCCCTTTGAATTCAAGCTTCCCGCCGATCAATTCGCGCATAATGGCGGTCAGGCCCTCAAGATCTCCTGCGCCAATGGCCGACGGCAGTTTGAAGTCGTAGTAGAAGCCGTTTTCAATAGTTGGCCCAATTCCAAGCTTGGCCTGAGGGAATTTTTTCAGAACGGCCATGGCCAAAAGGTGAGCCAGGGAATGGCGTATCTCTTCGATCTTTGATTCCTTCAGTGCTTTTTGAATCATGAGTCAGGAATCATGAATCATGAACTAAGGTTGCGCTATGTCCATGAGTCATGATTCTTACTTCCTAATTCCCTGTTAGGCGATTTCCGTTACTTCATCGCATAACACCTTGGGCTCGTCGCGGTCGCGCGATACGCGGCCCCGGACCAGGAGGATCTTCGACGGCTGCCAGGCGTTCGAACTTTTCTCAAGCACTCTCGGGAAGACCAGCACCTCTGTTTTCCCGGTGAGATCCTCAAAATCAACGAAAAGCATGGGCGATCCGGCCTTGGTCACGATGCGGTTGACGCCGGAAACCAGGCCGCCGATAGCCACCACAGCATCTTTAGGCTGCTCGCTCAAAGCCGAGACGGCGATGGTATGCTGGGGGAATTTGCCGCGGTATTCATCCAAGGGGTGCTCGGAAATATAAAGGCCCAGGAGTTCTTTTTCCCAGCTCAAGCGCTCTTTTTTTTCAGCCGGCCGCGACGGGGCGAGGTGGAGGGCGGAAGAGGTCGGCAGGGCAGAGGCGGCAAAGAGAGAAGTTTGGCCCATGGCCTGTGCGCGCTGGATATCGCGGGCATATTCCAGGATTTTGTCGAGGTTAGAAAGAATCTGATTGCGTTCCCCAAATTCGTCCATAGCTCCGCACTTGATGAGCGCCTCCAGCGATTTTTTGTTCAAGTCTTTCGACTGCACCCGTTCAACGAAATCGTCAATGCCTCGGAATGCCCCGCCAAGCTTACGGGCTTCAATAATGGCGTCAACCACGTTGGAGCCGACGTTCTTTACAGAGGAGAGACCAAAGCGTATCTCCCTGCGCGATGACGCGACGGTGAACCCCGTTAGACGCAGGTCGCGCGGCGCGACCGCCGCACCCGTGGCGCGGGCGTCTAACGGGGTGAATGTGGCATTGGATGAGTTGACGGATGGCGGAAGAATCGCTATGCCCATGGCCCGGGCCTCATCCACCAGGAAGGCCACCCGCTCAATGTCAAACCCTTCGGCGCTCATGAGCGAGGCCATGAACTCGGCCGGCCAGTGGGCCTTCAAATAGGCGGTCTCGAAGGCGATCAAGGCATAGCAGGCGGCGTGGGCCCGGTTGAAGCCGTAACGGGCAAACGGCGGAAAAAGCTCCCAGATGGCTTCCGCAGTTTTGGGCGCGATGCCGTTATTTATCATTCCGGAGATGAGCTTCTCCTTCTGTTCTTCCAGGAGGCTTTTGATTTTTTTGCCGATGGCCCGGCGCATGGTGTCGGCTTCGGCCAGGGAAAAGCCGGCCAGGTCCCGGGTGATTCGCATCATCTGCTCCTGATAGACGCCTATGCCGTAGGTGTTTTTAAGAATCGGCTCAAGTTTGGGATGGAGGTATTCGATTTTCTCCCGGCCGTGTTTGCGGGCGATGAACGAGGGGATCAGCTCCATCGGGCCGGGACGGTAGAGCGAAACCATAGAGATGAGATCTTCAAGTGTGGTAGGCTTTAGCTCCTTGAGGTAGCGTCTCATACCCGACGATTCGAACTGGAACACTCCGTTCGTTTTTCCCTCTTGGAAGAGGCGGAAAGTTTCTTGATCGTCGAGAGGCAGGGCATCCATATCCAAGCTAAGATTGTGGCGGGCGCGGATGAGAGAAGAGGCATCCTCAATGATGGTCAGGTTCCGCAACCCCAGAAGATCCATCTTCAGGAGCCCCAGGTCCTCGATGGCGTGCATATCGTATTGCGTGACCACCACTTTTTCCTCGGCGTCCCCCGAGGTGCGGAGATGCCCGGATCGGGTGGCCAGCTGCAGCGGCACGTAGTCGGTCAAGGGTCGGGGCGCGATCACCACCCCGCAGGCATGGGTGGAGGCGTGCCGGGCCACACCCTCAAGCTTCATGGCATGGTCAATTAATCGCCGCGCATCGTCCCGGGAGCCGTAGCTCGACTTAAGATCATCAACTTTTTCCAGAGCCTCGCGGAGGTTCATGTGAAATGGAATGAGTTTGGCGAGCGTGTCGCAGAAGGAATAGGGCATGCCCAAAGCCCGGCCGGTGTCGCGGATGGCCGCCCGGGCGGCCATGGTGCCGAAGGTGATAACCTGGGCCACGTGGTCGCGGCCGTACTTCTTGGCGACGTAATCAATCACCTCGTCGCGCCGACGGTCTGAAAAGTCAATGTCGAAATCCGGCATCACGTTCCGCTCCGGGTTCAAGAAGCGCTCAAAGAACAAATCATATTTCAGCGGGTCAACGTTGGTGATGCCCAAAAGATAAGAGACGATCGATCCGGCGGCCGAACCCCGGCCCGGCCCGACCAAAATGGCATGCTGCCGCGCCCAATTTACAATGTCAGCCACGATCAAGAAATACGAGGCAAAGCCGGTCTGGCCGATAACCTCAAGTTCATAGACTAGGCGGTCGTATATTTTTTTGGCCGTTGGATTTTCCGGATCACCAACTACGGCGCCGTAACGCCTGTCCAGTCCCTGGCGGGCCATTGTTTCGAGGTAGCTCTCCGCTGTAGATCCCGGCGGGACGGCAAATGGGGGCAGAAGGATTTCGCCCATGGGGATTTCAATATTTACTTTTGCGGCTATCTCCTGGGTGTTGGCAACGGCCTCCGGAGAGTCGCGGAAGAATTCCATCATTTCCTGAGCGCTTTTCATGGAAAAATCATCCGCGCGCAGGGTCAGGCGGTCTTCATCCTCGACTCGATTTCCGGTCTGGACCGACATCAGGATATCCTGGGCCTCGCGGTCATCCGGCCGGGCATAGTGGACGTCGTTTACGCCGACGATCTTGGCGCCGGTCTTGGTGGCGAGCTCGAGTAGTGCGGAGTTGACTATTTTTTGCTCCGGAATGTTGGGATGAGCGCCAAGTTCAAGATAGAAGTTATCGCGGCCAAAGATATCCTGGTATTCGCGGATCAGGGTTTCGGCCTGATCAGGCTTTCGGGCCAGAATCGCTTTTGGGATTTCGCCGTTTAAACACCCGGAAAGAGCCATTAATCCGGTTTGATGCCGGCGGAGGAGGTCTTTGTCCGCGCGGGGTTTATAATAGAAGCCTTCAAGATGCGCTTGGGTGACAATTTTGATAAGGTTTTTGTAGCCGGCATGACTTTGGGCGAGTACGGTCAGGTGCGAGCGCTTGTCATCAATGCCCGGGCGCTTTTGACGCATTCCTTCATGGGCAATGTAGAGTTCGCAGCCGACGAGAGGCTTGATACCCGCCCGCCGGGCTTTTTGGTAAAATTCAATTGCGCCGTAAAGCACGCCGTGGTCAGTGAGGGCCAGCGCCTCAAAACCAAGGTCGCTCGCGCGCTTGATCAGCTGGTCAATCTTGGCCAGGCCATCGAGGAGGCTGTAGTGCGAGTGGACGTGGAGGTGGGTGAATTTCATGATGCAATTCACCGTCAGTATAGCAGATGAAAAAACGTATCACAATCGGGATTGACGAAGTCGGGCGCGGGGCGCTGGCCGGACCCGTTGTGCTTGCGGCCGTTCTCTGTCGCCGGCGCATCCGGTGGGTGCATCCCAAGCTCGGCCGCATCCGTGATTCGAAGAAACTCACCCCGAGGCGGCGCGAAATCTGGTCTCACTACTTGCGGAATCATGCGGTGCTGGAATGGTGGATTGCACGAGTTAGTCCGCAGGTTATTGATCGTATTAACATTGCTCGCGCCGCCGATCGTGGTGCACATCGTCTGGTAAATCGAATTAGGCCGAGAAACCCGTTTTGGGTGTGGTTGGACGGAGGATTGCGGTTGCCGGCGCATATCCCACATAGAAGCGTGACAAGAGGCGATGAGCTAATTCCGCTCATCGCCGCTGCCTCGATTATTGCCAAAGTGTGGCGTGATCGGATGATGACCCGACTGGATCGAGCCTTTCCGGCCTACGGTTTTTCCATACACAAAGGGTATGGCACCAGGTTTCATCAAAGGATGATTCGGAGGCACGGGCCATCAGCGATCCATCGTCGATCATTCATTACGTAAAGCAGCTCCGCCGGCATTGCGCTGATTGGCACGCTAAATGGACGCTGATCAGCGTCTGATCAGCGTAGTAAATCCGCGATTGATCAGCGGTATAGACATGATTATTGGCCATCATCGTCAGATTCAATATTTGGAGCGGGTTTTGGCCAAAGGGACTTTAGCCCATGCCTATCTTTTCTTCGGGTCGGAAGGAGTAGGCAAGAAAGCCACGGCTTTGGAATGCGCCAAATCGCTCATCTGCCGTAATAAAACGGCGCCAAAGTTTGGCGGCTGCGGCGAGTGTGATGATTGCCGCCGCATTGAGATGCTCAGCCATCCCGACCTTATCTTTCTTTCTTTAGAGCACCTGCTGGTTGAAGAGGAGAATAAGCGCGAAATCGGCATCAAGAACATCCACGAGCTCCAGCGCCTCCTGGGGCTTTCGGCCTGGGGCGGCGGCTGGAGGACGGCGGTCATTGACGGCGCGGAGCGATTGAGCCATGATGGCCAAGCTGCGCTCCTAAAAATTTTGGAAGAGCCGGGAGCGCGAATAACATTTTTCCTTATCACCACGGCTCCGGGAGCGCTCCTCGCCACGATCCGATCGCGCGCTGTGCCCATTGCTTTTTCAACCCTGACGGATGAGACTATGCTGCCGCTTCTGGAAGACATCCCGGCCTCTCGACGTGCTCTTTTGCTCGAGCTCGCCCGAGGCCGGCCCGGCATACTGCAGAAGTTCGCCCAGGATCGAAAGTTCTTGGAGAGATTTGGCGCGGATTATGCGGTTTTCAAAAGATTGCTCGGTGCCGATCTGGCGGACCAATTCGCTTTCTCGGAGCGCGAAAGCCGCGAGCCGGGGCGGCTGGAGGCCTGGTGCGATTTTTTGCTGTATCATATGCGCGGCGAGCTTCATGCGGCTGTCGAGCGCGGCGCACCCGGAAATTCAGTCCTGCCCCGCGAGAGAGTGGCCGGTCTCCACGCCTTCATAGCCGCCCTTCTCAATTCGAGCCTCCTCCTCGCAACCACGCCGGTCAATCGGCGCCTCTTGGCCGACAGCCTATTTTTTGAGCTTTACACCCTCGGCCCGTCCGTTACTTAATGCTTTTCAGTCAATGAGTACAAAAACCACAATTATCATCTCGGTCGCGGCTTTCGCCCTGTTTGTTTTTCTCATTGTTGTTTTGCCGCTGCTCCTCGGTGTCAGGCCAGCGCCGTCAAAGCCGGCCGCGGAGGAGAAACCCGCGGAAGTTATACCTGATCAGGGCGTGTTTCGTTCGGATGACGGCGGCCGGACTTGGCAGGCCAAATTCCGGACTAAAGACGAGGTTACAACCATTGCCGCCTTTAAGGTGAATTGGCTGATCGCCGATCCCTTGGATGCCGCTAGACTCTATTTGGCCACCGACGGCAATGGTCTTTGGGTAAGCACCAATCGCGGGGAACATTGGGAGCCGGTGGTGGATCAGGCCGGAATTCTTGAGCCAGAGGCCAATGTTCTCGCCCTAGCCGTTAACCCGGCCAATACCCAGGCCTGGTATGCGGCGGTCTTCCAAAAAAACCGCGGACGGGTGCTAAGAACCTTTGACGGCGGCAAGACATGGCGAGAGATTTATTTCACGCCCCTGGAGCGTTTTGGAGTTTTCGATCTTCACTACGATCCGGCAAGCGGCATTCTTACCATTGTCACCGGCCAGGGAGGGGTTTTGGAATCGGAAGACAAGGGCGACACGTGGCGAGTGGTACGCTGGTTTGCCGATGGTCTGGTGAGGCTTATGGTGAGCCCGGTTAATCCTGGCGTGCGATTCGTCACCACTCCCGGCGGCAGCATTTTTCGCACCGAGAATCGCGGCGAGACTTGGGTGGACGCAACTCCGGCGCTACGCGAGTTTTCCGGATCAACCCAAAACCAGCGCTGGCTCATGGATAGGCGGGGCGTCATCTATCTTGGTTCGAACCGCGGGCTCCTTGCCTCTTACGACAGCGCTGCTACCTTTGAGGCCCCGCCCTTGATCATCCCGCCTGAGGCTCTGCCGGTTCTCGCCATAGCCGTGGATTTCCAGGATAGTTCCCGCCTCATTGTCGCGGCGGGAAACCAGCTTTACCACTCATCTGATCGCGGCGAGACCTGGGCTATCCTGCCCTCGCCGACTGCAACCAAGCGCATCAGCAATCTTTTAATTGACCGCGAGAAGCCGAAAACGATATATGCGGTGGTGCAGCCGTAATTCGGAAGCCCTAAATCCAAAATCCTAAATCCTAAACAAATTCAAAATTTTAGATTCAAATGTTCTAAAGGCGTGTTTCGGGTTTTGGTCATTGGGATTTGTTTAGGATTTAGAGATTAGAATTTAGGATTTTACTATCTGGTTTATGGAAGAGCTGCGTGTTAGATTGGACAAAATTTTATCGGATCTGAAAAGTGAGGTTGCGTCCTTTCGCACTGGTCGGGCCACGCCGGCTTTGGTTGAAGACCTGGAAATAGAGGCTTACGGCGCTCGCCAGTCGTTGAAGGCTCTTGCCGCCATTTTCGCTCCCGAGCCGCGTCAGATTGTCATTCAGCCGTGGGATAAAACCATTCTCCCGGCTATTGAAAAAGCCATTCAGTCATCTCCATTGGGCCTTAATCCAATTGCCGACAAGGATACCATCCGACTTGCGTTGCCGACGCTGACTGAAGAGCGCAAGCGCGATCTGGTAAAGCTCCTCAAGGAGAAGACGGAGTCATCGCGGATTCAGGTTCGCCGAGTGCGCGACGAGGCGATGAAGGAGATTGATGCCGAGGAACGAGCCAAAGAAATTTCGGAAGACGAAAAATTCCGAAGGAAGCAGGAGGCGGAGAAGACGGTGGGGGAGTATAACAAGAAGATCGAGGAGATGGGGCAGGCCAAGGAGCGGGAAATAATGGCCGGATAGCATGGAGGCAATTCCTGTCACAGCAGCAGTTATCGAACGCGATGGGAAAATTTTAATTGCAAGGCGATTGCCAACAAAGGCTTTCCCTGGAAAATGGGAATTTCCTGGCGGCAAGATCGAGCCGAATGAAACGCCCGAAATGTGTTTAGTCCGTGAAATTCGAGAGGAATTCGATGTCACCCCCGAAATAGAAAGAAAGGTTCTCGACTGGGATTTTGACTATGGGAACGGAAAGAAATTCCGGTTCTGCAGCTTCCGTTGTTCTATTTCGGGAGAACCAAAACTTCTGGCGCATAGTGCGATGGCTTGGGTAACACTGGATGAACTTTCAAACTTTGATCTTCTCGAAGCCGACAAAATCTTGGCAGAAGTCTTGAAAAAACGATGAAAAGGAAACGCTTGGACGAGTATCTCTTGAGGGGCGGTGTAATTCGAAATAAAGATGAGGCGTTCGTTATGGTCACCGAAGGCCGGGTTTTCGTGAACGGTCAAAAAGCCGTATCGCCCGCCCAGATGGTGGGCGGACATGACAGTATCGAAGTGCGGGGCGGTCGGGAGTTTGTTGGCAGAGGAGCGTATAAATTGGAAGCGGCTCTGGATAAATTCGGGGTGGAGGTTGGTGAGAAAATATGCGCCGATGTGGGTTCGGCTACCGGCGGGTTCGTCGAGGTGCTCTTGAAACATGGCGCGACCAAGGTTTACGCCATTGATGTCGGCCGCGGTAAGCTTGATATCAAACTTCGTGAAGATCCGCGGGTGGTGGCGATGGAAGGCGTGGATGTTCGGAAGCTCGAATCGCTCCCTCAACCCGTGCATCTTGCTACTATTGATGTTTCGCTGATATCCCTCCGGCAGATTCTGCCGACCGTCCGAAGGCTCCTCTCGCCTGACGGGATGGTTGTGGCCCTCTTCAAGCCGCAGTATGAAATTGAAGATAAATCGCTATTGAAGCACGGTATCCTCCGCGATGAGAAAGTCCGTGCCGAGCTTGTTGAGGCATTCCGCGTCTGGCTTCGGGAGCATAGCTGGCAGGAGCTCGGCTTCATGGAATCCCCGATCCGCGGGAGCGAAGGGAACGTGGAGTATCTTTTCCACCTGCAATCAATGAAAGCTGTAATAAATTAGAGCTTTGTTTACAGAATGCGCTGGAGGTTATCACCAAACGGGCAAGCCCTCTCGCTACGCGAAAATCCCCAGCGAGGATTTTCGCTGCACTTCGGCCTCGCTCTCGCCGCTTCGCGGCGAACCATGCCCGCTCGGCCTCAGATGCCGCTCGCAGAGCTTGCCCGTTTGGTGTAAACAACGCTGAAGGATTTTACATATAAGCTATTGAGGTACGCTGTTGTAACTCTTTTCATTGCAGGATAGAATTGTCCCCATGGTTCTCACAGTTGTCCTTTTTATTTTGCTCTTGGGGGTGCTCATTCTTGTCCACGAGTGGGGGCATTTTATTGTTGCCCGGAAGCTGGGAGTGAGGGTGGAGGAATTTGCTTTCGGTTTTCCTCCAAGAGTGGCTAGCTACACGCGCCGCGGCACGCGTTATGCCTTGAACCTCCTGCCTTTGGGCGGATACGTAAAGATTTTCGGCGAATCCGGCGAGTCGAGTCAGGATCCGCAAAGCTTCAGTTCGCGGCCATTGGGCCAGCGCTTTTGGATTATTATCGCCGGCGTTCTCATGAATGTGATTCTGGCCTGGTTTCTTTTTTCGCTCGGCCACGGATTAGGTTTGCCCACGGTGCTGGACGAGGGCGAGTTGCTCTCGGCCGGAGCCCGCGTCACTATTGTCGGCATAGCCCCGGGCTCGCCGGCCCAGAAGGCGGGTTTGCGCTTTGGGGACGCCATTCAAGAGTTAAAAGTTAAAAGCCTGTCCCGAGCAGAGTCGAGGGATGAAAAGTTGAAAGTTGAACAGATTGAGGAGGTGCAGCAATTTATTGAAGCTCATCGCGGCGAAGAAATTTCCATCGCCGTCCGCCGCGGTGGAGAGTTTTTTGAGACTGTTGCCCAGCCGCGCCTTGAACCGCCCTCGGGCGAGGGGCCGCTCGGCATTGCCATGGCGAGGGTGGGTATTGTTCGTTCGCCCTGGTGGCGAGCGCCGTGGGACGGTCTGAAAACCACCCTGACCGCGCTCGTCACCATTACGCGGGCGCTCGTCAGCACGCTTAAAGACTTGCTCGTGCGAGGCGAGGTTGCCGCCGACGTGGCCGGGCCGGTCGGCATATTTGCTTTTGCCGATGAGACCAGGCGGTTGGGTATGGTTTATTTGATTGAGCTCGCCGGAATTCTTTCGGTGAATCTTGCCATTTTGAATATCCTGCCAATTCCGGCGCTTGACGGCGGCCGGGTGCTTTTCCTCTTTATAGAAAAACTCAAAGGCCGGCGGGTTCGACCGGCGCTTGAGCAGGCCATTCACACCATCGGCCTGGTCATGCTCCTTACCCTCATGGCCGTCATCACTTATCGCGATATAGTCCGGATCTTTTAGCTATTTGCAGCTTGGAGGCAAGTATGCTAAAGTGGTTTATTGAAGGACATCAGTTCTTCGAAAAGGTCACATAATTACTCGAATATCGCCATTTTACGAAGCATAAGGTGCTGCGAAGACGTAGTAACCATTTTCGTAAAATAGTACGTATTCGTAGCATCTCAATGTTTACGCGTGATTCTTCCGGCTTTGGGCCGCGACCAATGTTTACGCCCAAAGAAGGAGTTGCCTGGACCTGCGCGCAATGCAGCGCCGAGATCAAAGAGCTGCCGTTCCAGCCGCGAACCGACGAGAACGGCGTTCCAACCTCGCCTCTGTACTGCCGCGATTGCCATCGCGCCCGGATGCAAGATTCCGGACCGCGGCGACGGTACTAAGCCTAGGCTATTTGAAAACCCCGGTTCAAATCGGGGTTTTCAATTTAGCCAGGGATCGGATTAGCTATCTTAAGGTTGCGTTGGGGGCGGTGTTTTGCTAAGATATAACAGCTATGGAAGAAAAGAGTAATTTACTCGTTCCCGCGGCGATCATCGTTGCCGGCGCGATTGTTGCGGCGGCGGTGCTATATGTCGGTGGCTGGGGCGGGACAGGCCGAACTTCAACGCCTTCCAGCGACAGTTCGGTCGAAACCGCATCCGGCCAAGATTCCATTCCGGCCGCGAGCGCAGAGTTGGCCGACGATGATCCTTTCCTCGGCAAACCGGATGCGCCGGTGGCGGTAATTGAATTCGGGGATTTCCAGTGCCCGTTCTGCGGACGATTTTTTAAATCAACCGAGCCGCAAATCATTGAACACTATGTTAAAACCGGCAAGGTGAAGTTTGTCTATCGCGATTTTGCCTTCCTGGGACCCGAATCCGAATTGGCCGCGATGGCCGCGGAGTGCGCGGATGAGCAGGGGAAATTCTGGCTCTATCATGATTATCTGTATAATAATCAGCAGGGCGAGAATCAGGGAGCATTTTCCAAGGAGAATCTTAAGCGATTTGCCGGAATTTTGGGATTGGAAGCAGCCAAGTTTGACCAGTGTCTTGATTCGGATAAGTACCGGGAAGAAGTCCGCAAGGATACCGCCGATGGCCGTAGCGCCGGTATGAACGGCACGCCGACAACATTTATAAACGGCCGGATGGTTGTGGGCGCCCTTCCATTTTCGGAATTTGAGCAGATCATTGAGCAGGAGCTCGCCAAGTAGCATCACTTTAATTGGCAGGTTTCGTTTCGCAACCCTCTTGACGACTTTGCTATACTGAAAATGGAAGAATCACTGGTCTCTTGTAACTTATGGCCAACATCAAAATATATACCACTCCCCATTGCGTCTTTTGCAGGATGACCAAAGATTTTTTTGGATCGAATAACATCCAGTATCAGGAGTTCGACGTGGCTTCGGATGTCAAGGCGCGAGAGGAGATGATTCAAAAGTCGGGGCAGTTTGGCGTTCCCGTGACCGACATTGACGGCCAGCTCGTCATCGGCTTTGACCGCGCCCGCTTGTCCGAACTTTTGGGGGTCAAGTAAGGGAGATTTTTGTTGTCACATTATTCAAACATTCATTTGAATGTTTTAGTGATGCTAATGGCTTTTGGTCGCTGTCGAGTTATGCATCGAGTCCAAAATGTCAGGAAATTGGGAATAATCCGCAAGGAGCGCTATGTTGGGTTGGCGCGGCTTTTTTTCGCCGCCGCCGATCCGGCACGCATCAAAATTATGTTGCGGCTTGGACAAAGAGGCGAGGCCTGCGTCTCGGATATTGCCCGCGAGCTCGGCATGAGCGTGGCCGCAACTTCGCATCATCTGCGGATTCTCCAGTCCTGCCGATGCTTGCATACCGTCCGCAGCGGGAAGATGGTCTGCTATAAGTTTTCGCCTAATGCCTTTTCTAATATGGTCATCAGGTTTTTACATAAGACGGCTTCATGAATCGAGTACTCATTATTCTAACTGTTTCCATCAGCGAAGCATTCGGCATATGACATGGACTATCCACTAATCATTCCTGTCTTCATCGCCGGAGTCCTAACCTTCCTTGCGCCTTGCACCCTGCCCTTGGTGCCTGCATATTTGGGGTTCATCAGTGGGGTATCGCTCGGTGAGCTCCAGGATCCCACGCGGGCCAGGCTGGTCCGCGGGAAGATTTTCTTAAATGGTCTTGCCTTTGTCATCGGCTGGACGGCAGTTTTTGTCATCCTGGGGACACTAGTTGGTTTCATCGGCTCGGCACTTGTGCCATATCGGCAGTGGCTCGCCAGGATTGGTGGCATTTTCGTTATTGTTTTCGGGCTCTTCATGTTGAACATCATGAAAATTCCGTTCTTGGCGCGGGAGCGGGCGCTCGCCGTGCCGACTATCTTCGAGCGTGGGAAGCCGGTGAATTCCCTCGTCCTCGGTGCCGCCTTCGGACTCGGCTGGACCCCCTGCGTGGGTCCGATTTTAGGCTCGATCCTGCTCTTAGCTTCGACCACGACCACGGCGTTGAAGGGAGCCGTCCTTCTCTCGGTCTTTTCACTCGGGCTCGCCGTGCCGTTTCTGGCCATTGCCGCCGGCATAGGGCAAGCTTCACAATTCATTGAGCGGCGTACGCGTTATCTACATGTCGTTTCTGTCATCGGCGGCATTTTGTTGATTTTCCTCGGCATCCTCCTTTTAACCGACCGCATGGACCTGCTTATCTACTACGGCTACCGTTTCTTCCGTTTCATCGAATACGAACGGCTTCTCGACTACCTCTAACGGCGATATACTATCCCTATGGTCCGCATCCAGGTGCTCCACAATCAAGAATGTAATTTCTGGCAGCACGCCTGGAAATTACTTGAAGACTTCATCCGCGAAAAGAACCTTGATGCCAACCTTGAGGAAGTACTGATCGCGAATGATGAAGAAGCGGTGAAGTATCATTTTTTCGGCTCGCCGCATATTTTGATCAACGGCCAAGACCTTGATCCGGAAGCTCGCCGCGTGTCTAACTTCCATACTGGCGGCTGTCGCCCTTATTTCTACAAAGATAAACACTACGACTATCCTCCGCGTCAGATGATCGAGGAGGTCATTGCACGGCTCACATGATGCCAATATGCGAATTTTGTGCTAATCTACGAATTGCGAATATCTCATGGCCGCTGACTACGATGTAAAACAGCAAGAACGTGAGCGGGCTATTGCGCGGGCGCGATGGCGGAAGATCATGCGGTGTTCAATATGGACCGCGCTTATTGCGGTAGCCGTCGCCGGAACTGTTTTTGCTTTGGTGCGTTTCAATCAGCGCAGCAGCACTGGCCCGGGCATGACGATCCCTGACCAGGGTGCGCAGCATGTCTCGCTCGGCACGCCGTTTGATTACAACTCCAACCCTCCGACCTCCGGGCCGCATCATGCCAGTCCCGCCGAGTGGGGCGTCTATAAAGAGGAAATTCACGATCAGATTCTTATCCATAATCTTGAACACGGCGGCATCTGGGTAGCCTATAAACCCGGCGTCAGTCCCGATGTCATCTCTAGGCTTGAGGCTGTTGCCAGTGAGTTTGGCCGCAAGGTGATAATGGCCCCCCGGCCGGCCAATGACGCCGATATTGCTCTGGCCGCATGGAATCATCTTGATAAATTCTCAGCGGCAGAGTTTTCAGAAGAACGGGTGCGGAATTTCATTAAAGCTTATCGGAATAGAGGGCCGGAGTTCGTGCCTTGATTGTCCAAATTTGCGAGCGATTTCACTGGGCGAAGCAAATTTGGTTACAATCAAGAGCACCCCGTACTCATTTTGCCCTGTTATCTATAAATGTTTGGCTTTGATAGTACCTCGCAAGCTCTCGTAGCCCGCGCGGGCCGAATAGGCCCATCCCGTTTCAGACGAAGCGGGCTACGACGGGCAGTCAAGTAAAATGAGTGCGGGGTCGCCTCGATCTAAAAAATGATGTCCATGCTCGCCAGATATCGACACATCTCCTTCGATCTCGATGGAACGCTTGTGCACACCGTTCCGGAGTATCGATATGCAATTGTCCCGAAGGTTGTTCACGAGCTCGGTGGAGCGATTAAAGAGGAGCGCGCTATTGATCGGTTTTGGTTTGAGGCTTCACGGGATGAGGTCATTCGGAGAGAATTCAAAGTTGAGCCGGCTAGCTTTTGGCACCTGTTTCGTATCCTGGACACATCAGAACAGCGTTCTCGCCATACGCGAGCTTATGATGACGCTGAGCTGACTCTGCGGAAGCTGAAAGCGATGGGGAAAATTACCTCCGTCATCACTGGCGCTCCGCACTGGATTGCTGATATGGAGGTACAGAAACTTAACGGCGCTCCACTTGATATGCATTTTTCGATTACTGATAGCCAGTTTAATGGAAAACCAGATCCGGCGAGTTTTCACTTCATCCTCAAGAAACTGAACGTGTCCCCGCGGGAGACCCTCTATGTTGGCAATAGTAACGAAGATGCGTATTATGCAAGGAACGCGGGTGCTGATTTTTTATACTTGCAGAGAAAAGAACACCAATTCAATCTCCGAGATTACGCCGTAGGAACTATTGATTCGTTGGACCACTTATTCATGAGGCAGTGGAAAGTAGTTTCACCTACTGCCTTGTAGACTTTGGGTTTTTCCATGTACGATCTTATCATCATCGGTGGCGGCCCGGCCGCAGTCGCGGCAGGCGTCTACGCCGCCCGGAAAAAATTAAAGACCCTCCTCATAACCGAATCCTTTGGCGGGCAGTCCATGGTTTCGGATAACATTGAGAACTGGATCGGCGAGAAAATGCTCACCGGCTTTGATTTGGCCAAGAAACTTGAAGAACACGTGCGCGCGCAGGAAGGCATTGAGATCAGGATGCCGGAGCGCGTGACCAAGGTGAGCGAGATTCTGTGCACCAATGGGAAACGGCCTTGCGATTTTCTAGTGGAAACCGACAAGGGCGGCCAGTATGAGACCAAGACGGTTGTCGTTACTTCCGGCTCCAGACGCCGGAGATTGGGCGTGCCTGGCGAGGATAAGTTTGAGGGCCGGGGCGTGGCGTTTTGCAGCACTTGCGATGCGCCTGTATTCGCCGGCAAGCGCGTGGCTGTAATCGGTGGTGGAAATGCTGGACTCGAAGCCGTGGTTGACCTCTTTCCATATGCCACGGAGATTTATCTTATGCATCGGGGCGATGCGCTCAAAGGCGACGAGGCCACGCAGGAAGAAATCGGGAAAAATCCCAAGGTGAAAATAATTTTGAATGCCGAGACGCAGGAAATTCTGGGCGACAAGTTCGTGACCGGCTTCCGCTACAAGGATGCCAAGAGCGGGGAAGTGCGGGAACTGGCTTTGGACGGTGTGTTTGTGGAAATAGGCGCGGTTCCGAACTCAGAGATTGTAAAGGAGCTGGTCAACCTCAACAAGTTCGGCGAAATCACGATTGATCACAAGACCGCCTCAACCTCGAAGCCCGGTATCTTTGCCGCCGGCGACGTCACCGATGAGATGTATAAGCAAAACAACATCTCGGCCGGCGACGGAGTGCGGGCCGCGCTCTCGGCCTATGCCTACATTCTCGGCGTTAAGAAACAAAGCCCGGCCGTGGAGCGAGCGGAGAATCACTTATTCCATCCCGCGGCCAAAGCCTAAATGTTTTTCCATCGAGCGAAAAGCCCCTGTGCATGGGGTTTTTCTCGCGGAATTCATGGCCATGGTATACTGGAAGCATGAAAGCGGTCAGACTGGAGGTGCTTCATTCGCCGGGATGCCAGATTTGCCGGGCCTTTGATGAGTTCTGGGGCTCAATTTCAAAAGAATGGCCGAATGTCAGTTACAAGAAGATTGAGCTCACCACGCCAGAGGGACAAGAGATGGTTCAGAAATACATGGTCTTCTCCTCACCGGCTATCGTGTTCAATGGTGAGCTTTTCCAAATGGGAGGATTTGATCGGGAGAAGTTTGTTGCAAAGCTTGAAGAACTCTCTGAATCATGAATCTCGAATCAGGAATCAGGGAGCACGGTTACGCAATTCCTTGATTCATGATTCGTGCTTCTTAATTCTTACACATCGGTAAAAGCATGACATTCGTCTCAAAACTTAGGCCGGAATGGGCTTTGCGTTTGGGCTTGGGCGTAATGTACGCCTACTCCGGCTACGACATTTTTGTCCACCCCACGGCCTGGTACTGGGCCGTCCGGCCTCTGCCGCAATTCCTGCAAGTTATCATCAACAACCAAATCGGCATCAACAATTATCTGAAAATTCAGGCGATAGGGGAGCTCGCGTTGGCTTTCCTCTTTTTTGCCTGGTTTTTGCCGTGGCGGTTCGTGCGTGCGGCCTCGGCATTAGCCGCTCTGGAGATGGTGCTGATTCTTTGGTTGGTAGGCGTTGATGCCATCACCTTCCGCGACATCGGACTTCTCGGGGCCGCGTTAGCATTACTTGCACTTTCTTTCCGTTGAGCGTTGAGATGGAGCAGTCCGGAAAACTGAAAGTTCTCTTGATCTCATCAGCCCTCGGACTCTTTGCCGTCGTCGTATTCGGTCTGTTTTGGTTTTTCTTCTTGGGTCCGGAAACGCCGGTGGGATTCGGTTGGTATCTTTTCAGTTTTGCCGCGGGACTCTCCATGATTGTTCTTCCCTGCACCCTGCCTCTGGCCTTCGTAATTGTGCCGCTGTCTATGGGCAAAGGCGCGGCCAAGGGCTTTGGCATTGCCATTGCCTTCGGGCTTGGCGTGGCCATCACCCTCTCCATGTACGGTGTGATTGCGGCGATTGTCGGCGAGGTTTTTATCGGCACTTTTGCCGCGCCGCTTGAAACAGTCAAAAACTGGCTATACTTCATTGCCGGTCTTTTTGCTTTTGGGTTTGCTCTCGGTGAATTAGGGTTGGTGAGATTTCGGATGCCTTCCTACACCGGCGCGGCCCCGGCCTTTATTCAGAAACAGCAGGATTATCTCAAAGCGCTACTCTTGGGGCTTTTCCTCGGCAACATCGGCGTGGGTTGTCCGCACCCGGCCACGCCGGTAATCTTGACCCGCATTGCCGCATCCGGCGACGTTTTCTACGGCTGGATGCTCTTTTTTGTGCACGCCATCGGCCGAATCCTGCCGCTTCTCCTCCTCGCGGCCCTGGCCATTCTGGGTGTAAATGCCCTTAGTTGGCTGGTGGCTAGGAAAGAGAAGGTTGAACGCGCCACCGGCTGGGGCATGGTCTTCGTCGCCGGTTTCATCTTGGTGCTTGGACTCTTTTCGCACGACTGGTGGGTATATTCGGGCCAGCATACCCTTCTTGAGGAACTCACCCAGGAGGAGCGCTTCTTGGGCATCATCGTCTCGCGTTTCAACCTGGCCGAGCCGCCGCATACCCACGAAATTCCCACTGGTCGGGGACTATTTGATTTGCCTTTATGGCTTGGCAATTGGGTACTGGTGGGACTATGGGTACTGCCGATGTGGTGGTACTACGTAAAAAAATCAAAAGGCAAAAATCAAAAATCAAAAATGGCTACAGGGACGGCGGAAGAAGGCGATGAAGAGCGAATTGAGGCTAGGGTGAGGCCGTATCGTTTTTGGCTATTCGCGACTCTGACGGCGCTCTTGGCGCTCACGTTTGTCTGGGTTCTTCCGGACCGTTTCTTGAATCACACCGCTCGTTTTGAGGAGGCACATGAAGAAGGCGAGATGGCCACCGGAGAGCCGCATGGGGCGCTGTATCATGAGGAAAGCGAAGTGCGGCAAGGTTTGGCCGTGAATTTTAATATCACTCCGGCACCGGTAATAGCCGGCACACCCGCCCGCTTGGATTTCTTTGTCAACGAAAAGCCGGCCAATGTTCAGGTGTCGGTTTACCAACTGGACATTGAACATGGAAAACCGATGCATGTCATCGGCGTGCGGGACGATCTTAACGAATTTTTCCACATCCATCCCCAGCCGGCCTCGACTCCGGGATTCTTTATGGTTGATTATGTTTTTGGCCAACCCGGCCTTTATAAAATCTGGTCCGAAATCAGAAAAGATGGAGTGAATCATGCCTTTGGCCACCCCGAGATAGAAGTTCAGGGGATGGGACTAAGAAGCGATAAACAGATTTCGTTTGGCCGCAATGTTATTGTTGGCGATTATCAAGTGTCATTAGAATTGGATGAACCGCTGGCTAAAAACCAGGAGGCTCATCTTTCCTTTGATATCCATACCCTCACCGGCCAGGAGGTTGCGGTAGAGTCCTACCTCGGAGAAAAGATGCACCTTGTGGTGATTAAAGATGATCTGAAACAGTTTACCCATGCCCATCCCGAAAGCGGGAGCGGCGATATGCACGGCGTTGGGCCGGTTAACGAAGCCAGGGCTCATGGCCCCGAGGAAGCTCCCGGTGTTGCTGGCCCGGCCGAGGAAGATGAAACTATTGAGTTCCACATAACATTTACGGAAGCCGGACTTTACAAGGCCTTTGCCCAGTTCCGGCCGGCCGGCACGGCTTTAGCTGAGGATGAGGCGCTTAGCGCAAGCTTCTGGATCAGGGTGGAGGAGAAAGCACCCTCGGCCATACCCGATAAAGTCTGGTATACCATAATTTCTCTCATTCTGATCGTGTTCCTCTCATGGGGGGTGAAGCGCTACATCGAAGGAGCTCGGCGGACATGAATAAGTACTTCATCTTAATCGGCATCGGTGCTTTAATCATCATCGGTGGCATTATCTATCGCATCTTCTTACTCCCTGAGGAGTCCGTTCCGGTCACAACAGGCAAGGTGCGCGAGATCACCATTGTTGCGGCCAAGGATCAATGGCGGTTCGTGCCCGAGGTGATCGAGGCGGATCGCGGTGATAAAATTATCGCCACAATCGTAAATGAGGACGACTACGACCACGGCATCTCCATTGACGCCTTCGGCGTATCACAGCGCATGCCGGCAAATTCCATCATCAAGGTCGAGTTCGTGGTTACCCAAGAGGGCGACTTCCCCTTCTACTGCTCGGTGCCGTGCGGCGAAGGTGAGGTGGACGGCGTCAAGCGCACCCACTTCGATATGGTGGGGAAGATCCATGTGAGGAGCATCATCTTAGGGACGCAGTAGCTATGACCAAGCTCGTGCTCAAAGTGAAAGGCATGCATTGCGCGTCTTGCTCGACGCTCATTGACAAACTCATCGGCAAGCAGCCGGGGGTGGTTTCGATTAAGACCAACTACGGCGCCGAGAAGACGGCGATTGAGTTTGACGAGGCCAAAGTTTCGCTTGCGAAAATTGACGAGCTCATGAACAAGCTCGGCTACGACCTTATCCGGCCGGATGAGCCGGGATTCACCGCTGCAGACGAGGAGAAGATTGAGGCGAGGCGCATCAAGGAGGCCGGGCGTCGGGCGATTGCAAGCTTCGTTCTGGCTTCGCCGATCGTCGTTTACTACATGCTGATCCACATGTTTAACCTCCAGCATGTACACGCTATTTTCGGCATTGACCTTAATTACGTTTACTGGATTCTTTCCACACCCATTCAATTTGTCATCGCCTGGCCGTTTTACCGCAATTCCTTTACCGCGATCCGCGTCGGCTCGGCCAACATGGACGTTTTGGTCGCCCTCGGTACCTCGGCGGCCTATTTTTATTCGATGATCGGGTTTTTATTCTTCAACATTGACCATCCTTTCTGGGAATCTTCGGCCGCGCTTCTTTCCTTCATCATCCTCGGCCGCTACTTTGAAGCCGTAGCCAAGGGCCGGGCCTCCGCGGCAATCAAGGAGCTTCTCAAGCTCGAGGCCAAGGAAGCGCACGTGATTCGAGATGGGGAGGAAGTTACAGTGCCAATTGATCAGATTCGCAAAGGCGAGACGGTCGTTGTCCGGCCGGGAGAGAAGATTGCGGTTGACGGCGTGATTCTTGATGGCAAGACACATATTGATGAGAAGGTGGTCACCGGCGAATCAATGCCCGTCGGAAAGAGCGCGGGCGATGAGGTCATAGGGGCTACGGTCAATCAGGAGGGTTTCATTAAATTCAAAGCCACCAAAGTGGGCAAAGAAACGCTTTTGTACCAGATCATCCAGATGGTGGAGGAGGCCCAAGCACGACGCGCCCCTATTCAAAATTTGGTGGACAAAATCAGCGAGTATTTCGTGCCCACGGTCGTGGTGCTCTCCGTAATCACTTTTGTCGTCTGGTATTTCATCTTTGCCCTTCCATTCCGCGCCGGGCTTTTGCGCATGATTGCGCTTTTGGTTATTTCCTGCCCCTGCGCCATGGGCCTGGCCACGCCCACAGCCTTGATCGTCGGCATTGGCCGGGCGGCCAAATTCGGCATTATCCTGAAAGGCGGAGAAGCCCTGGAAAAAGCCTACAAAGTTCAGGCCATTGCCTTTGACAAGACCGGGACGCTGACCATTGGCAAGCCCGTGGTGACGGATGTGGTCGTATCTGGAGGATTTTCGGACGATGAGGCCTTGAGGCTGGCCGGGGCACTTGAGACCGGATCAGAGCATCCGCTGGCCCGGGCAATTGTCGAGCGCGCCAAGCGGCTTAATGAGGCTCTGCCGCCGGTTACGGATTTCCAGGCCGTGGCCGGGCTGGGAGTTCAGGGAAGAGTTGATGGCCGGGCAGTATATGTCGGCAACGCCGCCTTTATGACTAATCTCGGCATTGATGTCGAGAATTACGCCGCAACCGTGGAGCGTCTCCAGAATGAAGCCAAAACCGCGGTCTATGCGGTCAGAGAAAAAACAGTTATGGCCGTCATTGCCATGGCCGACACCCTTAAGCCTTATGCCAAAGAAGCTATTCGCGAGTTGAAGCGCATGGGTAAAGAGATCATCTTGATCACCGGCGATAATCCAAAAACCGCCCAGGCCATTGCCCGCGAGCTCGGAATTGAGCGCGTTCTTGCCCAGGTGCTTCCCGGTGTGAAGGCCGATGTTATCAGAAAGCTGCAGCAAGAGGGCAAAAGCGTGGCCATGGTCGGCGACGGCATCAACGATTCGCCGGCTCTGGCTCAAGCCGATGTCGGAATTGCCGTTGGCTCCGGGACCGACGTTGCCGTCCAAACCGGACAGGTTATATTGGTAAAAGAC
>CAYIKH010000006.1:0-22143 GCA_964363965.1 uncultured Candidatus Saccharibacteria bacterium
AGTCTCGCCCTGGTTGATCTTTTTTTTGGAGAGAACACTGCCGGCTGGGTGGGACTGGCCGCCAACTGGCCGCTTGAGAAAGTTTTTGATTTCTGGGCCGCCCTGGTCATTGAAGCCTCGCTCCTCATCATTGCCATTCTCATGATGGCCAATATCCCGCTGTGGAAGCCGCGCGAGGAAGAGGCTAAGCCCGAGACTGAAGAAAAAATTTTGGGCGCATCCGCCGAGGCGCTCCAAGCGCTAATCCCCTCGGCCAAAAAGGATGAGACCCCGACTAAACCCGCCTCGAGCGTCATGGTTGAATCGCCCGAGGAGGCGCCGACCCAAGCCGAGCGTGAAGCCACGCATGTTCCCAGGAGAGGCCGGAGACGCGCCTATGTCTTTCCGCCGCTTAGCCTTTTAAATGATGACCGCGGCACGCCCTCCTCCGGCGACATCCGAGCCAATGCCAACATCATCAAGCGCACGCTTTTGAACTTCGGCATTGATGTCGAGATGGGTGAGGTAGCGGACGGCCCAACCGTCACCCAGTACACCTTAAAACCGGCCGAGGGGGTAAAGATCTCGCGGATCCTGGCGCTATCCAATGACCTCGCGCTCGCCTTGGCCGCCCATCCCATCCGGATTGAGGCGCCGATTCCCGGCAAGTCTCTGGTGGGCATCGAGGTGCCCAACCGCTCCATCGCCCTGGTCGGTCTGAGGAACCTCCTCCAAAATGAAATCTTTCAGTCATCAAGCGCCCCGCTGCTTTTTGTCCTGGGCCGGGACGTGGCCGGATCGCCGGTCTATGCTAACCTCGCCAAAATGCCGCATCTCCTGGTGGCTGGAGCCACGGGCAGCGGAAAATCGGTGATGCTACACGCCATGATCACCGCGTTTTTATACCGCAATCCGCCGGAGTTCTTGCGCTTTTTGATAATTGATCCTAAGAGAGTGGAGCTTGCGGTCTATAGCGGCATCCCCCATCTCCTCACCCCACCCATCACCGAAGCCAAAAAAACCATCCAGGCTTTGCGCTGGGCAGTTAAGGAAATGGAACGGAGATACGAGGAGCTGGCGAGAGCCGGCGTACGCGACATCGCCGGCTATAACGAAAGATTCGCCAAGAAAAACGCCGAGACCCTCCCAGGCGAGACCATGCCCTATCTTGTCATCATCATTGATGAGCTAGCTGACCTCATGGCGAGCTACCCCAGGGAAGTTGAAGGCTCAATAATACGCTTGGCCCAGATGGCCAGGGCGGTGGGCATACACCTGGTGGTCTCCACCCAGCGGCCCTCGGTGGAAGTCATCACCGGCCTCATCAAGGCCAACATCACTTCGCGAGTGGCTTTCCAAGTAGCCTCACAGGTTGATGCGCGCACCATTCTTGATGTTGCCGGCGCCGAGAAGCTCCTGGGCAACGGGGACATGCTTTTTTTGGCCGGCGACACGGCCAGGCCCCGGCGCATCCAGGGCGGTTTTGTCTCGGAAAGCGAGGTTGAACGCATTACCCAATTCATTCGCGACCAGGCCGAAGACCTACCGGCCGAAACCGAAGAAGATATTTTCGTCGCCGCCCCGCCCGGACTGGCTGAAGCTATAAGCGATGATGAAAATTTCGGCGATGATGACCCGCTTTATGAGGAGGCCAAGAGCACGATAATCCAGGCTGGCAAAGCCTCGGCCTCCTACCTCCAGCGGCGATTGAAAATCGGTTATGCCCGGGCCGCCCGGCTCCTGGATTTACTGGAGGAGCGCGGGATCATCGGCCCAGGAGAGGGCGCCAAGCCCCGTGAAATCCTTGCAAAAAGGGAGACTCAAGATGCTTGATTAATAATCCACGATGCCGAATTTTGGCAATCAAGATGATACCGCCACCACGCCGTCAAGCCACCTACGTCAATCAGCGAAACTTTGTCTTGGTTATGGCCGGCCTGGCCCTGGCCGCGATCGCCGGCTTTTTCATTTATGAGCTGAAGTTTTTGCGTCCGCCCCGGCTTGAAATTTTTGCCCCGGCCCAAGACATTAGGAGTGAAAACGATATCTTGGACGTCAGCGGCCGCACTGATCCGGACGCTGATCTCACGTTGAATGGCCGTCCTCTTTATTCGGGCCAGACCGGAGAATTCAGTGAGCGGGTGTACCTGATCCAAGGCTTGAATCGCCTGGAATTCGAAGCCAAAAATCGCTACGGCAAAGTCACGCGTCTGGCACGCTACATCGTTCTGCCTTAACCGGCGGGGGCTAAGGCCCTGGTAATTGAAATAGCCTCACGGCATTCGCCGTGGTCGTGTCTGCAACCTCCTCGAAGGTAATCGCCTTGAGCTCGACGATTTTTTTAGCCACCTCGCTTATATACAACGGCTCATTGCGCTTACCGCGATAAGGGAGCGGAGCCACATAGGGGGCATCGGTCTCAATAAGCAGGCGCTCCAGCGGCACATGCTTTACCACTTGGTCGTAATCCCGGGCAAAAGTGATCACCCCGCCGAAGGAAAGATAAAAGCCGAGATCAAGGAGGCTTTTGGCATCATCCCAGGAGCCGGAGAAGAAGTGGACCACGCCGGCTGGGGAATCAGGAATCAGGAATAACGAATCAAGAATCTGAATAAGATCATCAAATGCCTTACGGCAATGTATAACTAATGGCTTCTTTAGCTCTTTCGCCAACTCAATCTGTTGGACAAAAACTTCTTTCTGGCGTTCCCTTATTCCTAATTCTTGATTCCTGATTCGGTAGTAATCCAGTCCGCACTCGCCGATGGCGACTACTTTGGGGCGGCCGGCAAGCTCACGGAATTTCGAAATATCAAACTCTTCCCGCGTTGAATCGCGGAGTTCCTGGGGGTCATGGTGCTCAGCGGGACCGATGTGGTTCGGGTGAAATCCCACCGTGGCCCAAACCCCCTCGGCATAGCGCTCGGCGAGCTCCACGGCCTCGGCTGAGGTTGAATACTGAGTCCCGATGTTAATGATTCCGATGCCACCGTCGAGGGCCCGGGCAATCACGGCTGAGCGGTCCTCGTCATAGGCCGGGAACTGAACATGGGCGTGAGAGTCAATTATAGAAAGCCTTGACATGGAGATTTACGCTCAAAATAATGAAAGACACAAGATGAATGTGCCGGCGGCAGGGGTTCGTCCTGCGGCAAAGCCCGGCAGCGGAGCCTCCTTCCGCTAGAGAGCGGGACTGCCTCCAGCTGGAGAATCGTGTGGCCGCAACCCGCGTCACACCCGGGCAGGCGGGTCTGCCGCCGGCATCTCAACCCAGGCGAGGGAAAAGAACCTCCTCGCCTTTTTTTCAATGTTAGTCTGCGAGGGTGAAACCCGAGCCGCGAAATTGGTGCGGGGTCAACCCAACCGTGGAAACAGGTTAGGGCCTTTCCGAATATGGAGCGCTGAATCCTCAAACCGAATTAGCTCTTGAATCTTCTCTGCCGTTTCGGGCAGGAACGGCCGGATGAGATTGGCTATGGTTGAGACGAGATAGGCGGCGTTCGTAATGATGCGCTTGAACTCGTCAGGATCGCTCACCGCCCAGGGAGCGGCGGCGTTGATATAGCGATCAGTAAAAGCTATAAGCCGCCATACCTCGGCCAAGGCTGCATGCAGCCGGATCTCGACGATAGCCTGCTCGTAGTTTTGGAAAGTCGCATGGATGGCATCGCGGACGTTGGGTAGCAAATCCTTGGGGAAGTTAAAAGCAACCGGGCTTACCTTTTCTCCAAGGCTAGCCACCCGGGCCACCAGGTTCCCGAGGCCGTTGGCCAGATCGCCGTTATAGCGCTCCTCAAACTTGGCAATGCTAAAATCGCCGTCCTCGTGAGCGGGAATTTCGCGAAGCAGGTAGTAACGCACCGGATCGGTGCCGTATCTTTTAACCAGCTCTACCGGATCAATCACATTGCCGACGGTTTTGGACATCTTCTGCCCATCCACGCTGATATGCCCATGGACAAAAATCTCCTTGGGCAGCGGAAGGCCGGCTGAAAGCAGCATACCCGGCCAAATGACGGCATGGAAACGCAGAATATCTTTACCGATGACATGCAAGTCAGCCGGCCACCACCTCAAGAATTCTTTGTCCTGCCGGCCGAAGCCGATGGCCGTGATGTAGTTGGCCAAAGCGTCGCACCAAACGTACATAGTCTGCGTCTCATCCCCGGGAACCGGGATGCCCCAGTCAAGATCTTTTCGCGGCCGCGAGAAACTCACATCCGCCAAGCCGCCGCGAATAAATACCAAAATTTCATTTTTGCGGCTGGCGGGAAGAATGCGGAGCTCATCCGAATCAATCCGCCGGAGAATGGCATCGGCGTGGCGCGAGAGTCGAAAGAACCAATTCTCCTCGCTAACCACCTCGGGTCTGGTCTGATGGTCGCGGCACTTCCCGTCCGCCAAATCCTTTTCCGTGACAAAGGCCTCATGGCCGACGCAATAGAGGCCGCGGTAGCTTTTTTTGTAGATATCCCCGGCCGAGGCCAGCCTCTGCCACAATTCCGTAGCCCCCGGCCAGTGCCGATTCCTATCCGAGGTACGGATAAAATCATCCCAGGACAAATTGAGCGTCTGTTTAAGCGCCTGGAATTTGGCCGCGTTCTCGCTGGCTAGCTCCTCCGGGGATTGGCCCCTAGCCTCGGCCGAACGCACGATCTTGGCGCCGTGTTCATCCGTACCGGTAAGAAACCAAACATTCCCGCCTTTGAGGCGGTGGTAGCGCGCCAGGACATCGGCCTGAATTTTTTCCAGAGCATGTCCGAGATGCGGCCGGTCGTTCACGTAATCAATGGCGGTGGTGATATAAAATTTTTGAGCCGGTGCAGTCATAATCCTTGTCTGCATCATACTGCAAGGCCGTAGCCTCGGCTATTAATTGAATGTAACCCTTACGGCCCCGCACTAATTTTGCGACCCGTTCCGAGGCAATCCGCTTCGCCCAAAACAGGATGCCGCTATTCGCGGCGCGCGGATCGCCGTAGTTAGACGATACTGTGATATGCCGAGCCCCAAGTGTTCTCCGAGGCAAAATTAGTGCGGGGTTATCTGTTTGTAGCTGCTCGCACCTGCGCTCAAAGAGCTTGTGCTCGCAGACAAACAGATAAAAAGGGCTCATGCGAGCCCAGCTCAGCCTAGCATGTATAAAGCATCCGCACCACAAGCGGTGCGGTATTGAAGTGATGCTTTGTTGCGAATGTGCTCGCGCGCCTCGACCATCTCGGCGCGCTCGCTTTCAATGTGCGCCTTCATCCTCGGAGACGGGGCGATTTCGCTTCTGCGAAATGCGCCTGCATCTGGCCCGCAGAGCGGCGAGGTATTCGGCGCTTAGCGCAATAAAATATAAAATTCAAGGTGTGGGCGGAGCGCCAAATTGGAAAAGTCCCCGGCGCTTTCGATCGGTATCGGTAAGAAACTCCACCACGGCCGCGGCTACGGGCACGGCCAGAAACATGCCCAAGATCCCCCCCAGGGTCCCGCCGATAAGAAGGGCCAGTATCACCAGCAACGGATTCAAGCCCACGGTGCGCCGCATAACCAAGGGCACAATCAAATGACTCTCCACCTGCTGGATGATGACATAGGCAATGGTCACCATCAGAGCCAGGAACGGAGAACTTAAGAAGGCAAAAAATACAGCCGGCACGGCAGACAGGACCGGACCGATGATCGGTATGATTTCAAAAATTGCCGCGAGGATGGCCAGAGACAGGGCATAGCGGATGCCAAGAAGGGTTAAAGTAAGATAGACCATAAGACCAATAACCATGGCTAGGACGACCTGCCCGCGGAGCCAATAGCCGATTTTGGCCTGGGAACGGTTCCAAAGATCAAGCGCGTACTCCTCATCCCGCAGCGGAGTCACCATGCGCAAAAACTGCTCAATGCCCTTCTCCTGACTGGCTAGGTAAAAGGAGACCACGATTAAAAGTATACCGGAGAAAACTCCGCCGAAAATGCTGAAGATGACGCTAATTGCGCTGCCGCCTATGGTGCGAAGATCAAAGGGCGGATTCAAAATAAAACTCGCCGCATCTTCGGAGAAGAGCTGAAACAATGGAAAATTCTGGAAGCCGCGAAGCTCCTGCAATAAAACCCGCTGATAGCGGGGGAAGGAATCCAAAAAAGCGCTGAATTCATCCACCAGCGCCGGCACCACAAGATAGATCGCTCCACCCAAAATTGCCATGGCCACTACATAGATAATGAGCACGGCGAGAACCCGCGGCACGCGATACCTCTGAAACCATCTCACCCCCGGCTCAATACCCGAGGCCACCACCACGGCAAAAAGGAGCGTGGCAATTATGTTACGCAGGTAAAAAAGCGCAATAACCAAAACCACCACCACTACGACGCGAAGCAGCGAGGCATAGGTAATGTCAATTAACGTGAATTTGGACTGCGGCATGACCTGAGCTAGACAAATGATTCAAGTAGCGATTGGATTCGACCATTGCTCTCGCCCAATGGCCCCAGGACCACGGCATTCAACCGCTCGGGTCTGAAAAGTTCCCGGGCCGCGGCCTGGACGTCCGCGATGGTCACCGCCTCCAGCTTAGCAAAGACTTCCTCAATTGTCAGGGGCTGGCCGGTTAGCATCTCCTCGCCGGCGACGAAGCTAGCCACGGCATCGGACGTCTCAAGGTCCATCAATGTCCGCCCCTTCAAGAAGTCAAGCGCCCGGGCGAGATCCTCCCCCTTCACCGCTTCCTCCCGAATGCGACGGTACTCGCCAAGAATTGCCGCGATGGCTTTCTCGACATTCCCATGCGCAACGCCGGCATAGGTCTCAATGTAGCCACGGTTGGTATAGGTCGTGTTCGAGGAGCCGATGGCATAAGCGAGGCCCAGGCGGTCGCGGATTTCCGCGAACATTCGGGAACTCCAGTTGCCACCGAGCACGGTGGCCAAAAGATCAATCGCGTAGCGCCGGGGATGAGGAACGCCGTGAGCCCGAAAACCGATGATGAGATGCGTCTGGTCGGTCTTCCGCTCTTCAACCAGGAGGGCGGGAGCTGACTGTGGCTCGATCACGGCCGGCTTGGGGCGGGGCTTGTCTTCTCGAATGTCGGAAAACTCATCGGCGGCGAGACGCCGCATCACTTCTTCATCGAGGCTCCCGGCCATGACGATCATGGTGTTACCGCTCACGTATTGGTGCAAGAAGTAGCGCACGAGATCCTCCCGCTGGAACCTTCCCAGCGTTTCCAGAATTCCGACCGGCTCCCAGCCCGCGGGCTGATCCCCATAGAGGATCCGCTCCCACATCCAGCCGATGTAGCTTTGCGGATTGTCACGGCGCATGTTGAGCTCCTCCACGATGACCTGTCTCTCCCGATTAATTTCATCGGCGGACAAGAGCGAGTTCTTGTAGATGTCGGCAAGGATTTTGATGGCCCGCTCGGCGTGAGATTTCCCTGCTTTAATATAGTAGCCGGTTGTCTCATGACTGGTGAAGGCATTCGATTCCGATCCCATCTGGTCAAGCTCGTTTCGGATCCCGCCGGCACTGGGGCGAGATGCGGTGCCCTTGAAGAACATGTGTTCCAAGAAATGTGAAATGCCGCGCTCCTCCCGCGCTTCAAAGTCAGAGCCAGTACCGCAGACCACCAAAGCAGTCACGGTGTTGGTGCCATGCATGGGGGCCGTCAAAATGCGCAGACCATTGGAAAGGGTGATTTTCTTAAACATACGAATGGAAACTCTAAATCCTAAGCTCTGAATCCTAAATAAACCCAAAACTCAAAATCCTAAATCCTAAACAAATTCCAAACTACAAATTCAAAATTCCAAACGCGCTTGAGATTTGTGATTTCGGATTTGGGATTTAGGATTTTAGCTTTTCTGTAAAATAGGCGACCAAATCTGATACCGCGATCCGCTCTTGTTTAGTAGTATCCCTATCCCTTACTGTCACCGTATCATCTTCTAGCGTCTCAAAATCCACGGTCACGCACCAGGGCGTGCCGATCTCATCCTGACTATAATAGCGCTTGCCGATGTTGCCGCGATCGTCCCAGGAGACGAGCGCGCCAAGGCCGGCGGCCAGCTCCGGCTTGAGGGCGTTGTAAATTTCACGGGCTTTGGCCAGGAGCTTCTCCTTGTTAGCGAGAAGCGGAAAGACCGCCACCTTTACCGGGGCGAGGCGCGGCGGCAGCTTCAACACTACCCGCTCCTCCTCTTCGGCATAATGCTCGGTAAGAAGCGCAAGTACTGTCCGGTCTACCCCGAATGTCGGCTCAATGACGTGCGGAATAAAGCGGGCCTTGGCGGCCTCGTCAAAATAAGAAAGATCAACGCCGGAGGCTTGGGCATGGCTAGACAAATCAAAATCGGTGCGGTAGGCAATGCCGTAAAGCTCACTCCGATCGAATGGAAAATCATAGTCAATGTCCACGGTGCGCTTGGAATAATGGGCTCGTTCCGCATCCGGCACCTCGCGCTCATGCACCTTGGCCGGATTAAGCCCCAGTGAGGCGCTCCAGGCCCGCATCTCACCCAGCCAATATTCAAACCAACTCTCCCATTCTCCAGGACGTATAAAATACTCAATCTCCATCTGCTCAAACTCCCGCGTCCGGAAGATGAAATTTCCCGGGGTAATCTCATTACGGAAGGCCTTGCCGATCTGGGCAATGCCAAAAGGAAGTTCCGGATGCATGGTATCCAAAATATTCTTGAAGTTCACGAACATGCCCTGGGCCGTCTCCGGCCGGAGATAAGCCTCGGCCGCCGAATCCTCCACCGGCCCGGCATGGGTTTTAAACATCATGTTAAAAGGCCGGGCCGCGGTGAAATCATGAGCCCCGCATTCGGGACAGCCTTTTTTCGGATCAATATGGTCAGCGCGAAAGCGAGCTTTGCATTTTTTGCAATCCATCATCGGATCGACAAAGGACTTGACATGCCCAGACACCTCCCAGACCTTGCGGTTCATCAAGACGGCGCTCTCCACCAAAAACATGTCGTCCCGCGCTAATACAAAGCGTTTCCGCCATTCCCGCTTGATGATATTTTTCAGCTCCGTGCCCAGCGGCCCATAGTCCCACATGCCGGCAAGCCCGCCATAGATCTCCGAGCCTGGGAATACGAAACCTCTGCGCTTGGCCAGCGCAACTATTTTCCTCATCAGGTCATTGTTGGAAGGCATGCTTGATGTCTAGGGTAAGAACTCCGACCAGGTTGATTCTAGATTCTGCATTCTAAATTCTGGATTCTGATTACGGCACGACCAGCCACTCATCGGATCGGCTCTTGGGATCCTTGGGCAGCTCGGTAGTAAGGTCATAAACCGCACTGGCATGCTCGTTTGCGGTGAAAGTGTCAATGCCGCGGGCTATTATGCCCTTGACTAGCACCGGGCTGCGGTTCACTTGATTCTCCGCCGGCGTCATCGCTACCTGCAAAATGGCCGTAGATTGCGGCCGCAAAATACCGGTGGCCGCAGGCAATTCGCGGATCTTCCAGGTAAATTCTTGGCTGGCCGGATTGAAACTGATTTCTCCGCTGTCAACCCGCAAATCTCCCCGCCACTCCACACCTCCGCCGAGCTGCCCCCGAACCTCGACATCGCGATGGTCATTGGGGCCGCTCGAAAGCTGTAAAAACACTGTATAGGTGGTGACCTGGCGAACCTTGGGCGGCAGAGGGCCGGAATTGACCACCGGCGAATCATGGAAACTGGCGCGGGCCGAAAGGGTAAGCCACGAGTCAATCTTGAATTCGGCGCTGTCTTCATAGGTGAGATCCACGCCGCGATATTCCGGCGGGGGGCTGGCGCTGGAAATGATCGTGCGGACCAGAAACACGAAATTTTTATCGGTGATGCTCCGAATGGGCAGGCTCGGCTTGATGGCCAATGAGAATGAAAGTATTCCTTCCTCGCCCGGCCCCAATTCGCCTAATCTCTTCTCCGAGGCCGGATTCCAGACAATGGCCCGGCGCACGACATCGTAAAATCCACCCTCCACCCGAACCCTGCCGAGCTCAGCCAGTTTTTCCGGGAAAGTAAGGGTAATGGTGACATTTTGGATCGGCTCGGGAAGATTATTCTTGAAGAATACGCTGCCGCTAATCTCCCCTCCCGGAGTGACGGCCCCGCCCCGGCTGCCGCCAAGCGTGGTTCGAGTAAAAAGGAAGGGCGAGGCAATGGCCGGGCCGGCCGTCTCTTCAGTCAGCACGAGCCACGATTGGGTTACCGCCTGAAAACGCCCCACCCGCAAGTGGAAAGGTTTTACCTCTTCCGGATCGCCTTTCAGGATGCCGCGAATGGTGATTTTTTGCGATGACCCGGGCTCCAGAGCCCCCAGCGGCCATAGGTTCCTGGAGTCTTGCGCCGGGGCCGGATCGGCGCTGGTAAACTCAAACCCGCTCGGAAACCCAACCTCCAAAGTCATATCTTGAAAGGGGAAACTGGCTTCGGCATCAACGCCGACACCAATGCTCACCTCCTGCCCGGAACTCACCCGTTCTGGAGCATCCAGGGTAAGAGCTATGGGCACCCGCGATATGGCGGTGACGAGCTCGCTCCGGCGCGTGAGGCGAGAGGAAACATTTTCGGGACGATAAAGATAGAGGCCGGTGACGGTCAGGCTCTGATTGACCGCTCCCAAGAGCTTAACCCGGATTTCCTTTTCGAATACGCCCTGAGCCGGGATATCCGGCACCTCGATCTTTTCCCGAATCAATCCCGGGGATGAGTCCAGCTGATCCCCGACCAGGGTGCCCTCGGGAAAAGTAATGGTGAGGGCGCCGTCAATGAGTTTTACGCCGCTATGGTTGGCAATGCGTACGGTTATGACCGTGGGCTCGCCGGCACTCACCTGGCTCGGGCCGAAGATCTCAAGGAGAACCTCGGTCGACGGGAAAAGCACTAAGTAGCCGATGATTGCACCGAGCCCAATCACCATCACCGCCCCGATGGCCACCAGGGTAAGGGTAGAGATGCGACGTTTACGCACGTAGGGAGGCGGAATGTTATTAGGTAAGCTCTCCGGAGGAGTCCGGCTCGCCCAGATATGCGCTACCTGCTCTTCTCTCGTCCGCGGCGGCAAAGTTTCAGGCCGAGGCGCGGGGGCCTCCTCCTCTTTCCGCCTGTAGAGCTTCTCGCGGATATCCTCAAGTCGCGACATTAGAGCTATTATATAGCCAAATCGGAGAAGACGACAGCTTCTTGCCGCGATTGACCGCCGAGCTCGCGAATCAATTCAACAAGCTCGCGCTCCAGGAGATCCTCGCCAACCTCGAGACCCTCAATATCGGCCAGGGGACGGCTGACAAAATTAAGGAGTAGCTTGATGTTGTCGCCCTCGCGCGATCCGGCCGCCGGCAGAAGGCCGAGAAACTCAAGCAGCCGCGCATGGAACCATACTATAATCCGGCGCAGCATCCCCAGATTCTCGCAGCGATCCATCGCCCGCAATGTATCTTCTCCCAGCTTAAAAATCTCCTCCGCCCCATCGCGCTCTTCCAGGAGATTGGCATCCAGAATGGATAAGGTCGCGTAAATCGCCCGTAGTTTGGCTAGCGACCTATGAGCCGCCGGGAAAAATTCCCGCATGCGGGCTGAAGTCATGCGGTAACCGTTCCGGCCGATGACCAAGGAAATATCGGCGATTGAGCCGGGCTCAAGATGTCCCTGGAGCTTGGCCCCGTGCTTTCTCGCCCCCTGGGCCAAAAGCCGGATTTTCCCGAAATCCTCGGATAAAACCGTGACCAGCCAATCGGCCTCATTCCAGTCTTCTTTTTTTAAGATAATTGCCCGGGTGTGGTACATCCTGCGAGAATTCCAAATCCCAAATTACAAATCCCAAACAAATCCTAAATTCAAAGCACAAAATTCAAAACGCCATCCTGAGCGAAGCGAAGGATCTCGGCTTCCTCAGTCTTTCCTGATTCCGACCCACATCTTCACACCATTGAGTTCGACATCACGCTCGACCGTAAATTCCCTTTTCCCGCCAAACTGTAAACTCCTTACTCCGGCCTCGCTCTTAATAAATTTACTCCATCGCTCAATAACCGCCTCCGTTTCCCTATCACCTGACACCTGCAACCTGATATCTTGCTGCGGCTTCAATCCAGCGTCACGCCGCATCTCCTGGATGTTGCGCACAAACTCGCGGATTAAGCCCTCCTCACGAAGCTGCGGCGTGACGGTCATGTCTAACTCGACTTCATTTTTGATACGGGGATCAATAACCACCTCTTTCACATTCACCTCGTCACGCAACACCTCCAACAACTCACGAACTTTTAACTTTTGACCCCTCGACTCGGCTCGGGGCAGGCTTTTAACTTTTAACTTTGTAAGTGGTTGACGCACCTTCATACCGGCCTTAGCCCGCTCCCCAAGAGCCAGCGCCGCCAACCGCCGAATTTCGCCCATACTATCAATCAAAACTTTGAACTTTGAACTTTGAACTTTGAACTTCGCGCTTGGCCAAGCGCGAAGATGCACGCTCTCCTCCTTAAGCCCCAGCTTCGGCCGAATCTCCTGATAAATAATCTCGGCAAGAAACGGCGTAAAGGGAGCCATAAGCTCGACTAAACGCACTAGCGCATAGGCCATGGTAAGCGCGGCCTCATCTTTTTCTTTTGTGCTTTCGGGCTTCTGGAAGCGGCGGCGCGAGCGCCGGAGATACCAATTGGAAAAATCTTCGACGATAAATGTTTCAAGCAATCGGGCAGCGCCCACGATGTCGTAGTCATTGAGGCGCACAGTTACCTCTTGCGTGAGTTCATCAAGGCGCGCGAGTACCCACTGGTCCAACACATTTCGCGAATTTTGAATTTTGAATTTCCCTCGACCTGAGCTCGGGACGAAGGTTGAATTTTGAATTTTATTTATGTATGTATCAAAAAACACAAAACTATTCCAAAATGTTGCGATGGGGCCGCGGAGTTTCAATAGCAAATCCTTTTCATCAAAGCGTTTGGGATCGCCCGGAGCGTTTACAGTATAAAAATACCAACGGATGGTATCGGCGCCATATTTCTCGACCATGGGAAACGGTTCCACAATATTGCCCTTAGACTTGGACATTTTCTGACCGTTCTTGTCGAGGACGTGCCCGAGAGAAATGACATTTTTATAGGAAGCCCCTCGGCCAAGGAGAGTGGAGACCGCAAGCAGGGTGTAAAACCAGCCTCGCGTCTGATCAACGCCCTCGCAGATGTAGTCGGCCGGATATAATAACTTTTCTTTTTGATTTTTGATTTTTGATTTTTGATTTTGAGCCCAAGCGAACGGATAGTGAGCTTGGGCGAATGGCATGGCGCCGGAGTCAAACCACGCATCCACCACTTCGGATACCCGCCGCATGGTCTTGCCGCAACTCGTACACTTCAACCGAACCTCGTCCACATAGGGCTTGTGAAGATTCACTTCGCCGCCGGTGTCATACGGCCAGCTGTGGAGCCGAACCGTTTTAAATTCTGCCGGTTTCAAGTAATGAGCTCCCGCATACTTATCTTCGGGCATTCCTTCAAGGGCAGCCATCAAAATCCAGGATGGGTCGCCATGAGTCAATACCAAAATTTTCTTCCCGGAATATTTCCCCCGAATAATGGCGGCGGCCTTCATCACGCGAGCCCGGACTTCGCGCAAATTTTCCGCGCCGCCGGGTTTTTCCCAGAAGCGCTCCGAAAAATCGGCAAATTCCTTCTTGAATTCCGCAATGGGCTTGCCTTCAAATGGGCCGATGGCCACATCCCGAAGCTCCTGAATGGTATGAATGGACGAGATCCCTAATTCATGCGCCACGATCTTGGCGGTCTCTCTCGTGCGGAAAGACGGCGAAGATACAATGACGTCAATGCGCTCTTTTTTCAGTTTCTTCGCCGCCGCCAAAGCTTGGCGCTTGCCTTTGGCGGTTAAAACGTCTCTCCGATCATTCTCGGCGCTTACGGGATTTACCAGCCCCTTGACGTTATGCGGCACTTCGCCGTGCCGCATCACGACGAGAGTAGTTGGCGCCTGATCCAGATCATCCAGTTCTCCAAGCGAGCCGATCGTATGAGTATGCCCGCAGGCCGCGCATCCCCACACCGGCAAAGGCGTACCCCAATATCTCTCGCGCGAAAATGCCCAATCGCGGACTTCTTTTAAAAACTCTCCGAAGCGGCCGCGCTTCAAATATTCCGGAATCCAATTGATTTTCTCGTTATTGACCACTAGGCTCTTTTTCACCGCGGACATTTTTACCCACCAGGCCTGACGAGCGTAATAGAGGACTGGAGTATCACACCGCCAGCAAAACGGATACTCGTGTTCATACCGCTCCTCGGCAAAGAGCCGGCCGCGCTTTTTGAGCGAGACGATGATCTTGTCTTCGGTCTTCGGATCTTTGACAAACTGCCCTCCTAATCCTTCGCCGACTTCCTTTATAAAGTGCCCGGTCTCCGTAACAGTGTGGAATTTCGGAAGCCCGGTCTTCGTGCCGAGCCGATAGTCGTCCTCGCCGTACATCACCGCGGTATGCACCACGCCGGTTCCCTCCTCCATGGTTACGAAGTCGGCCGGGTAGACCTTGTGCGCCTTCGGCGAGATAAGTTCCTTCACGGAAAATAGCGGCTCATACTCGATGCCAAGCATATCCTTGCCCTTGAATGTATCAATGTCATCGAGCATCAGCTGGCTGCGGTATTCCGGCGGAAAGAGGTGCGCCTCGACCATGTTCCGCCAAGCGTCTTCGCCCAACACAAGCCAGTGGCCTTTTTGCGCCGGGTCGGGAATGCAAACATACGTGGCTGCGGGGTTGATGGCGAGGGCTACGTTGCCGGGAAGCGTCCAAGGCGTCGTCGTCCAGGAAAGAATGGAAGTATTATTCCATTCTTTGGTCTTTGTCTTTACGCGGAAGCGAACGTAGACCGAGCGGTCTTGTACTGTTGCGTAGCCGAGCCCGAGCTCGTGGGTCGAGAGCGCGGTCTGGCACCTCGGGCACCACGGCACAACTTTGAAATCCTGATACAAAAGCTTTTTCTTCCAAATTTCCTTGATGACCCACCATAAGGACTCTATATAGGAAGTTTCGTAGGTGACGTAAGGATGCTTAAGATCCAGCCAAAAGCCGATCCTCTTGGTAAAGCGGTCCCATTCCTCCTTGTATCTCCACACCGATTCGCGGCACTGGGCATTGAACTTGGCAATGCCGTATTTCTCAATGTCTTTTTTGGATTTCAGGCCAAGTTCCTTTTCCACCTGGATTTCCACCGGGAGCCCGTGGGTGTCCCACCCGGCCTTTCGCTCGACGTGGTAGCCCTGCATGGTCTTGTAGCGCGGGATCAAATCCTTAAAGGCGCGGGCTTCGAAATGGTGGATCCCCGGACTGCCGTTTGCCGTTGGCGGCCCTTCATAAAAAACAAAAGGCCGACCGCGTTTCGTTTTGGCCAGCGATTTCTCAAAAACCCTATTCCGCTCCCAAAATTCAAGAATCTTTTCTTCCCGCTTCGGGAGATTTAACCCCGACGCCTTTGGGTCGGGGCCCCGACTTTCACGTCGGGGCTGTCTGTCATTCGAAGACATATGGCGCAATTCTAGTTGATTCCTGCCAATAAAAAAAGCGTTGTAGCACTCGCCATAAAATATTACATTTCTTCGGGCGCGGCTATGCCAAGAAGATTAAGTCCTCTCGCGAGAGTAAGTGCAGTGCCTGTCACGAGCGCGAGGCGCACTTCGCGCTTTGATTCGTCTTGCTCCTGTATCACGGGATGGGAGTGATAAAACTCATTGGCAAGTTTGGCGAGATTATAAAGATAATTGGCGAGGAGATTTGGAGCAAAATCAGCCAGTGCGTCTTCAATCGCCTCGGGCAGCCGGAGCGCGGCCACGAGGAGCCGATGCTCAACATCGTCTAATGTAACTCCAGCAGAAAAGTTCCGCATCAGTTCCGCGTCCGAGTTTCGCGTCAGTTCCGCGGCTTTCCTCAAAATGCTTTTCAACCTCGCATGGGTGTATTGGAGATACGGACCGGCATTGCCGTCAAACGACAGCGCCTCCTCCCACCGAAACACGATGTCCGAACGGCGATGATGGGAGAGATCGAAATATTTGAGCGCGCCAACACCTACCTGTTGCGCAATAGTCGCGCGACCTTCTAAGTGAGGGTTCTTCTCCAAAATGATGTCATTCGCGCGCTTCCACGCTTCAGCAACTAATCCTCCCAAAGATACAGCCGTGCCCTTCCGCGTGCTCATCGGGCCTTCCGGGAGTGTCATGAATCCGAACTCGATATGTCTTGACTCCCCCACCCCCTCAAAGCCAAGAAGTTCGGCCACGCGGAACACCTGTTTGAAGTGATGAGACTGCCGGACGTCCACCACATAGATGTTCTTCCAGAAATCATACTGCTGCTTCCGATAGCGGATCGTAGCGAGATCGCGGAGGAGATACGTCGAGGCGCCATCGGATTTCAAGAGTACCGCCTCATCAAGTCCGTCTGCAGAGAGGTCAACCACGACTGCGCGGTCGGATGTTTTCTTAGCAATGCCTTTGGATAGCGCATCCTCCACAATCGTAGGCATATCCTGTTCATAAGCACTCTCTCCGCGATGCTCATCAAACGGCAGAAGTCCAAGGCGCTCCGCGCTTGCCTTAAGGGCAAACATCGATTGCTCTACGATATTTTTCCAGATTTCAATGTTTTGTTTTTCCGCACCATCCAACCGTAGTCCTTTCGTTTTTTTCAACTTTGCACGTTCTAATTTTGCAAATTCTTCCTTTGCCAATTCTCGCCGTTGCGGATCCTCAACAATGCGGGTGTTTTCCTTAGCATAAATGTCCTCATAAAAATCAAAAGGTCGCCCTGAAACCGCACCTTTTGCGCCAACCTCGGCAAAAAAATCTTTACATCCGAGCAGTAAAATCCCGAACTGCGTACCCCAATCGCCGACGTGAGTGTCGGAAATTGTGCGGTAGCCTCGCGACTGAAGCAACCGCTTGATGGCATCACCAATTACCGCCGAGCGAAGGTGCCCGATGTGTGGCCGCTTGGCGATATTCAATTGAAAGTATTCAACAATCGCGGTCTTCCCTTTGCCGACATCGCTCTTGCCCCACTCATCAGGATTCGCGAGTGTCGAGGTAAATGCCTCACGAATAGAGCCATCGCTGATTTGGAAATTGACGAAACCAGGTGGTACGATCTTGATGCTCGAGAAAAGTTTCTTGTCGCGTAGCTTTGAGGCAAGCGCTCCCGCAATTTCTGCTGGCCTTGCCTTCGCAACCTTCGCAACGGCCATCGCAACATTCGTGGCATAGTCGCCATGAGCGGAATCTTCGGGTGACTCCACGGCAAAATCAGGGACATCAAATTTGGGAAGTGCGCCTTCGGCCTGCAACTGGATAATCGCCGCGCTGATGAATTCGCGGATCCTTGTTCGCAGCATAATTACCTTTAATCTAGCAGAATTCCCCAATAAAAAAAGGGCCGGACGCGTGCCAGCCCCGAGAAAGTGCCTTGATGGAATAGCGCGATCAGCGCACCGGCGGCTCTTGGCGCGGGATAACTCCGCCAAAAAACACGCAGGCCGCCGCAACGACGGCCGGAAGAGAAAAGAGCATATCCGCTACGATTCTACCCAGGCCGGCCCGCAGCCAGTTCATGATCACCTCACTTTCGCGAAGTTCAGGGTGGCTGTATCGGCCGCCATGACGGAAATCCGAAGAACTGCTAGGGTAAGAGTACCATGCCGGTGCTCACGGTCAACCGGAAAGCCGCGTTTGACTACGAAATCCTCGAAACATTTGAGGCCGGCATTGAGCTTTTAGGATTTGAGGTAAAATCAGTGCGCGCCGGAAGGATGAGCCTTATCGGCGCGTTTGCGATCATACGAAAAAATGAGGGGTTTTTGATAAACGCGGTCATTCCGCCTTATCAGGCCACAAATACTCCGCCAAACTATGACCCCTCGCGAAGCCGCAGGCTTCTCCTGCATGCCGGGGAGATCAAAAAACTCGTCGGCTTAACGGCCGAGCGCCACTTGACCTTATTGCCTTTGCGGGTATACACTAAAGGCCCCCGAATCAAAGTGGAACTCGGCCTCGCTCGCCGGAAGAAAAAATATGACAAACGTGGACTGATCCGGGAGCGCGAAGATCAAAGAAGTATTGCGCGGGCGATGAGGCACGGCGAAGGGGGTGACAGGCCTCGATAGATCATTGAAGGATTCAGGATGCAGGTTGAGGGCGCTTGGGACACCTCATTAAAAACCCGCACAAAAATAAGTGCAAACTTATTCCGAAACGCCTTTAGCCCTGCTTACGCAGTAGCCTAAGGACGTCTCCCCGACCTATGCGTCGGGGCATCGGCGGACGGATGCTCGATACGTCCATCACCGGTGTCATATTTCGAGCTCTGGCCGTTGACTCCGGTAAAACGGCGACGAACTGCCGGAAACGGGGTGCGGATGTTTCGCTGGATTTTCAGTCCGCAGCCCCGTGAGAACCATCAATCCAGCTAAGCCTGTAGCAATCCTGATCCCGAATGATCTGGACGGGAGTTCAATTCTCCCCACCTCCACTTCTTCGCCCAACGAATAACCAATAACTAATAACGAGTAACTAGCGTTCCATCCGCCGCTATCGCATCAACAATCAAATCCGGGCTCCCATCGTCCGGGCCATTGACGAGGCCGGCCAGAACTTGGGCGAAATGCCTCTGGAAGAGGCCTTTCGCATTGCCGAGGAACGGAAAATAGATGTGATTGAAATTGCGCCAACGGCCAATCCGCCAGTGATCAAGATAATGGACTTCGGCAAATTCAAGTACGAGGCGGCAAGAAGAGAGCGGGAACATCGGCCTAAGGAACACCGCGTTGAGCTAAAAATGCTGAGAATCGGATTTAAAACCGGCAAGCACGACCTTGAACTTCAGGCTAAAAAATCAGAAGAGTTTCTCGGCCGAGGCCATAAAGTGAGGATTGATATGATGCTCCGCGGCCGCGAGAAGGCGCTCAGGGACTTTGCCCGAATGCGCTTCCGGGAGTTTCTGGCCCTTATCCCCGGCCACCAACTGGAACAGGATATCAAACCAACGCCGCGGGGATTTACGGCCATCCTTAAAAAAGCCTAATGTGATGCCAGAGATTGACGCGTGATATGGCAAAACCAAACAAATCCATCCTAAAACGGATCAAAATAACAAAAACCGGCAAACTAATCCGGCGGCGAGCCGGCCAAAATCATTTTAATGCCAAGGAATCGGGCCGCTCTCAGCGCCGGAAACGGATAGCTACATCCTTTCCGCCAAGCGTTCGGCGTGAAATCCTCGCTCGCATATGACCCGGGTCAAACGCGGCGTAATCGCCCATAAAAAGAGAGTAAAACTCCTTCGCTACGCCAAAGGCTTCAAGTGGGGCCGCAAATCCAAAGAGCGCTTGGCCCGCGAGGCGCTGTTGCATGCTTGGACGCATCAATTCCGCAGCCGCAAATTGAAGAAACGCGACTTCCGGAGATTGTGGAACGTCAAAATCAATGCTGGAGTGCGCGAACACGGCCTCTCCTACTCAAAGTTCATCGCCGGACTGAAAGTGAAAAAGATCGAGTTGGATCGCAAAGTCCTCGCCGACCTCGCCGAGCACGAAGCGGGTATATTCTCAAAAGTTGTCGAGTATGTGAAGTAACAAAAACCGCCCCGGCTAAGGCCGAGGCGGTTTTTAGTCCGGCCCAACCTAGCCGAGGAGGAATTCTGGGGCGATCACGAGCAAAGCCCCAATGATGATGAAGACGATCTGGATTACGCCGTGACGTAGTCCGGTCGCTTCATGCAGTTCAGGAATGAGGTCACCAGTGGCTAGGTAGATAAAGTTCCCGGCAACAATGGCGAGTGCGACAGGAAGGAACGGCTCGAGCCGTGCGCCTAAGGCATAGGTGAGGAGCGCGCCGGGGATAACTGAGAGGGCAACGAGGAAGTTATAGAATAGCGCCCGTCTTCGCGGCATGCCGCCGTGGACGAGGAGCCCGAAATCCCCGATCTCTTGGGGGATCTCATGGAAAATCACCGCGATCGCGGTGAAAATGCCGAGTCTGATGTCGGCGAGAAAAGCGAACGCAATGATTATCCCATCCAAAAAATTGTGCAGGAAGTCGCCCCAAAGGACTAAATAGGTGTAAGTGTGCGCCGGGCACTCCCCGCCGTGGCAGTGATACCAGAAAAGGAACTTCTCGAGGACGAAAAAAAGTACTATCCCGACAAGAACGAAGGGAAAGACGAGATCGGTTGAGGAGAGCTCGATGGCTTCGGGGATGAGCTCGAGAAGAGAAACGGATAAGAGCGCTCCAACCGCGAACGCGACGACGTAGTGCGCGGCGCGGCGCATCCGTGCTTCATTGAAAATTGCGAGCGCCCCGGCTACGACGGCCACCAGGCTCTCCGTGAATGTAGCGATAAGTAGGGCAAGAAGCGTCACGACTGCACTATCCCGATGACCCGCGGGGATAAAATCCGGTAGCGGGCCAGGTTAATCTTATCATTAATTACAGTGATGCCTTCAGCGCTGAGGCGCGCGATCTTCCGCCGCGTGCCTCCGCGAAAGCCGAACCCGCCAACCGCGCCGTCCGAGCGCACCACGCGATGGCAGGGTGTTTTAGAATCGCGGTTTAAGCTTAACACCGTCCCGACATGGCGCCAGGCCCGCGGATGACCGACGGCTCTGGCAATATCAGCATAGGTGGCCACCCGGCCTTTGGGAATGCGACGGGTGGCGGCGTAGATTCTCGTGGCGAGCGAACGATTCATGATTGTTGAACGCAGAACTCTTCCGCGGCTTGAAGAGCCGCCTTCATAGTGGTAAGTCTTCCAATCGCTTCCTTGAAAGTGACCCACTCATACTGATCGTGCTCCCACGAAAGCTTAACCTTATCATCACTGGCCTCGGCAAGGAATACGGCAACAAACTTTGGCACTGGCTTGCCTTCGCGGCGGGTAAAATAGCTGGCAGTATATTTGAAATCCGGAATAACTGAAAAATTCTCTATACCGGTTTCTTCCCGCGCCTCGCGCAAGGCGGCATCAATCCCTTTTTCGCCTTTAGTAAGCTCACCCTTGGGGATATCCCAGAACTCCGGTCGATCTGAAGTATCGCGCGCTGAGCGCACGATGAGATACTTTCGCCCCTTGGGGGTGTTCCGAAAAAAGATGATTCCGGCTGAGCGCTCTACCGGCATAGGCCATTACTTATTTTTCAGCAACGCCCACAGAAACTCCCGTAACGGTTTTGTGTTTAAAATGTCTTTTCGTTCAGCCCATCCTCTTCGGGCCTGGGCGACGCCGAATTTCAAAAACTGGAAGCCGTGGATGGAGTGGGCATCGGAGTCAATGACCATTTTGACTCCGGCTTCCACGCACTTGCGGATGTATTCATCCTTGAGATCAAGCCGCTCCGGCGAGGCATCAATTTCAAGAATAGTTCCGGTCTTCTTCGCCGCCTTGATGATCTCATCCATGTCAACTTCATAAGGTGCTCGGCGGTTGATGATTCGGCCGGTGGGGTGGAAAAGAATATCCACGTGCGGATTTTCTATTGCGCGGATGATGCGCGTGGTCATCTCAGCTTTGGACATTTTGAAATTGGAATGCACGGCCGCGCCCACGCAATCCAGCTTGGCCAATGTCTCATCTCTAATGTCTAATTTACCATCCGGCATGATATTCACCTCGGCGCCCTTCAGGATCGTGAATTTTGAATTTTGAATTTTGAATTTTGAATTTATTTTGTCAATCACAGACATTTGCTTCTCCAGTTTCTTCTCATCCGCTCCTCCGGTCATGGCTAATGACTTTGTATGATCGGTGATACAGATATATTCAAGCCCATGCTCCTGCGCCGTCTTGGCCATCTCCTCAATGGAGTTGGCACCGTCAGTCCAATTAGTCTGGGTCTGGAGATCGCCTTTCAAATCATCGTAGCCAAGCAAATCCTTGGGCAACTTACCTTCACGTGAAGCCTCAATCTCACCTGTGTTCTCACGGAGTTCCGGCTCTATGTAGCTAAGTCCCAGCGACTTATATAAATCTTCCTCGGTTCTCCCGGCAATCTGCTTTTTGCCTTTGAATAATCCATATTCGTTGAGTTTGTATCTTTTTTTGATCGCAATTTGACGCAGGGCGACATTATGGTCCTTGGAGCCGGTAAAGTAATTGAGCCCGGCGCCGAAGGATTCTC
>CAYIKH010000006.1:22243-25924 GCA_964363965.1 uncultured Candidatus Saccharibacteria bacterium
TCTTTGACCAGCCAGTAAATTTCTCCTAGCAAAAACCGTCCGCCGGCTTTCTTTATAAACTCAATGCCTTTTAAAATATTTTCCTCGGTTTTGGCTCCAAACGTCGGGATACCGCGGACCTTGCCGGCTCTAGCCGCTTTCTCAAGATCGGCAACAGTGCGAATTTTAAGCTTCTGCCATAAGAGCTTGATTTTCTTCGGTCCCAAACCCTCAATATGCTTTAAGCCCTCCAAATCAACCGGCATTTTTTTCTTCAGGGCTCCGTAATCCTTAATGTGGCGGGTCTTCAAATATTCCTCGATCCGCTCGGCAATCCCCGGCCCTACATCAGGAATAGTCATCAGCGCCTTTAGGCCGCCCTTCTTATAAATTTCACCTACATCTTCATCAAGCGCACCAATGCCCAAAGACGCCTTCTCATAGGCCCGGGGTTTAAACTGCACATCCTGCATTTCTAGCAGTAAGGACATCTCGTAGAGGATTTTTGCGATCTCTTGGTTTACCATGCGGCCAGTCTATTTCAGGCCAAAAGCTGGGCTACCGCGATCGAAGCGAGTACGACGCCGAAGGCCACGACCTTCTTGGTTTGGAGCCGCTCCCGGAGAAGGACGGCCGACACAAAGTAGACAAGAATAGGCTGAATCGAGAAAAGCAGGAGGGTGTAGATGATGCCGGAGCGCTGATAACTGAAGTAGAACAGGATCCAAGCAACGCTCGTAAGCACGTTCGTCAGGAGCAGGAGCCGAAAAGCCTGGAGCGGAACGCCGCGGCTCCAGCGGGTATAGAAGGGCGCAAGAGCCGCGGCGACCGCACCGGAACGGACAAGCTCAAGAGAGATCGGATTCCAGGCCGAAAGTAGGATTTTTGAGATCGCCGCCCCGATCGGAGCGACAGCCAGCGCCCAGAGGAGGAAGGGAAGAGTGCGTTTGGCGATTTGAATATGCCGCCGCTCCCAGTGCGACCAGACGATGGCGATCGCCGCGACAAGCGCCGGGATGAGCAGGGCGAGTTTTCGCTCGTCAGTAAAGATTACGCTCGAGAAAATAATGACCGGGATCGCCGGAAGGAGCTCAAGGGTCTGGATCTCGCCAAGGGCGTCGGCATCAAGCGCACGGTAGAAGAAAAGATTTGTCGTAATCGTCATCGCCACCGAGGCCACAATCAGCCACCCAAGACCCCCCGAAAAGAGGTCGGATGAAAGCGGCGGCCGGAGAATCCCAAAGATCGCCAGGGTGATGAGGAAAATCAGCGGGAAGCTGATGCCCACATAGGCGCGGTAGCCGACGTGCCGGACCGAGAGGATAATCTTGTCGAGCGTAAAGGAACTCGCCTGGAGAACGGCCGCGAGTATTGGGAGGATGGCATTCATTGACTATTTCAATTCTATCCTAAAACAGCGTATTTTGCCTTGAGGCTCCGATTCTCTCCCCTGTCTCAAAAATCTTGACCTTGCCGTAGACGCCGTCATACCCCGGCTCAATATGCACTCGGCCCTGCCGTACTCGCAATATACCTTCAACCACTTCGGGACGGGTGGCCGCTTTCAAATCTGAATCCGTAGCCTCAAGAAGCGCCAGAAACTCAGAGCCAACAGTCTTAACCAGATTAAGATACTCCTCCTTAACCTTTTTGGCGGAAACGCCCATGCCAAAAGCCTCGGCAATGATCTCATCCAACGGGACCATGCTTTTGAAGGGAACTACACCCTCTGGCTTTCCTCCGGCCGGGCGATCAGCCAGGGCCTCCACCCGGCTCATCACTCCCACGGTCACCGGCCGGCCGCAGGTCGGACACTTGCCGCCGGCTTTTTTCGTCTCCTGGGGCGACATCCGGACATTGTGGCTGGAGTGACCGTCGTAGTGGTATTTCCCCTCTTCGGGAAAAAATTCAACGGTGAAGAGAAATTGCTTCGGGTCACGGGACCTGATCGCACCCACGATGCCGTCGTAGGAGAGCTCACAATCAAAGACATTAGCTTCCCGGCCGATGCGCTGGAGCGAATGAGAATCCGAATTTGAAATTAGCGCGATTGAATCAAGTTTGGAAAGCCGCCAGTTCATGGCCGGGTCGCTGGAAAGCCCGGTTTCAATGGCGAAAATCTCGCGCGTGAATTTGCCGAAACACTCCTCAATCGAATCAAAGCCGGACATTGAACCGAAGATTGAAAACCAGGGCGTCCAGGCATGCGCCGGAACAATGACACAAGCCGGATCAATGCTGAAAACAATCTTGGCCAGCTCCTCGGAGTCAAGCCCAAGAATCGGCCGGCCGTCCGACTTAAGATTCCCAAGCCAGCCGAGTTGGGTATTGATTTTTTCGGCAATCTCGATTGTTGGGGCAAAGATCAGGTTATGAATCCGCCGCACCTTGCCAGCTTTGGAATAAATGCTGGATATCTCCACGGTCAGCAAAAATCTGGTTTCCGTCCCGCCAACTTTTAACTTTTCACTTTTAGCTTTTAACTTATACAGTCCTTGCTCCACCGGCTCCAATTTTTCTTTGATTTCTTTCATCCACTTGGGGTGGGTAAAGTCCCCCGTGCCCATGACGGTGATGCCTTTCAACCCCGCCCAGTAATCCAAATTCTCCAGGGTCATGGCCTTGGACACCGCGCGGGCATAGGGTGAGTGAATATGTAGATCGGCAATTATACGCATAGCATTATTTGGCTTCCGTCATACTGCCATCCTCACGCTGCCACCATCTCCGCACCCGCTTGAAGAACATAAAACGCAGCCCTAAAAACTGAAGCCCGATGAACGCTACCCAAGCGAATGGAAAAAACGGAACGACGAGCGCAATGAGGCCGAAGATGACGAGAGCCACGCCGATGACTTTCCGGATGAGCTGATGCTCGCGCATTTTTTCACGGCACCAGGCCCTTAGCCAGGCGCGGCGCTCACGGTCGCGGAGCACGGCGATAACCGATGGCAGCATGGAAAGGGTGATGATGACAAGGATTATGGGGGCCAGATACTGATCAACCCCCGGAATGGTGCGGCCAAGATAAAAGCCGAGGAAGGGCATGCCAATAGCCCAAAGCCCGGCACCGACAATATTGTAAAAGACAAATGTCGGGTAACGCATCACGCCCACCCCGGCCAGGATCGGGGCAAAGGTCCGGATGGCCGGCAGGAACCGCGCAAGCACAATGGCCGAGCCGCCGTAAAGTTCATAGAAGCGGCGGGCCCGTTCCAGGTTCCGGGGATTGAAGAGGAGAGATCGCTCGCGCCGAAAGATCGCCGGTCCCACCCGCCGGCCAAAGGCATAGCCGAAGTTGTCGCCGAGCACCGCCGCGGCGAAGCATCCGGCCACCAAAACCCAGATGTTGGCAAAGCCCTGCGAGGCTAAAAAACCGGCGGTGAACAAAAGCGAATCTCCGGGCAAAAAAAATCCAATCAAGAGTCCTGATTCGGCAAAAATGATGACCAATAGACCAAGAAGGCCTACGGTCCTGATAAGGGCGACAAGATCAAATCCCAGAAAGAATTCCATAACTATATTAAATATCTGCGATAAACGAATTTACGCACTTCTTCGGCCAGCACAATGGAGGCGGCGATGGGAACGATCAGGAGCCAGTCCAAAGCGGCAAGCTCGGTCGTCCTCAGGGCACGCTGCATAAGAGGATTATAGATCGCAAGCATCTGCAGGAAGACAATGGTAATGGTCGCTCCGATT
>CAYIKH010000007.1:0-20733 GCA_964363965.1 uncultured Candidatus Saccharibacteria bacterium
ACCCCGTCCTTCAAGACGGGGAGTAACGGGGCGAGCCGGCGGACCATCTAATCTAGAGCATCCCCATGATATGGCTGAATAAATAATCTGTCAAGGCCGCGTCGCCCATGCTATACTGAATCAATGCCGGAGCTCTTCAAGGGGCTGAATATTTTAGGCGAATGCCGCGATGCGCGATTGGAGATATGGGCCTGTCCGCCGTTTCTTTTTGTGGTGATGGGGGCGGTCAACATCACGGCCATACTCCTATCCTGGCTCTTGGCCAATCGTTACGTTGCCGAGCCCGAGGTTGTGGCGCTCATCGTTCTCGGCATTGCCGTGGCCATTTTCGTCATCGGCAATTTCATTATCCACGGTTTCCGGCAGATCGCCGAGGCCAACCGGATTAAGACTGAATTCATTGCCATAGTTTCGCATCAGCTCCGCTCCCCGCTTTCGATCTTTAAATGGACTCTGGATGTGATGTCGCGTAATAAGAACGGCACTCCATCCAAGTCCGCGGCCGATACCTCGTACCTGGTCATGCTTACCGAGAACACCGAGAAAATGATTCAGTTGGTAAACATGCTCCTTGAAGTCTCGCGTATTGATGCCGGCAGACTCATCCTTCGCCATGATGAAATTGAACTCGGCGTCATTACTCAAGAAATCATCCGCGCGGTCAGCCCCTTTGCCCAGGCCTCGCGCGTCAATATCGAGTATGCTGCTCCCGAACGGCTTCCGGCCGTGCGCGGGGACCGCGAAAAGATAAAGATGGTTATACAAAACTTGGTGGATAATGCGATTCGGTATTCTCCGGAAGGAGGCAAGGTCCTCGTAGGTATCACCTCGGTCAGCCCGGAGAGCGCGGAGTGGAAGGTCGAGGACCAGGGCGTGGGCATTCCCCAAGAGGCCCAGCGCTACGTCTTCCAGAAATTTTTCCGCGCCGGAGGCCCCACACAGGGCGATACCCAGGGCTCTGGTCTCGGACTCTACATCGCCCGCTCCATCATTGCGGCTCTTGGCGGTGAGATCGGGTTTCGATCCAAGGTCGGCCAAGGGTCAACATTTTGGTTTAAGTTACCAATCTATCATTGACGCAATCGTCATAAATATTAAGCGTTGTGTCAGCGATATCATCCGCGTTTTATCAGCGCTAAACGCTGATTCCCCGCCGATGAATACGCTAAACCGCCGCTGATATTTACTGGTATGAAGAAAATATTATTCATCGAGGACGAGCCCGCGCTTCAAAAAGCCATGGGAGATTTTTTGAAGAGCCAGGGCTACGTGGTGTTTTCGGCGCTCAACGGCCCGGACGGGCTTGAATTGGCCAAAAGCCGGCACCCGGATCTTATACTGCTTGACCTGATTCTGCCCGGAATTCCGGGCCTGGAGCTCCTTGAGCGGCTGCGAGTCAGAGAGGAGACGAAAGCCATTCCGGTCATCGTCCTCACCAATGTCGAATCCAGCGAAGCGGTAGAACGAGCCGTTGAACTTGGCGCCACAACCTACATGGTCAAGACCAATTACAGCTTGGACGAAGTTTTGGAGAAGGTGAGGGCGGTGCTCGGAGAGTAATCGCGAATATACTAATTTTGTCAAGTATACGAATATACAAATCAAATTGTGCTTGGGAGACGTCGATATGACTCGGATGATATTGCCTAGCGTTCAATTCGTATATTTGTATATTCGCGTTTGATTCGCATATTCGCGATGGCTCTTATGCGTATTGACGACACCCGATTAAAATCGTTTATAGCCGATGAAAAGCGGCTTAGCCAAAAGGAGCTCGACCGGGCCGAAGCCGAAGCCAAGAAAAGCGGTAAGTCTCTCGAGGAGGTTATTTTGAATTTGGGGCTTATGCCCGAGACGGAACTTCGGAAGCTGGAGGCTTATATCTTCGGCATCCCATTTGTGGACCTTACCAAAGAAACCATAGATCCGGCGGTGCTGCATCTTATCCCCGAGCCGATTGCGCGCAAGTCCAACATCATTGCATATAAGAAATCCGGCCGGGAACTCGAGGTGGCCATGCTCGACCCCCAGGATATCCAGACCATTGAGTTCATTAAAAAGACAGCCAATCTAAAGATTCTCCCTCGCCTCACCAATCCGGAATCAATCAAAGCCGCCTTGAAGCAATATCAAAAAAGCTTGGAAGCGGAGTTTGGTGAGCTTATCCGCAAGGAAGCCGAGCGCATTGAAATTGTCGGCGAGGGCCAGGCCCCCCCGCCCGAAGGCGCCGAGGATTTGAAGAAGATGGCCGAGGATCTCCCGATCATCAAGATCGTGGATACCCTGATTCGGCACGCCATACTGCAAGTGGCCTCGGACATCCACATCGAACCCGCCGAAAAGGAAGTGGTGGTTCGCTACCGCATTGACGGGATTTTGCACGATGCCATGACTCTGCCCAAGCAAGTGGCCGCCGGCGTGGTCGCGCGCATCAAAGTCATTGCCAATCTCAAGCTGGATGAGCACCGGCTTCCGCAGGATGGCCGTTTCAAGGTTGAGACCCCGGAATACCGCATCTCTTTTCGCGTCTCGGTCCTTCCGGTATTTGACGGCGAGAAGATTGTAATGCGCCTTTTGCCGGAAACGGCCCAGGGCTTTACCCTGGAGAAGCTCGGCTTCCGTCCGGATCAGCTGGACCTCATTCACCGCTACATCCGCAAGACCACCGGCATACTCCTGGCCACCGGGCCGACCGGATCAGGCAAGACCACCACCCTCTATACTATGCTCGACATCCTGAATGTTCCCGGGGTCAACATCTCGACCATCGAGGATCCGGTCGAATATCGCATCCCGCGAATCAACCAAACCCAGGTCCGGCCTGATCTGGGTTTGACCTTTGCCAATGGACTTCGTTCGCTCCTCCGGCAGGACCCGGATGTCATAATGGTCGGCGAGATCCGGGACAATGAGACGGCCGGCCTCGCCATCAACGCCGCTCTCACCGGGCATCTCGTCCTATCAACTCTGCATACCAATTCCGCCTCCGGAGCCCTGCCGCGGCTTCTGGACATGGGGGTGGAGCCTTTTCTTATTGCCTCGACCGTAAACATCATTGCCGCTCAGCGCTTGGTGAGGACGCTTTGCGAGGAGAAAGAAAGCTACACTCTTTCATCAGCCGAGATTTCGAGTCTCTCCAAAGAGGTTGACCTCAAGCGCATCTTGGAAATTTTGAAGCTAGAAAAAATTGTCTCACCGGCAACACCCTTAGAGAAAATCACCTGGGCCCGGCCCAAGTCCGGGCGCGACTGCCCCGAGGGCTATAAGGGCCGCATCGGCATTCACGAGGCTATGGAGGTTACCGAATCCATCAAGGAGCTGATTGTCAAGAACGCCACTTCGGATCAAATCGAGAGACAGGCCAGGAGCGAGGGCATGATTACCATGTTAGAGGACGGTTTTATCAAGGCCGCTCAGAGGATCACCACCATTGAGGAGGTGCTGAGGGTGACCAGCGAGTGATTTTCCAGCTTGTCATATTTAAATATTTAAATTTTTGTGCTCTATTCCTACCGCGCCGTTGATAAGAGCGGCAAATCAATTAGCGGCGAGGGCGAGGCCGCATCCGAGAGAGAGCTGGCTGATGTGCTTCGTCATCAAGGCTATCTCTTACTTGAAGCCGAAGTCCCAAGGCCGGCGGTTAAATTTTGGCGCGGTCCAGCATCTTTTTCCCAGATTTTTCTCCGGGTATCGCTGGTCGAGCGGATGATTTTTGCCAGGAACCTTGCGGTGATGATTGGTGCGGGATTGGCTTTAGCCCGGGCGCTCGAGGCGTTGCGGGAGCAGTCGACCAACCATAAGTTTCGAGAGATTTTAGACTCACTTCGCGACGGCATTGTGGCCGGCAAGACCCTGGCCGAAAGCTTGAAGCCTTATGAAAGAATTTTCGGGGCGCTCTTCATCAACATGGTCGAATCCGGGGAGATCTCCGGGAAACTGGAATACGTGCTTAAAATCCTGGCCCGCCAGATGAAGCGGGATCACGATCTTAGGTCCAAGGTTCAGGGCGCAATGCTTTACCCGGCGATTATCGTCGCCTTACTCATCGCCATCGGCATTTTCATGATGGTCTATGTCGTGCCCACACTGACCGCTACATTTAAAGAGCTTAACATTGAACTGCCGCTCGCCACCCGACTCATCATTTCGAGCTCCTCATTTCTTCTGGCTTACTATGGCTATATTGTGTTGGCTGTGCTTGTCGGGATTGTTGCCGCGGCGCGGTGGTTGAGGTCGCCAGCCGGGAAGCGCATCTTTGACGCGTTTATCCTCCGCGTGCCGATCTTCGGATCGCTCGTGCGGAAACTTAACTCGGCGCGGTTTGCCCGCACTCTTTCTTCCCTCATTGCCGCCGGCATTCCGATCACTCGGGCCTTGGAGGTCACGGCCGAAGTTTTGGGCAATACGCATTTTCGCTCGTCTCTCCGCACCGCGGTCAGTGCCATCCAGCAAGGCAAGCCGCTTAACCAGATTCTGGCCGCCCATCCTGATATTTTTCCGCCCATGGTCACCCAGATGATTCAAGTCGGGGAAGAGACCGGCACTCTTACGCGGATGCTTCTGCGCCTGGCCATTTTTTACGAGGAGGAAGTAACCAATACCACCAAGAATCTGGCGAGTATCATTGAGCCGCTGTTAATGATTGTAATCGGCGGCATTGTCGGTTTTTTTGCCGTAGCCATGATCCAGCCGATCTACAGCGGTCTTGGCAACCTTTAGACCATGGCTATGGCATACGAGTTGAGTCAGTTATATTGTCATCGTCATCGTTATTGTGTCTGCCGTGTTGAGATGCAATATTCCTCTCCAGTCAAGCGCCGGTTATAATGTGAATAATCATGTTTGAATTCCTTACCCGTCGTGTCTTAAATCCTCCGGCCTTTGGTCTTGATATTTCTGATCTCACCCTAAAGTTCGTTGGGCTGGGCCGGCAGGGTCGGGAGCACAGTCTTCGCTATTTTGGCGAGATGCCCATTCCGCCAGGGGTGGTCATGGACGGCGAGATTAAAAAAGAAGACGATCTTATTGCCGTTTTGATTGGCGGACTTAGGACTGCGGCCGGAAAGATAATGCGCGAACGATTCGTCGTGGCCTCGCTTCCGGAGGAGAAAAGTTTTGTGCGGGTGATTGAGCTGCCAGGAATCAAGCCCGAAGATGTTGGGCATGCGGTGCGCTGGGAGCTGGAAGGGGTGGTGCCGCTGTCTTTTAAAGACATTACATTTGACTATCAGCTCCTTATGCGGCTGGCCGGATCCGACGACCACCGCGATGTGCTTATCACCGCCTTCCCCAGGAAAATCGTCGAAAGCTATCATCGGGTTCTCGCCGCCGCGGGGCTGGTCCCGTTGGCGCTCGAGCTCGAATCGCAGGCTATTTCCCGGGCGATCATCGCCCCGGAGCTTCTCTCCCGCCCCCAAATAATTATTGACAGCGGAGCCCTGAGAACAAGTTTCATTATTTTTGCCGGCGGCTCACTGATTTTTACCAAGAGCATAAGCGTCGGGGGGCATGATTTTGAGACGGCCATTGCCAAGAGTCTTGGCCTCTCCGAGGCCGAGGCCCGCCAAGTGAAGATTGCCGCCGGCCTTTCCAAAATCTACCGCAGCGGCCAGGTCTTTCAAGCGCTCGAGCCGCAGCTAAGAGCGCTTACCGCGGAATTGGAGCGGGAACTGTGGTTTTACCGCGACCATCCGGCCAAGCGCCACCGCTCCTTGGGCGATATTGAGCGGATTATTCTTTGCGGCGGAGATGCCAATTTAATAGGTCTGGATAAGTATATTGCCACCACCATCAAGAAACCAACCGTTCTCGGCAATCCCTTTGCTAATGTGAAGCTCGAATCAGGCGCCATCCCCCCCATCCCCAGGAACGAAGCGCTGAAGTACACCACGGCTCTGGGCTTGGCCCTTCGGGCCGCCCAAGAGTAATCGCGAATATACAAGTGTGCGAATTAAAAATGTTGGACAATATCATCCAATCACGCCGAAGTATCCTTCGCTCAATGTGATTTGTATATTCGTATATTGAAACAAAATTTGTATATTCGCGATTACTCCATGCTGACCCTCAATCTTCTTCCGCCACAAGAAAAAGAAAAGCTTATTTTTGTCATGCGCACCCGCGCCGTGCTGGCGTTCATGAGCGCAGTGGTGGCTGTATTTTTTATTGGTCTTATGCTTTTTCTCCCCACTGTCTTTCAACTTGCGATCCAGAAGTCGGATGTGATGCGCGTCTTGGCCGAGGAGCGCGAGAATCAAGCCCGGACCGGCGTAAAGGAAAAGATTGAGCGGATTCAGACTTCCAATCGCTTGGCTGAGGTTGTAACTCAGCACGAGAAGGATTCTCCCGGGCTTTTTGATCTTTTTGAGGCGATTATTCGCGCCACTCCTGCGGCCATCCAACTTGAGGGCGTGAGCTGGAAACCTCAGGCGCGGGAGGTGGCCATTGAGGGTTTTTCACCCGAGCGCAGAGTCCTCATCGAATTTTTGAGGGCTCTGGAGCAGCAACCCCGTGTAGCTCGAGTCTCCTCGCCCATAGCTAACATTATCCGTGGGACCAATATTCGCTTTTCACTCGTGGTTAGCGTGAAGTAACGCATGACTATTTCGGCGGCGAGAAAATTTTGGCTGGCTCTGGCCTTGTCCCTCGGCGTTGTGGCCGGAGTTTTGGCTCTCGTGGCCTATGGCGTTGGGTATCTTCGGACCAGTTGGGAGGTGCTCGGCGGGGCGCGGCGCGAGATTGCCATACTTGAGCGCAGGGACGAGGATCTGAGGGCGGCGCTCGAGACTTTGGCACGTCTTGAATCTGAGCAGGCCATTATTGCCGCGGGTTTCAGCAATCCAGCCGATCCGCTGCCGTTTATTGAGCTGATAGAGGAGCTGGGTCGGAGATCAGGGGTAAGAGCGGAACTAACCGTAGCCCCATCGGCATCGGGCCGAGGCGGCGGCGAATGGTATATGCTCTTGGCCGAGGGAAAATTTTCGGCGGTGATGGCTTTTTCCAAAAATCTTGAATCTTTGCCGTTCTTGGCCGAATTCGGCAATGTTGAGCTTCGCCGGGTAAGTGGGATTTTGGGCCCTACAGAAAAAGAGCGCCCCGAATCGGCGCTACGCCTCTCGATAATGATGCGCCCTCTTAAATCCTAGTACTTTGAGTTCAAGATGCTTTATTCGGCGTCCATTCAGCGTACTCAATCAGCGTCATTTCAGCGTGCTACTTACGCTGATTCTTCGCTGATGGTTACGCTGATCTACGCTGGAATTATTATTTTGTAACTTCGAAGTCATCATGAGATTTCCACTTCCTAACCTCCAAACTCTGCGCCGTCGTTTCGCCTTACCGCTTAAGACAGTATTAAATATTTCCTGGTGGGCGGTTTTGGTAATCTTTTTAATCCTCCTTTTTGTAGACGGCCTGGTCTTTTACCAATACGGACTTGGCCGTGCCGTGCCGCCGGCTTTGCCCGCGCCGTCAAGCGCCATTTCGGTGGATGAAAGCTCTTTCCGTTCGGCCGCAACCATCCTCCAGGAACGGCGGAGAATATTCCAAGAGACGCCGGGTCTTCCTGCTGATTTCCCCAATCCCTTCCGGTAATCCTGGAAAACGGCTCACGCGCAATAGGCAAATCGGCTCATTGCCACGGAATGAGCCGATTTCGTCGTCTGGGATGAGCCGTTTTCCGGCACCTGGAATGAGCCGATTCTGGGGGGGTAAGCCCTATCGATAGAACTGCCTCCAATTCCGGAGATACCAGCGATAGCGTCGGCTGATCTCCCGGGATGGCGTCGGCCGGAGGCCGAGCTCGGCCGCAAGGCCCCGGAGCTTTTGATGTGTTTTTCCGGTCGTCCGCGGCGTGGCCATTTTTTCAATGTCAATCATTCGCCCGTAGCCGCGCGTCTGGTCTAGTGTTATCGTTGCGCCTCGCCATAGGAATTTTTCGCGCTGGCGGGACCAGCGCACGACCACTCTGAAGCCAAGATGCTGGAGGAGTCTTTCCAGCTTGGTAATATCCTTCCGCGATATCGGCACAAGGATTTCCTCGCGAGCTTGGGCATGTATTTTCCCGCCTTTGTACTTAAGAAACGCACCGTATGGCTCGACGGCGATCCGCAATTTACCGTCGCGGTCGAAGTAGGTGTTTTGGTCGCGATGGCTGCCGAGGGGTTTTCCATGTCTTTTCAAAAACGCCTTCAGCCGGCGGTATTCCATCGGCGTAATCAAGGAGCGGACTTCTACTTCGATATTTTTGGGCATACCTCCACTCTACGAGAACTTCGGAAAAGAAAAAGCCCCCGGGGTGTCTGCCCGGGGGGCGTAGCTAGCCCTGATGGTAGGGTTCGCCGGTCTTCAAAGAGCGGTTGAGCTTTTCTTCCTCGGCGCCAAGGTAGCGGACGTGTTGCGGTTCAAGCACCATAGACTCCACAATCCAACGGATGAGGACGCTCGGGTTGGCATGCTCCGTCTCCCAGAGCACCTCATCGCCAGCCGGGTTTAGAAGCTGGGCGCGCACCCGCTTATCTTCGAGGATGGTGAAGGCGAAGCTCCCGGCCGGATCTGATCGGAAGCCAATCGCATGACTTGCCCTCGCCAAGGTAAAGCCACGCTGATCGAGCCACTGCGTTGCCGCCTCGAGGTGTCGGCTGTAGATCTGGGCATTCTGCGAAATAACCTCGACGGAGCCAAGTGCGACTCCAAGCTCCTCGGCGACTCGGCGGTGCAGCCGGAGGATGGCCAGCACGTTATTCGGCCAGCCGCCGTACATGTCGTGGCTCCTGAAGGTGTGGGAGCTATGGAGCGTTCTGTCAATTACCGCGAAAGTGATGAGCGACCAACAGGGAGCATCTTCGAGCGTTTCGAGGTCCGGTGCCTGTAGGATGGAAATTGAGGCGCGCTTAGTTTCGGGGTTCTCCTTGAGGCGCTGGATGACTTCGGCAAGCTGGTTGTGGCCTAGCCAGTTTTGGATGCGCTCGCCGTAGTGATAGTCTACCGTGCTGACCTCTTTGCCATCTGCGCCCATTGCGGTCGGCGGGGTGGGACGTAGGACATCGGTGAGATAGCGTTCGGCGTCGGCCCGGCTGATGTCGAACCAGACCTCCGAGTCGTCAGTCGCCGGCACCGGGAACACGGCGTGGACGTCGAAGCAGTGGATGATAGATTCCTTCTTACGAGTATCTCTGGGGCGGCCGTACTGGAGGATGTGGTGCAGGATTCTCTGCCAGGCGTCTCCCGGATCAGCAGCGCGGATTAATATGGTTGCCGGTTCGTTGGGAAGGATTCGGCGCTCGGGGATGGGTACTGGTAGGAAGTCGCGTGGCTGTCGCAGCGGGCCGGTTGGAAAGTCGAGGGCGTCCAGTATTTTTACGGCACGCCGCTCAGTTCGGAGATCTACGAGTTCTACGGTTTCCCGGAGCTCGTTTATGGCTTCGGTTGGCACGAGGGGATCAATCCGCCAGCCAAAGCCCGGCACCCGGTGCTCTATAGTCGGCCCCTCATTCCAGAGGCGCACCAGCGCCTCGCCGGAACCGGTGAGGTCGCTCCCCCAGAGGACAACGCGCCGCACGTTGGAAAACTTCCATAGGCCGCGGAGGAGCCATCCAATGCCGATTGGTGTGCGGAGGTTTCCGATCACCGAGATTTTTTCTACCTCAGTGAGCTCCGGAGCGTATTCAGGGAGTTTCTCGATCAGGTTCCAAAGAATGCAGAGCGCAACAGGCGTGTTGTGGTTTCTGACTTGAAGGCGCGGGAGGCACTCCTCCTCCCACGTTCGGAACTTGGGCATTGTGCCTCCCTCCTTTCATAAAGTTCATTCATTCCTCGCCGACCATCCGCCTTTCCCAGCCATGTGGATCACTGTTCGGCGGGCCTGGCGAGACCGGTTCTGGTTCACAGTTGGGACAGTAGTAGGCATTTGTCCGCATGAGTTTTCCTGATCCGCTTTTTGGCCAGGGACCGTCATGAATGGCTTGGACTACAACTTTCTTGAGTTTCGGCATACCGCAGCGTACGCAAATCTCCTCTGGATCTTGGCGTTCGTTGTCAAAGGGCATAATCTCCCCTCCTTTCTGGCATAATTAGTGGTGTGGCGTTACCGTACTGAAGATTAGGAGTAATCCATTAATAGTATAGCTAGTAGTTAGTGTCAAATTTTTTCTTGACATTCGTCTCGCCATCCCGTTACGCTAGCGCTAGCAGTTTGGTTTTGTGATAGTTCCTTGGACTAGTAGAAAAACTCTACAATACAGGAGGAGACCATGAAGCTCTCCGACAAGGAGCTCCGTCAGCGGTTGCTGCCGCTGAAGCGCGTTGGCGACGTACCGCATGATTACTTGGAACTCGTCCAGCGCGGCAAGATCCCGCGGGACCTAGAGAAGGCGCTTGCTGATGGACACATCATCCTCGATCCTTTCCCAGAGGATCTCGACGTTGTCCTAGGTTCTTCGAGTATTGATTTACGTCTCGGACACACCGTCGAGATGATGCGGATTCCCCTAGAGGTGGCTACCATCAACAGCGAGCGGGTCATCCGGCGCCTCACGGTCGATTTCCGGAACCCGAACGAGGGGCGGCTCCTCGAGAACCAGAAGGCGGTGGCGATCCGCGAGGGGGGCAGCTGGATTCGTTTCCAGCTCGAGGCGAACGAAACGCTCGAGCTCCCGCCGAACCTTCTCACCCTCGCCTATACGTTCGAGGTCATCTGTATTCCCCACGACCTCGAGGGAGCGCTCCAGGGGCGAAGCTCCCTTGCGCGGAAGGGGATCGCGACCCACATAACCTCCGAACGGTTCGATGCCGGTTTCATCGGCTATCTCACCATGGAGGTGCTGAACCAGGGTCTGGCCAACGTCAACATCTATCCTGGGATGCTTTTTGCCGCCATGACCTTTCATCAGCTCTCCTCACCGGCGACGGTACCCTACTACCGCAAGCGCAGCGCTCAGTTTTCCGGTCAGCGCTGATCAAAAAGCCCGTCCTGCAGAATTCGCAGAGCGGGCATTTTTATTCCGAAGGTAGAAAGATTATTATTCAATCTCAATCCCCATGCTCCGGGCGGTGCCGGCGATGATTTTTTCAGCTTGTTCAAGCGATTCGGCGTTAAGATCAGCGAGTTTCCGCTCGGCGATTTTGCGGATATCTGACTTTGAGACTTTCCCCACTTTGGCTTTATTCGGCGTTCCCGAGCCTTTTTCAATGCCGGCCGCTTTTCGCAAAAGGTCCGAAGCTGGAGGAGTCTTCAGCGCAAAATCGAAACTTCGGTCCTCGTAGATGGTGATTTCAACCGGCACGATGTCCCCCGACATCTTGGCCGTGGCTTCATTGTAGCGCTTCACAAAGTCGCCGATGTTGACGCCATGGGGCCCAAGGGCCGTGCCCACCGGAGGAGCGGCGGTAGCCGATCCGGCGGGGAGCTGGAGCTTGAGTTTGGTTTTGATGGATTTTGCCATGCGCTTGGAGTTGTGCGTTATGGGTTATGCGTCAAGCGGCATCCCGTAACCCATAACTCTTAACTCATAACTTCTTGATCTGGAGCGAATCTAATTCCACGGGCGTATTCCGTCCGAACATGGACACCAGCACCTTTACTTTGCCTCTTTCTTCATCCACCTCGGCTACCTTGCCGTCAAAGTCCTTAAACGGTCCGTCGGTGATTTTAACCGGATCGCCTTGGGCAACCTCGATTTTGAACTTTGGCTCCTCCACGCCCATGCGCTTTTGCAGCTCGGCCATTTCTTCCGGCGAAAGGGGTGTGGGCGTGGTGCCGGAGCCGACAAAACCGGTGACGCGTGGGGTGTTGCGCACCACGTACCAGGAGTCATCGGTGACGATCATTTCCACCAAAACGTAGCCGGGATAGACTTTTTCTTCCACGATCCGGCGCTTGCCGCCTTTGATTTTTATTTTCTTTTCGGTCGGGACGAGGACGCTGAAGATTTTCTCCTCCATACCCATGGTCTCGATGCGCTGGCGAAGATTCCGGGCTACCGCATCTTCGTAGCCGGAATAGGTGTGGACGGCATACCAGTTGCGGCCGAATTCAGAGGTTTGTTTGGGCATATCGCGCTACGCGCAACATGATGCAAATAATGCGAATGAAATGCAAATCTACGAATTGCGAAGCGTCACTATTCGCAATTCGCAAAACTGGCATAAGATTCGTAGATTGGCATCATATGCTTTTACAGCACAAAGGTATTCAAAACAAACTGGAACAGAACATCCAGGCCGCCCAAGAAAGCCGCCACGGCCAGGCTCATCAAAATCACCGCGATGGTATAGCGGACGGTTTGATTCCGGGTCGGCCAGGAGACCTTTTTAAGTTCGATCCTGGCTTCCTTGAGAAAAGTTATAAGGCGATCAATCAAGCTGGGTTTTAAAAAACGGCCCGCAGGCCTTGTTTCCAGTATAGCGCCTTACGGCTCACTGTCAAGGGCCGGTTATATATCCAAGTTCTTGACCGCTTTTGCATAAGTTTGGATGAACTTCTTCCTCGGCAATACCTCGTCCCCCATTAGGATATCAAAGATTCGGTCGGCCTCGGTGGCATCCTCAACGGCCACCTGCTTCATTAGCCGGCGGGCCGGATCCATGGTCGTTTCCCAAAGCTGCTCCGGATTCATCTCGCCCAAACCCTTGTAGCGCTGGATAGTTACGCCTTTTATTTTTTCGCCTTCTTCCCCCGCCCTTTCTTCTCCTTCCGCTTCGGGCGCCTTTGGTTCAACTTCGTCTTTTTCGCCTTTCTTCCGCGAGAAAATTTTCGAAAGTTTAGCCGGGCTTTTATCTTTTTGCAGTTCGGCAATAATTTTATCGCGCTCCTCGTCGGAGAAGGCATATTCTATGCGCTTGCCGGCTTGCAGCCGATATAGCGGCGGCCGAGCAATATAGAGGTAGCCGAGCTCAATCACCGGGGCGAAGTAGCGGAAGAAAAGCGTCAAAAGAAGGGTGCGGATGTGGGCGCCGTCCACGTCGGCGTCAGTGGCAATGATTATGCGATGATAGCGGAGCTTTGACTTGTCAAAATCATCGCCAATCGCAGCGCCAAGGGCGATGATGAGCGCCTTGATTTCAGCAAAGGTGAGAGTCTTGTCCAGTCGCGCCTTCTCGACATTTAAAATTTTACCCTTGAGCGGCAGGATGGCCTGGAAGCGGCGGTCGCGGGCTGATTTGGCCGAGCCGCCGGCGCTGTCGCCCTCGACAATGAAAAGTTCAGATTCTTCAGGGTTCCGCGACTGACAGTCGGCGAGCTTTCCGGGGAGGGTCATGCCTTCGAGCGTCCCCTTTCTAAGCACCGTTTCCTTGGCGGCTTTGGCCGCCTTGCGGGCTTTTTGAGCCAGGAGCGCTTTCCCAATGATGGCCTGCGCCTCGGCCGGGTACCGCTCCAGAAATTCCTGTAGCGCCTCGGCCACCACCGATTCCACTGCGGTTCGGGCCTCGGGATTACCGAGCTTGGCCTTGGTCTGACCTTCAAACTGGGCCTCTTGGAGCTTGACCGAAATTACGGCAGTCAAGCCCTCGCGCACATCATCGCCGGAGAGCGCCTCGTCATCCTTTCTGAAGTGTTCGTTTTTCTTGGCGTAGTCGTTGAGGCTCCGGGTTATCGCCGCCCGGAAACCGGTCAGGTGCATGCCGCCCTCCGGCGTATGCACGTGGTTGGCAAAAGACAGTTCCTTGGACTGGATGTCATCGGTGTACTGCAAGGCGGATTCGACAAAAATTTTCCTGCCTGCCCCGCCGGCAGGCGGGCCGCCATTGATTTCCACCTCCTTGCCGACGTAAAAAATGTGTTCGTGCTTGGGCGTCTCGGAGCGGTTTAAATACTTTACATAGGAGACAATGCCGCCCTCAAAGGAAAAGGCATAGGAAGGAACAAGGTATGATCCGTCTTTGGCTTTGGCCGGATTCCGTTCATCGCGGAGCGCGAGCGTAACCCCGCGGGTCAAATAAGCCTGCTGCCTTAGCCGCTCCAAGATCCGCTCCCACTCAAATAGGATCTCTTTGAAAATTTCCGGGTCCGGCTCAAAAGTCACGGCCGTTCCCGAGCCTTCGCACTTCCCGGTTTTCTTAACCGGAGAGGCGGCCTCGCCCCGCGAGTATTCCTGGGCGTACTGCACCCCCTCACGGCAGACTTCGGTCTTCATCCACTTGGAAAGGGCGCAGACCACCGAGACCCCGACTCCGTGGAGTCCGGCCGCGACTTTATAGGATTGCCCGCCGAATTTTCCGCCGGCGTGTAGCGTCGTCATTACCGTCTCCAGGGCAGATTTTTTGGTTTGCTTGTGCTTTTCCACCGGAATCCCGCGGCCGTCATCCACGACCATGACGCGGTTTCCCGGAAGTAGGGTGACGGCAATGTTTTTGGCAAAGCCGGCCATAGCTTCGTCAATGGAGTTATCTACGACCTCCCAGACCAGGTGATGCAGACCGTCAATGCCGGTGGAGCCAATATACATCCCCGGCCGTTTTCTCACCGGCTCCAGACCCTCCAGGACATAGATGTCCTTCGCGGTATAAGTCGCCGAGGCGGTGTTGTTTTCAGTCGTTTTCTCTCCCTCTTTTTTGGCCATTTTTAATGCGAATGCCCGTCGCGCGTGCTGCGGGACGGGACCGAAATAAGTTCAGTAATTAAGCCACTTTTCTCACCATCTTTACCCTTTCATAGTAGCAGATTTTAGGGTCAGTTGCAAGACACTTCAGCGCACTTTTTCGGCGCAGTATACGCCGTAATTCCAGAGCCCCAGACGCAGCGCTTTCCACTGGGCAATGCCCGCGCGCCAGTTATTGAACATGATGCGTACGAAGTGAGGTCGAAGGGGATACAACATGAGTGTCACTGGAACGAGTGGAGTCCACATGAGGCAGAGCCAAAAGATGCCCCGCGACGATCTCGCAATGGCATGGGTCATATCCCGCTGCCTGATATTCTGAAAACCGATTTTCTCCAACGTCCCTTTGAGATCTTTCCACAGAAACAGCGGTGGCGGGACGGCCAGGCCTTTCAGGAATGCGGTGAAAATTCTTTGCTCCTTTTTATTCCTTGCCGGATGTCTCTGAAAGCCATCTGCGACTATCAGCCTACCGCCGGGTTTGAGGATGCGCCACACCTCGCGCCAGAGCCTTTCTGGTTTGGCGGCATGACAGAAACTCTCAATTGCCCAGACCACATCAAACACCCCATCGGGGAATCCGGTGGCGGTATAGTCACGGATTTCGAATGCCGTAAGATGGTCTACGCTGTTCTCAGCGGCATTCTCTTTCGCGGCTGCAATGTGAGAGGGATTGATGCTGATCCCCATTACGCGGCAGCCGTAATGCTCGGCTAGCCAGATGGCGCTTCCACCCACACCGCAGCCGGCATCCAGGATATAGTCGGTTCTCCGAATTTGCGCCACTTCGGCCAGGAATCTATTTTCGTTGCGGAGGGCGTCAGAACGAGTTCGGGTAGTTTCATCCCAGAAGCCGTAATGAAGCGCGAGGTCCGCCGGAGTGTACCAGAAAAGTCGGTACCAGCGATGCGTCGCCTCATAATAGGAAACCACCCGTTCCTTCGTGTCATCTTTCATCATTGACTACCCCCTTACCTCCCAGCCTTTTGTCTTTACCGCCGCGACAATTTTTTTGTACATCCGGTTCACCTCCGCGTCGGTGAGGGTGCGCTCGGGCGACTGAAAGGCAAGATGGAAGGCCAGCGACTTTTGGCCAACTTCGGTCATTGTCTCGTCCTGGAAATAATCAAAGAGGTCCGAATCTACGAGGAGCTCGCCGCCGGCATTTTGGATCACGCCCTCCACGTCATCGGCTTTCACGTTTTCCGTGATGATGATCGCGATGTCGCGGACCACGACCGGGTATTTACCGATGGGCCTAAATTCAGCCTCGGATCGCGCCAGCTTCCATAGCTTTTCAGAGTCAAGTTCGGCAAAAACAATTCGGGCTTTGGCCTTGAGGTGTTCAGAGACCGCCGGATGAAGCTCGGCAACCACGCCCAAAAATTCGTTCCCGATCATAACCTTTGCCGTCCGCTGCGGGTGAAGGGCATGGGCATGCCGCCGCTCCGCCCTCCTCAGTGCATCATCGTACCAGTGTTCAGCCATGCCGAGTGATTCAAAGAGATGGTCAAGCACTCCTTTGGCTTCGTAGAACGCCTCCGATCCATCTTTGCCCTTTGCCTCCTTGGCCGCCCTTATGATAACTAGATACCTTTTCTCCTTGGCCGGCATCTCTGGCGACGGCCTTGTCGCCGGCTTGAACCCCGTTAGACGCAAGCTGCCTGAGGCAGCTGCCGCACCTCCGGTGCGGGCGTCTAACGGGGTGAATCCCGGCGCAATCCCGAAAACGCTTACGGCATCATTATGTCGTAGATTGTCCGCGGCCATTTTTAGGTACTGGCGGGCCGGGTGGTTGGAGAGATAATGCGTCTCGAGGCTGGTGGGGTTGGCGATCTCAAGCAGCCCTTGGGGAGAGTCGCCGAAGGCTCCAAGGAGTTTATCGCTCGCAAAAACATAGGCGTAGGCCTCGGTGAAGCCGGCGCCGACAAGGATATCCTTAATTTTCTCTTCCCATGCCCGCGCCTCATTCGGTAGGATGGATCTGGCTTCAATCCGCGGGGCCGAGGGCCTAATTTTCTCGTAGCCCCACAACCGCACCATTTCCTCGATTGCATCCTCTTCGATCTCCAAATCGAGCCGTTCCGTGCTCGGCCGGACAAGATAGTCGCCATCTTTCTTTGCATAACTCCAGCCCAGGCGTTTGAAGCTTGCCTCGTAAAACGAACTGGGAATTGCTTCGCCGATTAAACGGCTGGCGCGATCGGGTCGGAGAAGAATTATTTTTGGCTTAGGCGGTCTCGGGTAAGCGTCAATCTGGCCGGCCAGAATCTCGCCGCCGGCGACTTTTTGAATAAGCTCGGCCAGGCGGTCAATGGCCGGAGCGGTTTGATTTGGATCCATGCCGTGCTCAAACCTGTAGGAGGCGTCGGTCTTCAAGCCGAGGCGATGAGAGCCGATTCTGGCGCGCACCGGATTGAAGTTGGCCGATTCAAGCACAATGGTTTTAGTTCTGGTGCTGACTCCAGAATCTTTGCCGCCCTTGATGCCGGCAATGGCAATCGGTTTCAACTCGTCGGCAATCACGAGCATCTCTGGCGTCAATTGATATGTTTTTTCATCGAGGGCCAGCAGTTTTTCTCCATGTTCGGCCCGCCGCACGACGATGACTTTTGACTTCTGACTTTTAACTTTTAACTTCTCCATGTCGAAAACATGAAGCGGTTGCCCGAGTTCCAGCATCACGTAGTTCGCCGCATCCACGACGTTATTGATGCTTTGGATTCCGCAAACTGTAAGCCGCTGTCTAAGCCAGGCCGGCGATGGCTTTACTTTTACCGCGGTCATCACCCGCGCAGTATAGCGTGGGCAATCTTCCGGATTTTCAATCTTCACCCGCAGGACATCACTTGCCCTCCGCGTTTTGCTTTCGATAACTTTTGACTGTTGACTTTTAATTTTTAACTTCTTAAGTGTGGCTATTTCCCTTGCCATTCCCGCATGTCCGGAGGCATCCGCCACGCGATTGGGCAGCAGTTTAACATCGAGTACCCAATCACCGCCGGTCTTCGTGGCCGACTCCACTTCAAAAGCCCGCAGGGTCAAGAACTCCGTCAGCTTCTGCGGCGACTCTTTAATGCCGGCCAGTTCCTTAAGCCAGTTGTAGCTGAATTTCATAGTTAAAACTGCTTCAGAAACCTGAGATCTCCAGAGTGGAAAAGTCGAATGTCCGGAATCTTATATTTCATCATGGCGATTCGGTCTACCCCCATACCAAAGGCAAAGCCCTGATACTGTTTCGGGTTGTAACCTACGGCCTTGAATACGTTTGGATGCACCATTCCCGCCCCCGCAATCTCCAGCCATTCGTCTTTTTGATTTCTGATTTTCCCTCGACCTGAGCTCGGGACGAAGGTTGACTTTTGACTTCTTCTGATGTCCACCTCAAACCCCGGTTCAACGAACGGAAAATAGCTCGGCCGGAGCCGGATCTCTATGGCCTCGCCAAATAACCGAGAGAAGAATTGCTGAATTATGGATTTGAAATTAGCAATGGAGATGTCGCGGTCCACCATAAGTCCCTCCAATTGGTAAAACTGGATTTCGTGCGATGCATCCGTGGCTTCATGGCGGTAGCATCTTCCTGGAGAGATTATCCGTATTGGCGGATTATGCGCCTCCATGTAGCGTATCTGCACCGGGCTTGTGTGCGTTCGTAGCAACAACCGCTCGCTCTTTTTGATTTTTGATTTTCCCTCGACCTGAGCTCGGGACGAAGGTTGATTTTTGATTTCGTTTTGGCGGAGCCAAAACGTATCCCACATATCCCGCGCCGGATGGTGCTCGGGAATGTTTAAAGCGTCGAAATTGTAGTATTCGGTCTCAACCTCCGGTCCTTCGGCCACGACAAAGCCCATTGAAGCAAAAATCGCCTCAATCTCGCGCAGAACCTTGGTGATCGGATGCAGATGCCCGCGCTCCGGCCTGATTCCTGGCCGCGTGACATCAAGCCATTCCCGCCGGAGCACCGATTCGGACACGGCTTGCTTCAATGCGCTTTGGCGTCCGTCGAGCAGAGCCTCAATCTTCTGGCGAAGCTTATTGGCGCGTTGGCCAATCTTGGCGCGTTCCTCGAGTGGAAGCTCACTGATTCGGCGGAGTATCAAAGTCAGCGCCCCGCGCTCTCGGCCTAAAAACTGAATGCGTAGCTTCTCCAGCTCCTCGAGGTTTTTGGCCGCCCGGATTTCGTCACCGGCAGATTTTTCTATACGTTTTAGCTCGTCCGACATAACCTCAGTGTAGACAATAGAGGTTTTTATATCAATAAAAAAGCTCCAGTTTGGCTGACTGGAGCGGTGGGGGGATTATGAGCGCTTATTGAAGCGCCAGCGTCGGAACTCGAACTTGCCGGCTTTTCCGAAGGCGATGAGTTCGGCGCCTTCTTTTTCGAATTTGAACATATACTTCGGGTTTTGGACCAGCGCCGGGTCAATCGCCACATTTGAAGTGGTCACGAACACCTCATCAAGGAACCCGCCTTCACGGCGCAGAGACACGATAAGCTTATGGCCTCCTTCGCAGATCACCCGACGCATGCCCTCTTGCTTGCGAAGACGTTCCAGTGCGGCTGACATGTTGAGGTTAGGATTGCCGATGCCGATAATCTCGGCTTTTGTGCCTGCGCTAAGCGGCTGGAGCTTCTGGGCGGTCGTCTCGTTGGTGAGCACGATCGTGCGGAGATTGTCGGTGTGAAAGGCTTTGAGCGAGAAGTCAAGGTTGCCAGAATCTGTCACCAGGATCAAGGGCGGGTAATAAGGAAAGCCGAGCGAAGTCCGGAGGTTATGGAGTGTTGCGTCATCTTGAAGATCAGGAATGATCGTCGGCTGGCGGCGAAGGGTGTTGGCGCCCCACATCACAGCGTCGGCCCTTACGCGAAGATCGCGCATAAGCCTTTGATCCGCCTCGCGGCCGGAATCCGGCTCAAGTCTCTGACCCTCAAGACTGGTGATGCCGAGGAGATGCTCGGGTATGATATTGTCGCCGACCACCAGCCCGTTTTGGTCAGCCACAAAGTTCGCGGCGATCCACGGCCTATTATCCCAGGCCGGCGGAAAACCAATGCTGTTATATTCAGGCCCAAGGGCTTTGGGTCCGAACCGAAGATCAAGCTCTCCCTTGTTTATGGTCCAAGTGATGGTCATGTCCCTTTTCCTTTCTCAAAGGTCTTACCGGTTCGAGGTTCTTCGCGAGCGTTTTACCATTTTGGCCGCAAGGCCATCTACAGCTACGGCCAGCTCAACATCTTTGGAACTCAAGCCGCCGGTAAGATGATCGTAGCTTTCGATACGCAGGAAATGATACTCGTGCATCCAGATATTAGGGTGGTGGCCGATCTTTTTAGCCGCCTCGGCAACACGGTTTACGAACTCTAGCGCCTGGGTAAAGGTTTCAAACCTAAAGTCGCGCCAGATGCGGCTATGTTCAACCACCCACAAAGGATGATGTTCAAGCCTCTGATAGACTTCTTCGGGGCTAAATTTCTTCCGAGCTGCCATTTTGTCCCGCGCCTTATATTTATTACCTAACCATTTGTCGGAGGGTTAACAGCCCTTTTACTCCATCATAGCATGCTTGTCAAAGCAGTTAACGAATGACCTTGGCCACTTGCCTGGCCCGCCGCTTCAATTTAATAAAAAAGAGCCGTGTCGTACTGACACGGCTCGGTGTCTGGCGCGCGCTTGCACTCTACGACTTGTAAGTACACACCCGGTGCCGCTGGTGGTATACTGTTTTACAGTACTCCGCATCATCTCAATCGCAGCGGCAGGAAGAAAATTCGGTCCGCGAAAGGAGGGAGAACCATTCTTGCATCAGTAGGGCGTCGGCAGGCGTGAGGAGGGCTACGCGGTAGAATAGGGCATGATCGGACGCGTGTCTCGCTGGCCGGGAAAGCCTGGCGGCGCGGCATGAAGCGGGGATGGGCCATGGCGATCTCCAGTCGGCTCGGTTGGCTTATAAGAGTGCCTCTGTCCCGTCAGGTCCCGGTGAGCCAGGATCGGGTCGTGACGCGGGAGCATCCGGCGTTTCGGCTAGGTCTTGCCGTGATACTCGCCGCCTATATCGCGCAGTTTGTCCTTGCGGCATTGCTGCCGCGGCGGGAATGGGAGCTCTTCTGGCAGGTTCTCAAGACCGGCGA
>CAYIKH010000007.1:20833-22109 GCA_964363965.1 uncultured Candidatus Saccharibacteria bacterium
ACCCATCGCCTCGCGCGGCGGTAAGTGTGGTTTAGCTTTGCCGGGTATTCAGCATGAGTGCCCGGCGTTTCTTTTACTTCAATTTTAATGCAATTGGGCGCTCCAGTACCTGGGTTATCGTATCGCCGCCGCAATCGCCTTTACCAAACGCGGGTTAAACATTCTCGGTATGATCTTAGTGGGAGAGGGGTGCGGTACGAGCGAGGCAATGGCCGAGGCAGCTTTCTGTTTCATCTTATCGGTGATGGCGCGTACGCGGTTATCCAGCGCTCCGCGGAAGACGCCTGGGAATACGATGGAGTTATTGATCTGGTTGGGGAAATCGCTCCGGCCTGTGGCGATAACTCGCGCACCTGCTCTCTTGGCCGCATCAGGCATAATCTCGGGGATGGGATTGGCTAGGGCAAAAACAATGGCCGAGCGCTCCATCGAGCGCACCATGGCCTCGGAAACGAGATTAGGCCCGGAGAGGCCAATGAAGACATCGGCGTGGCGCATGGCCGAAGCCAGGTCGCCTTTCTCGTTTTTCGGATTGGTCAGCCGGGCCAGCTCGCCTTTATACTTCCCGAGCCCCCTCCGGCCGCGGTAGATAGTGCCGTTGCGGTCGCATACGATCACGTTTCGCGCCCCGGCGAGGCAGAGGAGCTTGGCCGTGGCCGTGCCGGCGGCGCCTGCGCCATTGATGGCGATTTTGATCCGCGCGAGTGATTTTCCTGTGACCTTAAGCGCATTCAAAAGCCCGGCGAGCACCACGATGGCCGTTCCGTGCTGGTCATCGTGCATCACCGGAATCAAAAGCTCCCTTTTCAGCCGCGCCTCTATCTCAAAGCAGCGCGGAGCCGAGATGTCCTCAAGATTGATGCCGCCGAAGGCCGGGGAAATGGCTTTTACCACGCGGACGATCTCGTCGCTGTCCTGTGTATTGAGCACTATTGGCACCGCGTCAATGCCGGCGAATTTTTTGAAAATAACGCATTTGCCTTCCATTACCGGAAGAGCGCCGGCCGGCCCGATATTGCCGAGCCCGAGCACTGATGAGCCGTCCGAGACCACGGCCACGCTATTGCCCTTCATCGTGTAGTCGCGGAGCTCGCCGGGATGAGCGGCCAGGTACGAGCTCACCGCGCCCACTCCCGGGGTATAGACGAGTTTCAAATCAGCCGCGTTCTTTAGCGCCACTTTTGCGGCAATAGCAAATTTCCCGCCGGCATATTTGTGCAGCCGGAGGGCGCGCTTACCGATTGATTCAAAACTTTCGTGCGGCATTACGAGGCGA
>CAYIKH010000008.1:0-20638 GCA_964363965.1 uncultured Candidatus Saccharibacteria bacterium
AGCCCTTGGACCGAATGATCGCGGGTTTTGTAAAGGTAATATAGCGCTTTGTTGGCTCCGGTGGAATGGCCGGCCAGGATAATGTTTCGGCAGCCTAGGCGCTTGGCCAAATTGACGATGGCGCGAATATCCAGGACGCAGTCTTCAAATTTCTCAAAAGCCGAGCCTATAAAACGCTTTCGGTCGCGGGCGACTCTGTCATGCCCGCGGGTGCTGAATTTGAGGTAAGTAATGCCACTTCGGGCCGAGCGCCTTGAAAGCTCACGGATGAGTGGTTGCCCCGATGAGAAGCGCGAGGAGAGACCATGCAGCCACACCAGTGCCGTTTTCGTTTTGCGCCGCGGCCGGACAACAATTCCATCAAGGACCATGCCATCTCGCGTTTTAACTTGTGTGAGAAGAACCGGAGTCATCAGCCGATCATTTTCTATGGAGATTCTTGATGCACCGGGTGCAGGCTTTGACTCTTTTGCCGGATGCCAAGCGGACCCACTGCAGGTTAGGGTATTTACGCTCTTTCTTGGTAAGATTGTAATGTCCGCGGAGGAGCTTCCTCTTTCCGCCCATGATCGAACCCTTGCCGCAGACGGCACAGACGCGCATAGTATCTTTCGTGTGTAAACAAACGAGACAACGCTCATCGTATCAGAGTTACTTATTAGTTTCAAGCAGTCTGTTGCTGAAATCCTAAGCCCTAAACTCTAATCTCTAAACAAATCCCAATGACCAAAATCCAAATTTCAAAGCGTGTTTTGAATTTTGAGTTTTGAATTTTGAATTTGTTTAGGATTTAGAAATTAGGATTTAGAGTTTTGGAGTTTATGGATTCTGCAATCACTCTTGTTTTTCAATTGGCCATTCTGATTTTCTCCGTGGTCATTCATGAGGTCTCTCACGGCCTGTCCGCTTATGCCCTGGGCGATCCCACGGCCAAATACGCCGGCCGGCTGACTCTGAACCCGCTGAAGCATCTTGACCCAGTTGGTTCTTTTCTCGTGCCGCTGGCCTCATTCCTCCTCGGCGGCATTATCATCGGCTGGGCCAAACCTGTGCCCTACAATCCTTATTATCTCCAAGTGAAAAATAAAGATGTCGGCTCGGCTATTGTCGGCGTGGCTGGTCCAGCCGCCAACATACTTGTAGCTCTAATCTTCGGATTAGTGGTGAGGAGTGCTGAATTTTGGGGCCCGGCGCTCGGCAATGCGTCTTCCGCCCTCATAGCCATCATGAGTTCAATTGCCTTAATCAATTTGATTCTGGCTGTTTTCAATCTCCTGCCCATTCCGCCTCTAGATGGTTCAAAAGTCCTTTTCTCAATTCTGCCCCATCAGGCGACGGCTCTAAAAATGATGCTCGAACAATTCGGGTTTGTCATCCTGCTTTTCTTCATCATTTATTTCGCGCACTGGATTCTTCCCGTAGTCGCGATGCTCTTTCGTCTCATCACTGGGATTAACCTGGCCGGCTAATGTTGACACTTCGACATAGCTCAGTGTCAACCCTGAGCTTGTCGAATGGGTTGACGGCGAGGCACACTTTCTCTATACTCGTAGAGTTATTCTTACTTCTTCAATGCCGACCATAAGTCAACTTATCAGGAAGGGACGTGAACCCCGCCGTTATAAGTCCAAGGCGCCGGCGCTCCAGCGCGGTTTTGGCATTCTAAGGAATCGGCCTGTTTCCTATCCCTCGCCCTTCAAACGCGGGGTGTGCATCAAGGTTACGACCATGACCCCCAAGAAGCCGAATTCGGCTCTGCGCAAAGTGGCGCGGGTGCGGCTGACCAATGGTCTCGAGGTTACGGCCTATATTCCCGGCGAGGGCCACACCCTGCAGGAACACTCTGTGGTTTTGATCCGCGGCGGACGGGTGAAAGATTTGCCCGGAGTACGCTATCATATTGTCCGCGGAGTACTCGATGCTGCCGGGGTGGAAGCGAGAAAACAGCAGCGATCAAAATATGGAACCAAACGTCCTAAACCCTAAGCACGAAATCCGAAATCCTAAACAAATCCCAATGTTCCAAATCCCAAATCCCAAACGTGTTTGGAATTTCGAATTTCGGATTTTATTTATAGTATGCGTCGGAAACGAAAAGTAGAGCGCGAAATAAAGCCGGATTTGAAATACGACAATGCCTTGGTGGCCAAGCTCATCAATTACGTCATGCGCCAGGGCAAGAAAATCACTGCCGAGAAAGTTGTTTACGGCGCTTTTGATATTGTGGCCAAAAAGAGCGGGGAGGATTCTTTGCTGGTGTTTCAGCGCGCCATGCAGAATGCTTCCCCGCTTTTGGAAATCAAGGCCCGGCGCATTGGCGGGGCCACTTATCAGGTCCCGCGGGAGGTCACTCCTAAGCGCCGGGTGGCATTGGCGCTGCGCTGGATAATCAAGGCCGCTAAGTCAAAAACCGGCAAACCCATGGCCGAGAAACTGGCTGAAGAAATTATGCTGGCGGCCAAAAACGAAGGTCCGGCCATCAAACGCAAGCAGGATATGCATAGAATGGCAGAAGCAAATAAGGCGTTTGCCCACTTTGCTTGGTAAGTTCGCTTACGTTCAAGTTAAAAGTTAAAAATGTAAAGTTTAAAATTATAATTTAAAGTTCAAAATTTTGAACTTTGAACTGCAACTTTACACTTTTAACTTTTAATTTTTAATTTTGTGGCTCGAGAGTATCCACTCGAAAGAACAAGAAACATCGGTATCATCGCCCACATAGACGCCGGAAAAACTACCGTTACCGAGCGGATTTTGTTTTACGCCGGAATTTCCTACAAGATCGGCGAGGTGCATGAGGGCACGACGGTGATGGATTGGATGGAGCAGGAGCGAGAGCGCGGCATCACCATCACCGCTGCGGCGACGAACGTCTTCTGGACGCCCTCTTATCTAGTAACTAGTAACCAGTTACCAGTTACTAAAGAAAATGAGTATCGTATCAACATTATTGACACGCCCGGGCACGTGGATTTTACCGTTGAAGTGGAGAGGAGCTTGCGCGTTTTGGATGGCGGGGTGGTGGTTTTTGATGGCGTGGCCGGCGTGGAGCCGCAGTCCGAAACAGTGTGGCGTCAAGCCGATAAATACAAGGTTCCGCGCATCTGCTTTATAAACAAGCTCGACCGTATGGGCGCCTCATTTGAAAAGTCGCTTAAATCCATTCATGAGCGTTTAACTCCCAATGCCGTTGCCATCGCCATCCCATTAGGACTTGAACAAAGCTTTGAGGGAGTGATTGATATTCTCGCCCGGCAGGTCGTGCGCTTCAGCGGAGAGCACGGCGAGGTGGTGGAGCGTTCCCCGATCCCCGAGGAGCTCGCGGCTGTGGCCGAGGAGTGGCGTCATCGCCTGGTTGAGAAAATTGCCGAGACCGACGAGCGGCTCACCGAAAAATATATCCACGGCGAAGAGATTGCCACAACTGAGCTCAAATCCGCTCTGAGGCGAGCAACTCTGGCCTACAAGCTTGTCCCGGTGCTCTCTGGATCAGCTTTGAAGAACAAGGGCGTCGAACTCATTCTTGATGCCGTGGTGGATTATCTGCCCTCCCCGGTGGATATGCCGCCGGTTAAGGGCCTAAATCCCAAAAGCGGCGCGGAAGAAGAGCGGAGAGCCGAAGATCAAGCTCCGTTTGCGGCACTGGCCTTTAAGCTGCAGTCCGATCCTTTCGTGGGCCAGCTCACTTACTTCCGGGTGTACTCCGGTATTCTTCGGGCCGGAACGTATATATTGAATGCCACGACGGGCGAGCAGGAACGTGTGGGCCGGATCCTGCGGATGCATGCCAATCGCCGCGAGGAGCTGGCGGAAATAGAGGCCGGCAATATCGGGGCCATTGTTGGGCTTAAGAACACCCACACCGGGGATACTCTTTGCGATCCCGGCGAGCCCATTCTTCTTGAAAAAATCACGTTTCCCGAACCTGTGGTTTCGCTCAGGATTGAGCCCAAAACCAAGGCCGATCAGGAAAAAATGGGCCTGGCCCTCCGCCGGCTCTCGGAAGAGGATCCGACCTTTAAGATCAAGGGTGATCCGGAGACCGGCGAGAGCATAATCTCGGGCATGGGTGAGCTGCATCTGGAAATTATTGTTGAGCGGATGCGGCGCGAATTTTCCGTGGAGGCCAATGTCGGCCGGCCGCAGGTGGCCTACAAGGAGACGGTCAAGGCCGAAGCCGAGGCCGAGGGTAAATACATTCGTCAGTCCGGCGGTCGGGGACAGTACGGCCACGTCTGGCTCAAGGTTCAACCGCAGGAGCGGGGCCAAGGGTTCGAATTCGTGGATGCCATCAAAGGCGGCATCATTCCGCACGAGTTCATACCCGCGGCGGAAAAGGGCGTTCGCGAGGCTAGGGACAGGGGGGTGCTGGCCGGCTACCCGATGGTCGACATTAAAGTTACGCTCTATGACGGCTCGTTCCACGAGGTGGATTCTTCGGAGGCGGCTTTCAAGATTGCCGGCTCTATTGCCTTCCAGGAGGCGTGCCGGCGGGCGGGTTTGGTTTTGCTCGAACCCGTCATGCGTATTGAGGCGGTTACTCCCGAGAATTTTTTGGGCGAGGTTACCGGGGACCTGAACGCCAAGCGCGCGCGGATTGACAGCATGACCGATCGGGGTCTGGGTATCAAAGTCATTGAGGCCAAAGTGCCGTTAGCAGAGATGTTCGGCTATGTCACCACACTGCGGTCCTTGACCCAGGGACGAGCCTCCTTTACCATGGAGTTCGATCATTATGAGGAAGTCCCGGCGAATATCGTCCAGGGGATTATAGAAGGGAAAACCAGATAAAGTTAAAAATCAAATATTTTGAGCGTGAGCGAATATGTTTGACCAATTTAAACCCTTAATGCAAAACGGCGAGCGCTACGTCGTGGTGGAGGGCGGCCGGCCGGAGTACGTGCTTATGCGTTTCCAGGACTACGCTGCTCTCGTCGGGGAGCGCAAGAATCCCGGCCATGCCAGTCCGCTCGCAGGTCGCGCCGGCGAGTGGGAGAGTGTCAACGCCGTGCTCGAGGAAGTGGGAGGCCACCAGCCGCATTTTCCCGCCGAGTCCTCCCCGCCATCCGATCTGCCATCCTCCCACGCCGACCCCACCACTATCCGCCTGGAGGATTTGCCGCTGTAAATTCGGCACCCCACCTCTTGACCACGCCGAGGTGCTTTGTTAAGATTGGATTTGTTGTCTTCATTAAAGCTTCTTAAAACGCTTCTTTTCTGCGTCGGATCAGCGTTCCGTTTCGCGTTTTATCAGCGCTATATCGCTGATTTCTCGATGATTAGCACGCTGGATGTACGCTTAAGAGTAAGCAAATCTTTGCATGGCCGCTAAGTTTGAACGCACCAAACCTCACATAAACGTCGGCACAATTGGTCATGTGGACCACGGTAAAACTACACTCACCGCGGCCCTGACCAAAATTTTGCATTTGGCCGGATTTCAGGCCCGAGTGGAAACAGTGGATCAGATTGATAACGCCCCAGAGGAGAAGGCCCGCGGGATTACTATTGCCCTGCATCATTCCGAATACGAGACGGCGAAGCGCCACTACGCCCACATTGACGCTCCCGGACACGCCGACTACATCAAGAATATGATCACCGGCGCGGCGCAGATGGACGGTGCGATTTTGGTGGTTTCGGCCGTGGACGGTCCCATGCCTCAGACCCGGGAGCACATTCTTCTTGCCCGGCAGGTGGGCGTGCCGGCTATTGTGGTGTTTTTGAACAAGGTGGACATGGTCGAAGACAAAGAGCTGGTTGATTTGGTTGAAGCCGAGGTGCGTGAACTTTTGAAAAAGTATGAGTTTCCCGGCGACCAGGTTCCGATCATTCGCGGCTCAGCCTTGAAGGCTCTGGAGGTCAAGTCCAAAGATGACCCTGCGGCTTCCCCCGTCATGGAACTGGCCAAAGCCCTGGACGAATACATCCCCGATCCTGTCCGGGAAGTGGATAAACCCTTTCTTATGCCCATCGAGGATGTTTTCTCCATCGAGGGACGGGGCACGGTGGTGACGGGCCGGATTGAGCGCGGCAAGATCAAGCTTAACGACGAGGTAGAGGCTATTGGCCTCCGGGAGACGCAAAAAACCATTATCACCGGCATCGAGATGTTTAATAAATCCTTGGATGAGGGCATTGCCGGCGATAACGCCGGGATACTGTTGCGCGGTCTTAAAAAAGAGGACGTGGAAAGGGGGCAGGTGATTGCCAAGCCCGGTTCCGTGACGCCGCATACCGAATTTGAGTCCGAAGTTTATATTCTGACCAAAGAGGAAGGCGGGCGCCATACGCCCTTCTTCGCCGGTTACAAACCCCAGTTTTACCTCCGCACCACGGATGTGACCGGGGAGGTCAGCCTGCCGCAAGGAACAGAGATGGTCATGCCCGGCGACACCGTGCAGTTCATCGTAAAGTTGATTGTTCCCGTGGCCCTGGAGGAGCGTCAGCGCTTTGCCATAAGAGAGGGAGGAAAAACAGTGGGCGCGGGAGTGGTTACTAAGATATTAAAATGAAATTGACTAGTTTGCTGGTTGGCTGGTTGACTAGGGAGCGAAGGGATGCCGTGGAACTAGAAAACTAACCAACTAGGGAGGTAGCTCTTTCCAAGATGGTAAGCCCCGAGGCAAAAGCGAAGGCAAAGGCAAAGGAAAAGGAAAAGGAAGCCGAACTCAAGCCCCGCATCCGGATTCGCATCCGGGCCTATGATCATAAGATCATTGACGCCTCGGTGAAACAGATCGTGGACACCGCCCGACGCCACGGCGCCGAAGTCATCGGCCCGGTGCCGCTGCCGACCGAAATCCGCAAATACACTGTCAACCGCTCCACCTTCGTTCATAAGGATGCCCGGGAACAATTTGAGATGCGGGTGCATAAACGCCTCATTGACATTGTCAATCCCACCCCCAAGACCATTGACGCTTTGATGAATCTGACTTTACCGGCCGGCGTTGATGTGGAAATTAAGATGTGAAGTTTTTGTCGAAATTTTTGAGCCTTCGGCGAAGAAAATTTCGATACAAAGACTTCATCCCGAGCGAAGCGAGGGATCTCATGGATCACCGTCCAGTTCTAGCGTTTGCACGTTGGAACCGGAGAGTGATGCACCATCACTCCCTCCAGTTGTCATCCTTCGACAAGCTCAGGATGAGGATCTTGAGCCGCGTCGAAAGATAAGGAGCGACCTTAGTTGCAAGGCATGAATCGATTAGGTGGTAATTAGAAACCGGCTTTTATGGCAAAGCAAAAAGCCGGGCTTTGCCCGTTTTTTTGTTGGCCGAATATGAAGTTTCTTCTGGGTAAAAAATTGGGGATGACGCAGGTCTTTGATGTCGCGGGTAACGCGATTCCCGTGACGGTTATTCAAACCGGACCGCTTACCGTGATCCAGGCCAAGACCAAAGGAAAAGACGGCTACCCGGCTCTCCAGTTAGGATTTGGATCGCGCAAGGGGAAGCGCATTGCCAAGCCGCAGCGCATGGCCTGGCAGGGGTTGGGAAATTTTGAGGTTTTAAGAGAGGCCCGCGGAATGTCCGGGAAGGGGCGCGGCGAGACTATTGATGTCACGCAATTCCAGGAAGGCGACATGGTAAAAGTTGCCGGCATTTCTAAAGCCAAGGGCTTCCAGGGCGTGGTCAAGCGCCACGGCTTCCACGGCGCGCCAGCCACCCACGGCACCAAGCATGCTCATCGCCAACCTGGATCCATCGGCTCCACCTGGCCGCAAAGAGTGGTCAAAGGAAGGAGAATGGCCGGCCGGATGGGCGGGGAGCGGGTTACGGTGAGAAATTTGGAGGTGGTGAAGGTTGACACGGAACGTCAGTTGATTGCGGTGAAAGGAGCAGTACCGGGGAGAAGGGGAACGTTGCTTGAAATCAGGGGATAGGCAAGGGAATGTACTTTTTCGACACGCTCGTTCCGTCCAGCGACGGAACTCGCTCAGCGCTCGGCGAACCAGGTCCGACGTAACGTCGGACCACCATGCTGGTTCGCCTCGCATGGTCTCAAAAGCACATTCCCTTGCCTATCGAAATGGCAAGCCTTCTCGCCTCTGGAGTGGGGAGGGAAAAAGAAAAGCGCCACGACGTTTCGGATCATGGCGCCGGCGCGGCAAGCGGAAGCCAGGTACTACCTATACTCGGTGTTGACGAGGTAACCGATGAGGTCTAGCCGACTTCCGCCACCTCGTGGGATCGAGACGTTCCCATAGACGGGAGTCATGGCGGTAACTGCGAGTTCTGGATGCTGCGCTTTGAATTCAGAGAGCGTCGCTCCAAAGGTCTTGCCGTCAAAGTCATCGAAGAACCAGACGCCATTACCGAAGTCTTTCATTGCTGCCTCCTTTCGACTGCTGGTTCCCATCTTACCATTGTATATGTCAACTGTCAAGATCTACAATCAATCAGGTAAAGAAGCCGGCGAAATAGAGTTGCCGAAAGTTTTTGCATTACCGTGGAATGCCGATTTGGTCCACCAGGTAGTGACGAGCCAAATGGCCAATCGTCGGCCGACAGTGGCCCATGCCAAAGGGCGCGGCGAGGTCAGGGGTGGAGGCAGAAAGCCCTGGCGTCAAAAAGGCACGGGTCGGGCGCGGCACGGCTCAATCCGTTCGCCCATATGGAGGGGCGGAGGAGTTACTCATGGTCCGACCAAGGAGCGCAATTTCAAGAAAAAAATAAATAAAAAAATGGCGGCGCGTGCCTTAGCTACCGTGCTTTCGGCCAAGCTCCGGGATCAGGAGGTGCTGGTGCTCGATGGATTGAAATTCGAGACGCCCAAAACCAAAGAAGCGGTGAAGGTCTTCCGGAGCCTGGCCAAGATCAGGGGGTTCGCCGATCTTGCCGGCGAGCGACCGCGCTCGCTCGTGCTCCTGGCGGAGACTGCGCCGGAGACGAAGCGGGCTCTCTCTAATCTTGCCTATGTCGAGCTTGAGGAAGCCAGGAACGTTACCGCCCTTGATGTCATCAGCCGCAAGTATGTCGTTCTGCCGAAGTCGAGCATTGAAATTCTTGTCAAACGCCTAAGCTCATAAGCATGATTGCCATCCTGAATCGTTTCAAAAGACAAAAGCCGGCCGCCGCAAGAGAGAAGCGGGTCGAACCAAGGCCGGCCACCCCAGCGGCCGAGCGCACGACTCGTCCAAAGGGCGAGCGGCCCTTCGACAGGACTCAGGGCAGGCGCATCATCGGCGTGATTATTGCCCCGCATCTTACGGAGAAGACTTCAGCCGCCGGAGCGCATGGCTGGTACGCATTTCGCGTTCGTCCCGACGCCAATAAGCTTCTGGTGAAACAAGCGGTGGAAGATCGCTACGGCGTCAATGTCGAGCGGGTTCGGATCCTATCCAAGCGTCCCAAAAGAGTGCGTCTTGGCCGGATTGAGGGCCATGCGCCGGGATTCAAGAAAGCCATGGTTAAAGTGAGAAAGGGCCAAAGCATAGAATTTACATAATGAGTAATCGCGAATATACAAATCAAAAACGAATATATCACCGCACCATCCCGAACGAAGTGAGGTTAGAGTGCGCGATCCCGCACTGCCGCGATACTGACTCCCTACCATCACGGCGCATCAGTTCGGGAGATGCGGGATCCTCGCCAACTTCTCGCTCCCTTCGGTCGCGGAAGTTGCGGGACCAATATACGAATGCGGATTTGTATATTCGTATATTCGCGAACACTCTATGAAGAAATATTCACCTACATCACCGGGTCGCCGCCAAGCCGAGATGATCGATACGACCGTTTTGACTCGTCATGAACCGTTCAAACCGCTGACTAGCGGCTTCAAGCGCGCCGTGGGCCGCAACGCTCAGGGGCGCATCACCACCCGCCACAAGGGCGGCGGAGTGAAGAGATTATACCGTCTGATCGATTGGCAATACGACAAGAAAGACATCCCGGCCGTTGTCGAGTCGTTGGAGTATGATCCTAACCGTACGAGTTTCATCGCCCTTGTCTGCTACGCCGATGGCGAGCGGCGGTATGTGCTCGCGCCGCAGGGCTGGCGAGCCGGATCTCACTTCGTCGTCTCCGAAAAAGCTGCGATTGAAGTCGGCAACCGCCTGCCTCTTTCAGCCATTCCCGTCGGCACTTTTGTATTCAACGTGGAGCTCGCGCCGGGCCGGGGGGCCCAGCTCGTGCGATCAGCCGGCGTCGGTGCCGAGGTCGTGGCGGTAGAAGGGAGATATGCCCAGTTGAAGCTTCCCTCCGGTGAAATCCGCATGGTACCATCTCCAAGTTGGGCCACCGTTGGCTCTCTTTCAAAGCCGGAGTGGTCACTGATGACTATTGGTAAGGCTGGACGTTCCAGACTTCTCGGTATTCGGCCGACGGTTCGCGGATCAGCCATGAATCCGCGGGATCATCCCTACGGCGGCGGCGAGGGCCGGGCCCCGCGCGGCACACGGCGTCCCAAGACAATGTGGGGCAAGATCACCGGAGGCGTAAAAACAAGGAAGAAGAAATGGTCGGACAGGCTCATTTTGCAGAGAAGAAAATAATGCCTGAATTCAGCGTTAAATCAGCGTGCCAATCAGCGTTGGATCAGCGGAAGAGCCTTCCGCTGATAAGTCGCTGATGAGTACGCCGAAGGGACGCAGAAGATATCTGCTATGACCAGAAGTTTGAAAAAAGGTCCTTATGTCCACCCCAGCATCCCCAAATGGATGGCGCGGGTTAAACCCGGATCGGGTACGGCTATCAAAACGTGGGCCCGCGATTCAACCATCACCCCCGAGATGATCGGTTATACCTTTGGCGTTCACAATGGCCGGACATTCATTGAGGTAAAAATCACCGAGGCGATGGTGGGGCATCACCTAGGCGAATTTGCGCCAACCCGTAAGTTTGTGAGACACGGCGGCCGGATGCAACGCGAGCTCGAACAAAAAGCCCAGCAGGTCGCAGTCGAGAAACCTAAAACCCCATGAGTAATCGCGAATATACAAATTCGTATATTCGCGAACACTCTATTATGAAGATTATCGCCAAACTGAATTACCTCCGCCTCTCGCCCCGCAAGGTGCGTCTGGTAACTCAGGCCCTTCGCGGCAAGAGCCTGCCTGAGGCCGAGCGCACCCTACGCTTCCTTACCCGCCGCGCTGCCTTTCCCCTTTTAAAGCTCCTGCGTTCCGCTGCGGCCAATGCCCGACACAACTTCCGGATAAATACTCCGGAAACTTTAGTAATATCCGACATCCGTGTGGATGAAGGGCCGACTCTAAAACGGAGGAGAGCCCGCTGGCATGGGCTGGCTTTCCCCATTCGCAAGCGCACCAGTCACGTCACGGTGGTGCTGGAAAGTTTGGAGAAGCTTCCATCGCGCCTCCGGCCGCGCAAATCCGAAATTGCAGTGGTGCGTGGTGATAAGATGGAGAAGGGTGTACCGGCTGATGTTGAGCGCGAAGAGCGTGAAACTTTGAAGACAACTGGACATCGCGCCAGGCCTAAGGTGGCAACCAAGCCCAGAGACTTTATCCAGAGATTGTTCCGGCGCAAAGCCATATGACCCACCGTGTCCATCCCTACATTTTCCGCCTCGGCGAGACCACGACCTGGAAGTCGCGGTGGTTCAGCGCCAAGAGCTTCCGCGTCTACCTCAAAGAGGACACCCTGCTTCGCGAATGGCTCCGCCAGCGTCTGGCCGGGCTGCATGTGTCTTCCATCGAGATCGAACGTTCGCCCAATACTCTTAATATCATTATCAAAACTTCGCGGCCCGGGATTCTCATTGGCCGCGGCGGCGAGGGCATTGAGAAATTAAAAAAGGATGTTGAAAAAAAGATCCGTTCTATAAAGAAGCGCTCATATGGCCAAACTGAAAAGCGGGCCGCCCCGTCGGGGCGAGCCTCGCCCCAAGGGCGGGAGCTGAAACTTACTATTGAGGAGGTGCGTTCCCCAGATACCGAGGCCGCGATTGTGGCCGAACAAATCCGCGAGGACATCGAAAAGCGTGTCCGCTTCCGGCGAATCCTGAAGCAAACCGCTGATAAAGTGATATCGCACAAGGAGGTGCCGGGCGTTAAAATCATGCTTTCGGGAAGATTGGATGGCGCCGAAATGTCGCGGGTTCAATGGGTCAAGCGCGGCCGCATCCCCCTGCAGACCATTCGCGCCAAAATTGATTATGCCTTCACCGAGGCCCAGACTACTTACGGCACCATCGGCATCAAGGTGTGGATTTACAAAGGTGAGGTGTTCAAGGACGAGAAAGTAGAAAGTAGAAAGTAGAAAGTAGTATGCTTCAACCAAGAAAAGTCAAGCATAGGAAATGGTTCCGCGGCCGTTCGCGGGGCATTGAGACGCGGGGGACGGATTTGGCCTTCGGCAGTTTCGGCCTGAAAGCCGAAGAGGCGTGTTGGCTTACCGCCCGGCAGATTGAGGCCGCACGTAGGGCCATCACCCATCACATTCAGCGCGGCGGCAAAGTATGGATTCGGGTATTTCCCGACAAACCGGTAACCAGAAAGCCGCCCGAGGTGACTCTCGGCGGCGGCAAAGGATCAGTGGACCATTACGTGTTTCCCGTGCGGCCGGGGCGGATTCTCTTGGAAATGGATGGCGTAGCCGAAGAGGTCGCCGAAGAGGCGCTCCGCCGCGCGGCCCACAAGTTGCCGATAAAGACGAGGATTGTCCGGAAATGACACGCCATGAAAACCATAGAATTGAGAAAAAAATCCAGTGGTGAACTCCGGGAGCTGCTTCGTGACAAGCGTCTTCGCCGTGAAGAATTGCAAGTGTTGCTTCGTCAAAAAAAGGTTAAGAATGTTAAAGAGTTGAGGTTCGTGCGCAAAGATATCGCCCGGATCCTCACCATCCTCAAGGAAGGGCGGCCTTCTTAGAGAGAGCCGCAAAACGCGAGACCGTACTAATATGCGAAAGTTGGTTTCACAGTTTCGTTAAGGTATTTGCCAGCATTATGCGTATACTTCAGGGAATTATTGTATCAAACAAGATGCAGCATACGGTGGTAGTCCGCGTGGATCGCCTAAAGCAGCATCCCAAGTACAGGAAATTTTATCGCATCTCCAAAAAATACAAGGCTCACATTGATGAGGCCGGGAGTTGCCATGTTGGTGATGTGGTGCGCATACAGGAGACGCGACCGGTCTCCAAAGATAAACGCTGGCGAGTTGTTGAGGTTGTTCGGCGGGCCGCCGTTGAAGAGATGGGGGTCGGGGCGTCAGAAACATGAAGAATGAGTCAAGAATTATGATTCATAATTCTTGCTTCATGACTAATTGGCCATGATCCAAACACGCTCAATGTTAAAAGTCGCAGACAATTCCGGAGCCAAGCTTATCCAGGTCATTCGGGTGCTCGGCGGATCGCACCGCCGCTATGCCGAGATTGGAGATAGGGTGGTAGCCTCGGTGAAACTCGCCGAACCCCGCAAGCCAGTCAAGAAAAAAGACGTCGTGCGGGCGGTGATCGTCAGGCAGAGGCACCCCCATCAGCGTCCCGATGGCACCGTGGTAAGGTTTGACGATAACGCCGCGGTCATAGTGGATGGTTTGGAGCCCAAGGGCGGGCGCATTTTTGGGCCAGTCGCCCGCGAGCTTCGCGAGAGGGGATTCACGAAGATCATCTCGTTAGCATCAGAGGTTGTTTGACTGCGGTTAGAGACTAGCGGCTAGAGACTAGTTTCGACTAATCTCTAATCTCTAATCTCTAATCTCTAATCGTGAAAGTACACAAAGGTGACACAGTAAAAATCCTATCCGGCAAGGACCGCGCCAAATTGGCCAAGGTGCTTCGGGTATTCCCGACCCAAGAGCGTATCCTCGTAGAGGGCGTAAATTTAAAAAAGAAGCACCGCCGATCGCGGCGTCAGGACAGGAAGGGCGAGATTATGCTTTTTCCTGCCCCTATTTCCTCATCGGCGGTCGAGGTGCTTTGCTCTTCGTGCGGCAAGCCCACGCGGGTCGGCTACATGTGGGATGAGACCGGTAAGAAGGCGCGGAAGTGCAAGAAGTGCGGGAAAACATTATGAAATCCGAAATTCTAAATTCGAAATCCGAAACAAATCCAAAATTAGAAATTCCAAAAATGTTTTGGATTTGGAATTTAGGACATTGGGGTTTGCCCCGCAACTTCCGCGACCGAAGGGAGCGTGAAGTTGGCGAGGGTCCCGTACCTTCCGAACTAATTACTCAGCAAATCATGGCGATTTGTTCGCGGAAGTACGGGGTCGCGCACTCTAACCTCACTTCGTTCGGGATGGTGCGGTGATTTAGGATTTAGGATTTCGTGCTTCGGAGTTTTATGGCAACTTTGCAAGAAAAGTATCGGAAAGAGGTGATCCCCGCGATACAGAAGCAGTTCGGCTATAAGAATGCCATGGCTGTTCCTCGGATTGCGAAAGTGGTTGTGAATAGCGGAGTGGGCCGGCTGCGGGATGAAAAACAGATGTCCATAGTGCGTCACGCCTTAGCTTTGATCACCGGGCAAGAGCCTTCGCCCAGACCAGCCCGTCAGGCCATAGCCGCCTTTAAGACACGCCGCGGGCTGATCATCGGGTATCGTGTCACCCTCCGCGGCCGAAGGATGTGGGATTTTTTGGGCCGTCTTGTGAACGTCGCCATTCCTCGTCAGCGCGATTTTCAGGGGCTTGAGCCAAAATCGTTTGATGCCCGAGGCAATTTGACAATCGGTTTCCGGGAGCATATCGTGTTCCCTGAGATGATCGGCGAAGATGTGCCGTTCATTTTTGGTCTGGAAGTCACCGTGGTGACTACAGCCCATAACCGCGAAGAGGGTATTGTCCTGCTGAAATTACTTGGTTTCCCCATTAAATCCTAGCGGATAGGGAATAGCGCCGAGCGTATGGAGTTGCTCGTGTGCAATCACTGGCGTAACCCCTATACGCTATCCGCTAGCCCCTGAATATATGGCCAAACAATCGGTTATTGCCCGAGCGCTAAAGCCGCCCAAGTACAAATCCCGGGTCGTCCGACGGTGTTTCCGTTGCGGGCGCAAGCGCGGATACCTGAGGGATTTCGATTTATGTCGTATTTGCTTCCGAGAATTGGCAAACAGAGGAGAAATACCTGGAATTAAGAAATCAAGCTGGTAAGCAATGATGCAAATCTACGAATGGTGTGCGAATCTACAAATATGCGAATTGGCAATTCGTAAATTGGCATAAAATTCGCATATTGGCATCGTATATGACCGATCCCATTGCTGACATGTTTACCCGTCTCCGGAACGGCTACCGCGCCAAAAAGGCAACGGTTATTTTGCCTTATTCGAAAATCAAGGAGGGAATTCTTCGCCTCCTCGCGGCCAAGCATTACATCTCCGACATGGAGAAGAAAGGCCGCAAGGTGCGGAAGTTCCTCGAGGTGGGACTCCGTTATGATGGCGTCTCTCCTGCTTTAACGCACATCCGGAGATTGTCCAAACCTTCCCGCCGGTTATATTTAAGAAAAGATGAGATCCGGCCGGTGCGGCAGGGTTTTGGGCTGCTCATTGTATCTACTTCCAAGGGTTTGATGAGTGGCGAGGAAGCGAGGAAATCAGGCCTGGGTGGAGAGGCCATTGCTGAAATATGGTAAACTACGATGCCAATCTACGAATTTCATGCCAATTGTGCGAATTGCCAATTCGCAATTTGCGGATTGGCATTAGATTAGCATTATTGGCATAGTCTGGGCATGAGCCGCATCGGTAAAAAACATATTACCCTGCCTCCTGGCGTGACCGCGGCCAAAGACGGACGCGTTTTAGTAATTACCGGACCGAAAGGCTCGCTAGAGCATATCATTCGACCGGAGATTGATATTGAAATCAAAGGGAACGCGCTCATAACTAGGCCCATTATTGAAAGCCGGAGTACGCCCAAATTCTGGGGTCTGACGCGTGCCTTGGTTGCCGGAATGGTGGAAGGAGTGAGTCATGGCTTTGAAAAGAAGCTCGAAATCGAAGGCATCGGCTACCGCGCCTCTATGGATGGTTCAAACCTCACCCTGGCCCTAGGCTTTTCCCACCCGGTCAAAGTGGCCGCCCCGCCAGGCATTACGTTTCGCGCCGAGAAAAATACCATCACCGTATCGGGTATTGACAAAGGACTGGTTGGAGACACCGCGGCCAATATCCGCCATCTTCGGCCTCCCGAACCATACAAAGGCAAAGGCATACGCTATCTTGGGGAGGTGATCCGAAGGAAAGCGGGCAAAAAAGCTGTAACCACCGCTACGTAGGTAAATATGCAGCAAACGCACGAACAACGAAAACTCAGGAAGCAGAGAGTACGTGCTCGGATAAGAGGTACAATCAAGCGGCCGCGGTTTTCGGTATTCCGTTCGAACCGCCACATTTTTGCACAGCTCATTGATGATGCAGGGGGCAGAACCCTCGCCAGCGCTTCGGATCTTGAACTGAAGCCAGGGAAAAAGGCAGAGCCCCTCACTAGGCCGGCTAAAGCCCGGTGGATTGGCGAAGCGATTGCCAAGAAAGCCGCCGTCAAGAATATTCACCAGGTACATTTTGACCGGGGTCGGTACAAGTACCATGGGCTTATAAAAGCAGTGGCCGAAGGAGCCCGCCAAGGTGGATTGAAATTTTGAAGGGCTTGGCCTGCGATTCTGAAGCCCAGGCGAGGAATCGCAGCTGCCAAATCTTCACCCCCAACACTCAAAATGGCATAGCGTTCGATACCCCACGAGTATGCACCAGGATACGGCACAAGTAACCATTCGATTCCTAAATTACCCTCACTGTAACGCAGGGTATCATGCCATTTTGAGTGTGGGGGTGCTCAATTTTATAGTTACTCGCTTAAGCTCGTAAATAAAATTGGCATGCCACGACGAGACAGGAGAATTAATCGCACTGAAGGAGAGCGAACCGAGTTTGAGAGAAAGCTTTTGGATGTGCGGCGGGTGGCTCGGGTGATGGCTGGCGGGCGGCGCTTTAGCTTCCGGGCCACGGTGGTGATTGGCAACCGCAAGGGTAAGGTCGGAGTTGGCGTAGCCAAAGGACCCGATGTTACTGCCGCCACTGAGAAAGCGGCGTACCGCGCGCGGAAGAACCTGATCATTGTGCCGGTCACGCCGAACGGCTCCATTGCTCATGAGGTGCGCGCCAAATTCTCTGCGGCCAGGGTCTTGCTCCGGCCGCGGCCGGCCGGTTCAGGAATCGTGGCCGGCGGTGCGGTTCGAGCCGTAGTTGAGCTTGCCGGAATAAGCAACGTTTCCTCGAAGATCCTCTCGCGCACCCCCAACAAACTAACCAACGCCATGGCCACCATGGAGGCCCTAAAACAACTTAAGGCGTAATGCGTAATTTTCAATTTTCAATTTCAAATTTTCAAACATTGATGGATTGAAAATTGAGCATTCGATATGCAGTTGCATCAGCTACAACCTAAAACTCATCTGAAGCGGGAGAAGAGGGTGGGCCGCGGCGGCAAGCGGGGTAAAACGTCGGGCCGCGGCACCAAGGGCCAGCGAGCTCGGGCCGGGGCTAAAATCCGACCGGCCCTGCGTGATGTCATAAAAAAGCTGCCCAAAAAACGCGGCTGGAGCTTCCGCGGTTTTCGACCGCGTCCGGCAGTAGTAAGTCTTGACGCCATCGAGAAGCATTTTTCGAGCGGCGCCATCATCACTCCGGCCTCATTGCTCGAAAAAAACTTAATTCGTAAAATGAAAGGGCGGATGCCCCAAGTGAAAATTCTTGCTGCGCCAGCCTTGCGGAAGAAATTCAACTTCCGCGGAATTTTGTTCTCGGCTCAAGCCCAGCGCCTGGTCCAAGCCGCCGGCGGCACCACTCACTAAAATATGTTTGATAAAGTCCTCATGGCTTTTAAGCTCTCCGACCTTCGCAAAAAGGTGCTATTTGTTTTGGCTATCCTTGTTATTTTCCGCTTGGTGGCAGCCATCCCGGTGCCGGGAGTGGATCCGGGGCGGCTTAAAGATTTTCTTGCCGGCAATCAGTTCTTTGGCCTCTTAAATATCTTCTCCGGCGGGGTGCTGGAAAATCTTTCGGTGGTCATGCTCGGCGTCGGCCCCTATATCACCGCCTCCATCATCATGCAGCTCCTGACCATGATCTTTCCGCGTCTGAAAGAGATGTACCACGAAGAGGGTGAGGCCGGTCGGGCGAAATTCAATCAGTATTCCAGGCTTCTGACTGTGCCCCTGGCCATGCTCCAGGCCTATGCTCTTTTGGTCATTCTCATCCGCCAGCAGATTCTGCCCTCCCTCGATGCCTTTGGCTATGTCACCAGCATGATCACCGTCAGCGCGGGGACGATTTTTCTTATGTGGCTGGGCGAGCTCATTTCCGAGAAAAACATCGGCAATGGCATTTCGCTCCTCATTTTTGCCGGCATTGTCTCGCGTCTCCCCGTGGATTTCCGCCAGGCCCTGCTCACTTTTGAACCGTCGCAGATCCCGGTGTATCTTGCCTTTGCCATAGTGGGCATTATGGTTGTCACTGGAGTGGTGATCATCACCGAAGGACAGCGCAATATCCCCGTCTCTTATGCCAAGCGCATCCGCGGCCCGCGCGTCTTCGGCGGCATTGAAACGCATCTGCCCCTGCGGGTGAATCAAGCCGGCGTCATCCCCATCATATTCGCCATCTCAATTATTCTTTTCCCGGGTCTCGTCGGCAGTTTCCTCGCCACCATCCCCAATCCTGTGGTCGAGGCTATTTCGCAGTTTTTGATTCAACTGCTTAATAATCGCTGGCTCTACGGCCTGCTATATTTCTTCCTGGTTTTCCTTTTTACCTTTTTCTATACTGCCGTGACTTTTGATCCCCAGGCCATTGCGTCGAACATCCAGAAGCAAGGCGGCTTCATTTTGGGTATGAGGCCCGGACGGCCGACCGCCGAGTTTTTATATCGGATTTTGAACCGCATTACGCTTTTTGGGGCGATTTTCCTGGGGGCGATTGCCGTTCTGCCGCTGGCTGTCCAGGCTGGCTTCGGGATTCAGGCCTTTACCCTGGGCGGCACTTCTCTTTTGATTGTCGTTTCGGTGGTGCTTGAAACTTTGAAGCAGATTAACGCCCAGTTGGTGATGCATGAATACGAATAAGCCCGGTGCCACAACCGCTGTGGCACGAGGTAGACGGCGGCCTAAACGCGGCCGGACCATAATTCTCCTTGGCATTTCCGGCTCCGGCAAGGGCACTCAGGCCAGTCTCCTCTCGGGACATCTTCGCGGGAGTGTCAATATCAGCACCGGGGATAGTTTCCGCAGGATGGCCAAAAAGAAAAATCTTCTCGGCCGGTTTCTTGCCGCCATTTTGAAGGAGGGAGACCTCGTGCCCTACTGGGGGCCGGCCTATGTTTGGCTGACCCGATTCTTTGAGCGCCTAAAAGGCGATGAGGACGTCATACTGGATGGCGCGCCGCGCCGCATTGAGGAAGCCCGGATGCTGGATGATTTTATGCATGACTTAGGACGTCCTCTGCCCATCGCCATCTACCTCGAGCTCCCTCCGGCTGCGGCCCGCCAAAGGCTGCTTAAGCGCGGCCGCGCTGACGACAACCGCCGCGCCATTTTGGAGCGCTTTCGTTTTTTTAAAGCTTATGTTCGGCCGGTTGTCGGCTATTATCGCCGTCACGGCCGCCTTATTACGGTCAATGGCGGCCAGGCGGCAAGCGCGGTGTGGCGGGATATTAAGCGCGCTTTACGTCGCCTATGATCGCCTCCCGGGCTCGCGAACGGGCCGCGCTTCGGGAAGGAGGGAAGCGTCTGGCCCAGATTCTTGGCAAGATTATTGCTGAGGTCAGGCCCGGCGTCTCCACCCTTGAACTCGACCGTCTGGCGGAGAAGTTAATTGTCTCGGCCGGAGGCGAGCCCGCCTTTAAAGGCTACCGCACTCATGCCGGGGAGCGGCCTTTTCCGGCCAGCATCTGCACTTCGCGGAATGACGAAGTAGTTCATGCCATTCCCCGCGCCGATATGATTTTGAATGGAGGCGACATTCTTGGTTTGGACATTGGCATGTGTTGGCCACTAAAAATTCAAAATCCAGGCGTAGGATTAATTACGGATATGGCGGTGACCGTAGCGGTGGGCAAAATTTCACCCCAGGCTGAAAAACTCCTTCATGTGACTCGTCAGGCGCTGGCAATCGGAATCAAAGCGCTCCGTTCGGGAATCCGGATGGGTGATCTTGGTCATGCTATTCAGAAGCATATTGAAGAGCAGGGCTTTGGCGTCATTCGGGAGTTGGTGGGCCATGGCGTGGGTCGGCTATTGCACGAAGCGCCCAATGTTCCAAATTACGGTACTCCCGGCCAGGGTCTCGCCATTGGGGAGGGGATGATTTTGGCCATAGAGCCCATGGCCACGATGGGTCGTCCCGAGGTCAGACTTGATCGCGACGGCTGGACCTGGCGGACAAAGGATGGGTCTCTGGCCGCGCATTTCGAACACACTGTCATTGTCACCAAGACAGGAGCAGAAATTCTCACAGAGGTTTGATATAACCGGAGCGAGAGCCTAGTGCGATAGTTGTCAAAACCCTAATTTCTAAACAAATCCCAATGACCAAAATGACGCGTAGTGTCATCCTGAGCGTAGCGAAGGATCTCATCGAGTTCCTTCGGGCTCCGCCCTCAGGATGACCGCGCGGCGGTCAGTTTAGGATTTAGAAATTAGGATTTAGGATTT
>CAYIKH010000009.1:0-1359 GCA_964363965.1 uncultured Candidatus Saccharibacteria bacterium
TTTACTGTAGCTTGATATTGGGTCTAACATTCTCCTGCGTAGCATAGGTGGGAGGCGTTGAAGTTCCGGTTCCGGCCGGGATGGAGCCGTCAGTGAAATACCACTCTGGAGAGCATTAGATTCTAACCGCAAAAGACCAAACTTTTGCGAGACAGTGTCTGGTGGGCAGTTTGAATGGGGCATTTGCCTCCTAAAAGGTAATGGAGGCGTTTAAAGGTCGGCTTAGGCCGGATGGAAATCGGCCTGGACCTGCAACGGGACAAGCCGGCTTGACTGCGAGGCGGACATGCCGAGCAGGTGCGAAAGCAGAACGTAGTGAACCGATGGCCAAGGTAATTATTCACGCTTCGGTCGCAAGATCGAGGTGTGGGTATTTATCACTTGCTAGAACAAGGCCAGAGATTAACGGATAAAAGCTACCCCGGGGATAACAGGCTAGTTGCGTCCAAGCGTCCATAGCGACGACGCAGTTCGGCACCTCAACAAAATCGGGGCGCCATGCCAGTAATGGCATTAGCCGCTCTGTAGGCACTTGTTAGGAGCAAGTGCGCAGAGAAAAATAGTGGCTTATAACGGTGGAGCCCATGTGTTAAAATATGGGTAATACCGTGGGAAGTTTAACCCAAGTACAACGATCAGTAATTATCGGGTCGCTCTTAGGCGACGGATATTTACGGATTGTCCGAGGGCGTAAAGATGCATTCCTGGAAGTTAATCATTCATTTGCCGCACGAGACTATGTTGATTGGAAGTATGCAGTCCTGCAATCACTCTCGCGGAGTGCGCCAAAGATGCGATTAGGAAATGAACAGCGGATTGCATATCGATTTACGACTCGGCAATCTCCAGAGCTCACGGAGCTATACAGCGCGTTTTACCGGAATGGTGCGAAGACCATTCCAGAAGATCTGCAATTAGACCCGTTGATGCTTGCGGTATGGTATATGGATGATGGAAGTAGGTGCAGAGATCGCGACGTTTATCTTAATACCCAGCAATTCAGCGCAAACGATCAACAGAAATGCATAGCGATGCTTGCAGAAATGGGGATTGAGAGTTCCATGAATCGAGATAAAACCTACTGGCGAGTGCGGATTAAGAAGTCATCATTACGAATATTCTGGAAGATAATTCGACCGCACATTATTCCATTCATGCAATACAAGTTGGGTTATAACCCCGTAGAGACTCATCTCGCTCACAGCGGGATGGAGCCCCGACGAATGTCGGGGCTAACACGCCAACCCCTTTTCTAGATCGGAAGGGTGAAGATATAGTCCACACTGTTAGTAATAGCAGAGAATTGTACGATGTCGGCTCACCTTAGCGCGGGGGTGGAGAAGCTCCCAAGCGTTGGGC
>CAYIKH010000009.1:1369-16390 GCA_964363965.1 uncultured Candidatus Saccharibacteria bacterium
TCGGGATGAACGGACCTCTGGTGTACCAGCTGTTCCGCCAGGAGCACCGCTGGGTAGCTATGTCCGGATTTCAAGGCAAGGTGCATTTTGCGCAAGCAAAATCATCCGGCCTTGTCGGGATAAGCGCTGAAAGCATATAAGTGCGAAGCCCACCCCAAGATTACGTATCGTGGAGATCCGTGGGAGATGACCACGTTGATAGGCCTCAGGTGTAAGCCCCGTGAGGGGTTCAGCCGAGAGGTACTAATTGATCCACCGTACCCCCACCACAGGAGGTGGGAGGTGATATTTTCCCGCACATGTTGTTAGCCCCCACACCAATTGTGGCAATGCTTACCTCGTTCTTTCGGCATTGCCTCGCTGGACTATTTAGCACGCTAAGCCGTAGCCCAGTGTAGCCGTAGCGCAGCGCTTCGCGCTCTTGCCGCAATTGGTGTGGGGGGTTAGCCCCTACATCAAACTCTCCATTTGCTGGTGCTTAATCCATGCGTGCTCCACCCCCGCCCAATGAAATTGGGCGAGGCTCGCCCGCCTCCGCGGGCGGCTTCCTCCCGCACTGAAATTTTCTCTTCCGGCTTCCCGGTGATTCAGCTTGTCGTGTCCCACCTCTTCCCATTCCGAACAGAGAAGTGAAAGCGATAAGCTCCGATGATACTTGAGCCCTTGCGGTTCCGGGAAAGTAGGGTTCGCCGGGATCCCAAAGGAGAAAATTTAGTGCGGGATTGCGTTTTGTAATGGTGCTCGTCCCGCTTCCGCGGGACTGCGCTTCCAACAAAACGGGAACATTCCGAACAGAAGTCAGTCAGGAAAGCGAAGCGAGCTGCGCGGAAGCGCAGCGAGCGGAGTCCCGCACTAATGCGAAGCATTTAATGCGTGATAGAGTGTGCCGGCATATGAAGGTTTTGATGCGGGGAGACGGGAACATTTCCCGCTTTTTTTGTTTTCACCGTTTCCGTATAATGATGCCATCATGGATTTTAGGATCCGTCGCCAACTGCTGGTCTTTGCCGTCATAGTCTTCTTTATTGCCGGCATAGGGTTTTTGGTCTATTCCGTCTGGGCGCCGCCGTCGACCTGCAGCGATAACCGCAGGAACCAGGGCGAAGAGGAAGTTGATTGCGGCGGGCCTTGTTCTCCCTGCATCTTTAAGCTCAAGAAGGATTTGGAGGTCTTCTGGACTCGCGCCGTTAAGGTCCGTGGCAACGCCTATGATGTTGCCGCCGAAATTTATAATCCCAATACCAAGCTCGGTGCAGTTTCTTTTGAATACGAGTTTACCCTGGTCGATAACGCCGGGTTGGCTGTGGCTTCGCGGCAGGGCAAGGCCTTCATATACCCTCGTGAGACAATGCATGTGATTGAAGTTGGTCTTATCGCCCGCCGCGCCATCCGCGATGCTTCCATTACCATCCGCAGTGTTGAGTGGGTCCTGACCGAGCGCATTGCTCCGGATATTGTTTCCGGCAGTCGGGAATACAGGATTGAAGAGGACGATGGCGAGTCCCCCCGGAGCGTGGCCCAAGCCATTGTGACCAATCGGACTCTTGACGATCTGTCCTCCGTTGTCGTTGGCGCCTTGCTTCTCGATGGGCAAGGCAATCTAATCGGGGTGCACTCGACGCTCTTGCCCGAACTCCGAGCTGGCGGGTCTCAGCCGGTAACGTTTATATGGCCTGAGGCCGTGCCGACAAGGGTCAATACGATTATTGTGGAGGCTCGTTCCCGCCAGGCATTGCTTGACGCCCCGCGTCCTTGACGGGACAGCCTTGATGGGCACTATGCGAGGGCATAAATTCTTCAACGAGGTCAAAAAGTTTATTCTTCTGGCTGATTGGACGCTCGCCGCCTCAGTCTTGGTGCTATTGGCTATTGGGTTATTGGCGGTGTGGAGCTTTTCACCTCCGGCCTCGGGGCTCTTTCCCCGCCAGCTCCTCTGGGTTCTCCTCGGCCTCGCGGCTTTTTTTGTTTTCTCGCTGGTGGATTATCGGATTTTTAGAAATCACGGCCTCTTCCTGGTTTTCCTCTATCTTGCGGTGCTCGCCATGCTCTTGGCCCTGCTTCTCTTTGCGCCCTCAACCCGGGGAGTGAAGGCCTGGTTTCATATCGGGAGCGCCAGCATCCAGCCGGTGGAATTGATGAAGCTCGTGCTTATATTGGTGCTGGCCAAGTATTTCTCGCGGCGTCACATCGAGATTGCCCGACTGCGGCATCTCGTCATCTCCGGACTCTATGTTGGCGGGGCAGTATTTCTTGTGCTTCTGCAGCCCGATCTTGGTTCTTCGTTGATACTGGCGGCCATTTGGCTGGCGGTGGTGTTTTTTTCGGGGATACGTTGGCGCCATCTTATTATTTTTTTTCTTTTGGCGGCCATTCTTGCCGTGGCGGCATGGTCATCGCTTCTGGCCCCCTATCAGAAGGAGCGCATCACCGCGTTCTTTAATCCCTATCGCGACCCGCAGGGTGCCGGTTATAACATCATTCAGGCCATGGTTGCCGCCGGTTCGGGGCAACTTTTCGGCAAGGGCATTGGCTATGGCACCCAGTCGCACTTGAACTTCCTGCCGGAGCCGGAGACAGATTTCATTTTTGCCGCATTCGCGGAGGAGACCGGATTTATCGGCGCCATCATTCTTCTTGGCCTCTTTGGGTTTCTGGGCTGGCGCATCATCGCCGTTGGGACGCAAGCCCAGGATAACTTCTCCAAGCTCTACGTCCTGGGGTTTGCCGCTTTTATGTTCTCCCAGGCCTTTTTACACATTGCCGTTAATCTCGGATTACTGCCCGTGACCGGCATTGGGCTGCCCTTGATTTCCTACGGCGGCTCGGGCCTGATCACTATCCTTATCGGGCTTGGAATCTTGGAGAGTATCCGCATTCACGCGCGGACGGAAATCGAGTAAGATGAAACCAGGTGATAGGTGCAAGGTGATAGGTGCTAGAGGGACGTAAGTCCAATTTCTCTCGTACCTAACACCTAACACCCAACACCCAACACCTTATGAAGGTATTCCTGGGCGCCGATCACCGTGGTTTTGATCTCAAAGAGAAGCTCAAAGAGTGGCTGAAGAACAAAGGCCATTCTGTTGAGGATTTTGGCGCACACCGCATGGATCCTGCCGACGACTATCCTGATTTTGCCGTTTCCGTAGCTCGAAAGGTTGCCGAGGATCCGGTGGAGCACCGCGGGATACTCCTTTGCGGTTCCGGTGCGGGCATGGATGTTGCGGCGAATAAAATCAAGGGCATTCGTGCAACGGTGGTTTGGAATACCGAATCTGCGGAACACGCGCGATCGCACGACGACGTGAATGTTATCTCGATCGCTACCGACTGGACCCCGCCGGAGCAGGCCCGCCAGATCGTAAAAACATTCCTCGAGACTCCATTCTCCGACGAGGAGCGTCACATCCGGAGGCTGAAGAAAATTGAGGAGATCGAGGAGAAAAACTTTAAATAGATTCTCTCGAATTTTCCGCGAATTATACCGAATTTTTCTCTAATAAACGTATTCGAGATTCATTCGAGGTAATTCGAGATGGATTCGAGAAAAGTAGCTTGGTTGAAATTATTCCGGCCATCAACGCCGCCACTTGGGAGGAGGTGGTAAAAAAATTCCGGCTCATCGAGTCCTATACCGACTGGGTGCACATTGATGTTGCCGACGGCACGTTCACCCCGAATACCCTGTGGCATAACCCCCTTGACCTCGTTGGATTTGAAACGAAATGCAAAGTTGAGATCCACCTGATGGAGGATCGGCCCGAAGAGCGGATTGAGGCCTGGATTTTTAAGCCGGTCAGGCGCGTCATCGTTCATTACGAGGTCAGCCACGATTTGGATTTCATAATGACCGAGTGCTGGCGAGAACGCATCCAGGTGGGGCTTGCCCTTGCCCCGCGCACCTCCTGGACCCGCCTCAAGCCTTATCTCCGTAAGGCCGATCTCCTGCAGATTCTTGCTGTCCAACCCGGCCAAGCCGGCCAGGAGTTTGAGCGCCACAACATTTCTAAAATCAAGCATTTGCGGGCATTCTGCGGCGATTGTAAGATAGAGGTGGACGGCGGCATCACCCCCGAGGTTGGGGATCAGTGCGTGAAAGCCGGCGCCAACATCCTTGTTTCCGCAGATTACATTTTCTCCCACCCCAGCACGAAGATGGCGATAAAAGAGCTAAGAACTAGTGAGTTATAATGATCGCATGGAGCGCATAAGGAAACATCTCAAGGGCCACCACATCATCTCTACCCTTGGCATTGCGGGCATTGCATTTGCGGTGATGAATTTTAGCGGCACGCCACTTTTTAATTCTCTTGATTCTTTTGTATTGTTCGGCTCCGAAGGAATTGTTCTGGAGCAAGAAACTCAAGTTTCTTCGGGCGATCTCGGTTCAAACAGGGAAATTGACATCCAGAAAGACGCTATCGTCAACGGTAATCTCTTTGCGGATAAAATTACTCTCGACAAAAACGTTACCATCAACGGCAATGTCTCTTTCAGCAAGCTCAAAATAGAAAAAGAGACGCAAATTTTAGGGACGCAAACCAAACCGGTTTCGCTGCCCATTGCTAACTTACCGGAAATTCCCGATTTCCAAATTGGCACCCAAGATTTCCGGTTTGAGGGCCAAAACAATGCCTTAGCCGCGGGAACTTACCGCGACATCACGCTAGAAAAGAACGGCCGCCTCACTTTAACCGGCGGTGTTTACAATCTCTCCAAGCTAGACCTTAAGGAAAATTCAACCCTTATCTACTCTGCTCCCACCACTCTTAACATTCAGCAAGAGCTCAAAGGACAACAAAAGGTTTCCATTCTGCCGGGTCTCAATCTCAAACCCGATGATTTGGCGATTAACTATCAAGGCAAGAAGGAGAAAGGAGATGAGAATGGCGATGATGACGACAACAATGGTGATGAGGGTGATGAAGGCGGGGGCAAGGATAAAAACAAGGACAAGGGTAAAGACAAGGAAGAAGACAAAGAAAAGAATGGTACCAAATCCATCCAATTCGGCAAAGCATCATTTCTCAATTTCAAGCTTTTAGCGCCAAAAACCGAGGTTCATATCGGAGAAGCCACCACGCTTAGAGGTCAGATTCTGGCGAGGAAGATTAAGATTGAGAAAGATTCGATATTAAGCAGGGAGGAGGTATTTGAGAAAGAGAGTGATCCGGAGAAGGTTACAGAAGTAAATAGAGAAAAGTTTGTATTAAACGAAATTATTGTCGTATTAAGCGGCGATGCAACATTTGATGATGCACAGGATATTGCAAATCTAGTTACGGGCCGAGTAATTGGCTTTGTGGACAGACCGCAAACTTATAAAATTGAAGTCAATGTTACTACTCCATCCGAGTTAGATAATTTAATTACTTTAGTTGAATCACAGAATAACCCCTTGATTCTGGTTGTATTAAGGAATTCTCTAGGAGCTTTGAGATGAGTAATTTTGGTATTAGTATATAAAACTCTACATTGTAAAAGAGTATGAATAAAAAAATTCTAATCACAATCTTAATAACCATAGCAATCCTAGCTTTTTTATTCTGGGTCATTATCGGACCTCCGCCGGGGTATAGATAAAAAATAATGAAGTATTTATTCAAACAAAAAAGAACTATATTAACGTCAACACTCTTATTGATTTCTGGTTTAGCTCTATCTGTTAATGCCAGCATTATTTATGATCTGGCAAATTTGCGGGGTCAGAAATCACTTTTTACTAAAGCTTATGACATTATCAAAGTACAAGACGCTTGGGAACAAATTCAGAATTCTGATGTACTGGTATCGACCACTACAATTGGCATTATCGATAGTGGTGTTGACGTTCAACATCCTGAATTTGCTGGAGAATTTCTAAATAGTATCTTACTGGGTGCCGTAAATTTTGGTAATACACCTACAAGCGTTAGGAGGGATAACCATCCAGGCGGTCACGGCACCCAAGTGGCTGGGATTATTGGTGCTAATAACCTATCTGGACTAGGCATTGTTCTGCCCATTGACAGTCCCCAAATGAGTGGACTCCTAACTGGCGTACCCGGCTTAAATTATTCACTAGAAATGCGAAGATTCGGAGAAGGATTTTTTATAAGCCGTCTGCCACTATTTGACTTCTTAGTTAAAGTACGTTCTATCCATAAATCAGGTGGACGAATTATCAATTTTAGTCAGTCTTGGGTAAAATCATCGGCACTCACAGATGAGCAGAAGGAATTTGTAGACGGACAGGTTGGTTCAGCGACTTTTATTAAAAATAGTTTAGCAATGCAACTAATTGCTACTGCCTATTCTGATGTATTATTTATTGTTTCGGCGGGCAATGAGAATATTGATGCATCAAATGAGACGCCAGCGAATATCGAACGCGACAATGTTATAACTGCCGCCGCTACAGATTTAGAAGATGGGAGGGCAATCTTTAGCAATTTGGGTGCTTCAAATTTCGGTAACGATGTAGATATTGCCGCTCCTGGGAAAAATATTTATGCCCCAAAACCCGAAAATTAAAAGCGTATCAAAAAATATTATTCTTAATTTAATACAATGAACAACCCCAAGATATATTTCAGGGTTACACTTTTCATAAATGTTTGTTTTTGGCTTGCCGTTCTTTTACAATACCTGATCCATCCTCTAGGTGGCAGAGGTGTGCTTCGAACATCTGACACCATCTTTGCCATTTTCTATCTGTTGCTTCTTTTTTTATCAACGGTGTCTTCTTTTTTCTGGGGCGGATGGCTTTTGTTTCACTTGGGGATGAAAGACCGCACGGTGTGGCTTGGAATTACTTTTGGGTTGATAAGCTTATCACTTGTAGGATTAATGTATCTTCGTTTGGCATTATATAGTGGTCCGAATCTTTTATGAGGATCGTTTCTGCAAAAACCCTGATAACAACCGCCATTGCAGGATTATGCATGCTGTTATTTTTTTCTTCATTGGTTTCGGCTCAAACCGCTTCTATTTTTGATCTGGTAAATCTGAAACTTTTCGCCTCGGGAGATGTTGCCGCATACGAAAAAATAAAGATAGTTGAGGCGTGGGAGAAAATTAATCAAGAAAAAGCGTCAAATCCAGCCCTTTCTCTATCCCGCGTTTTCATCGGAATATTCGACACTGGCATTGATATTATCCACCCGGAATTTGTTGGGGTAAGCATTGATTCAACGCTTCCAGAAGATATGTTGAACACCTTTCTGTGCACTCCTCCATTTTGCGGTCATGGGACACAAGTCGCGGGTATTATTGGCGCAAATAATATATCTTCTAGCGGTCAGTACGTCCCGCCCCAGATGAATGGTATATTATCAGGTGTAAAGGATTTGCCATACGCCTTGAGAATACGAGCTTCTGGCGATTTAGCCAGTTTCACACTAAAAGATAGCTTCCGGCAATTTATTGAATTAGATCGCCTTGCACGTACCCCGGGTGGCCTTCATATCATTAACGGCAGTTTTGGAGAACCGCTTTGTTCTCAATTAACCATAGCACAGAAAACACTTTATTTTATAAACGACCTGAGTTGTTATAAGCAAGAGGAGTTTCTTGCGGCGAAAGATATTTATAGTGATTTGGTCAATCAGTATTCAAACGTATTGTTTGTATTCGGAGCTGGCAACGATGGAATAGATGTGCAGTTTAATTTGCCTGGCGGCGGAATAGTTTCTTCCAACGTAATTACTGTTGGGGCTACGAATTTAACTGATGGGCGAGCGCTATTTGGTTCTCCTAATGAATCTAATTTTGGTACTTCTGTAAACATTTCTGCTCCTGGCGAAAAAATTTACGCCCCGGCTCCAATAAGGAAAGGTAATTTTCCGCAAGATGTACCGCAGAATCAAAGGGATTACGATAATTCCTTCGGCGGCACCTCCGCCTCGGCCTCCATGGTAACAGGAGTGGCCGGGTTGATAAAAGCTATCAAGCCTGATTTAACTCCGGCGCAAATTAAAAGCATCTTAATCAAAACCGAAAACACCGATCCGGTTGTCACTGATCCGGATAAGCCGATAGGTCGAAGATTGAATGCGCTGAAGGCAGTCTGCGATCCTCTGGTATTGGACTGCGCGCCTCCGCCCGCGGCCCCCGTCTGGCCCATGCTTCAGAAAGATGCCCAGCGCACCGGCTTGGCTGATGTTGCCGGTCCTCCATTCGCAACCTCAACGGAAGTAAATGTTAAGTGGCAAAAATATTCGGCGCTTGTTCCTCCCCTTATAGGAGGAGACGGAACGGTCTACTATGTAGATTTTGAAAACAAGCTTACCGCCGTTGACGGCGAGACCGGAACGGTTAAAAGGCAAACCCTTGTGCCTGGGAGCGCATTTTCCAGCGCCATCGGCCCCGACGGCACGCTATATGTGTGCAGCAACGGTTCTACTATTCCAGGGACGCTCACCGCATTTGATCCGACGGGCGGTCAGGAAAAATGGCGTTTTGTGGTAGGCGGCCCCCGACCGTGTCTGAATCCGTCTGTGGCCGAAGATGGAACAATTTATACCTCCGCGCCCCCAGTACAGAACGCCCAAACAGCAGTTGCGGTGGCAATCAATCCGGATGGTACCCAAAAGTGGCGCTATGAAGAATTTAATTTTTCCGCATCCCCGCCCACCCTTTCCCGCGATGAGTCGCAGGTTTATGTCGCATTCAATAATCGTCTGCTGGCATTTGATGCTAAGACGGGCCTAATTCTTTGGGAACGGGTTGCTCCTTTATCTTTTCTGGCCCTGCCGGTAGTTGATCCAGAGGAGCGGATTTTCATTGTCGGCCCGCCTTCTTTCGCCGGCGGCCCGGCAATACTCCATGCGTTTACTAAATCCGGAGCGCCTTTGTGGCAGTTTAACACATTTGGTCTTCACTCGATTGTGCTCGCGCCTGGCACGACAATTGTCGCCGCCCATGAATCCATTATTCACTTTATCGACCGGGCTACCGGAACGCTCATTTCATCTGTTCCATTGCCTCTCGGTCACGTTTCTGTTCCTCATCCGGTGGTGGACGCAAGCGGCCTTATTTATCTTATTTTGCAGAATACCGCGACATTTCGTAATAGCATTGTGGCTTTTGACGGCAACGGAATGCGCTGGCAACTTGATATTCCCTCGCTCGGTATTGGCGGAAATGGGATTTCTATCAATCGCGACGGGGTATTGTATTTTGCCACGGGGGGTCTTTTGACGGCGTTGGGATTGTGATATAGACAATTCGACCGTGACTACACGATATTTGGAGTGTGTTATTTTTTAAAAGTAAGGTGTGGCCCATCTACACGACGAGAAAATAAAGTTTTTGGAGGAGATGGTCCCGATTCAGCTTTGCTGAATCGAGGATCCTCGATTTTGCAGCTCCGGCAAAGCCGGAGACAAAATCGGGACGAATCAAATTCGATGAGTCATTTGCACGAAGACAAGATCAAGTTCTTAGAGGAGATGGCTAACACCGTTCGCCGAGATATTATAGTGGAGTTAACAGCCGCTGGGTCGGGGCATACTGCCGGGCCGCTGGGTATGGCCGATATTTTCACCGCGCTCTATTTTCACATCCTCCGCCATGATCCAAAGAATCCCGACTGGCCGGAACGGGATCGTCTCGTCCTCTCCAACGGCCACATCTGCCCGGTAAGATACGCGGCCATGGCCCGGGCCGGCTATTTTCCGGTCGAAGAGCTAAAGACTCTGCGCAAGCTCGGGACAAGACTTCAGGGTCACCCTCATCGAACTGCGCTTCCCGGAGTCGAGACCACCTCCGGGCCTCTCGGCTCCGGGCTTTCGCAGGCCGTAGGCATGGCTATTGCCGCAAAAATGGATGCGCGCCAAGTAACCGCGCCCGGGCCGCGGATAAATGTCTATTGCCTTATGTCTGATGCCGAGCAGCAGGCTGGACAGACTTGGGAAGCGGCCATGCTTGCCGGCAAATGGAGGCTGGATAACTTAACCGCGCTGATTGACCGCAACAACATTCAGATTGACGGCATGACCGAGGACATCATGCCCCTGGAGCCGCTTAGCGCCAAGTATGAAGCGTTTGGATGGCACGTTTTGGAAATAAGCGGCCACGATTTTGAAGAGATTGTAAACGCTTTTGAGACCGCAAAAGCCATCTATGAGAAGCCAGTGCTGATTATCGCCCACACCATCCCGGGTAAGGGCATCCCCGAGATTGAGTTTGATTACCGCTGGCATGGCATACCTCCGGGCAAAGGTCCAACCGACATCTTTACCGCCGCCGAGCAGGCGAAAGAATTTCTCCGCCGCCTGCGGACGCTTGGCGGGAGGATTAAGAGTGAACATGAGTAAAAAACCAGTCGCAGGCGACATCATGACCAAGGAAGTGGTGACGGCCACGCCGAAGACGCCGATCCTTGAGGCGTCTCGAAAAATGCTGGAGGGCAACTTCAGCGGTCTTCCCGTCATTGACGCCGCAAGAAAGGTCATTGGGATCGTCACGGACTACGACTTTCTCACTAAAGGGACGGCAATTCACCTCCCGACGTTTTTGAAGCTTTTCGGGCACTATCCGGCAGGGCGGGAGGAGGATCTTATTAAAGGAGAGCTTGCGGATATTATGGCCCTTACCGTGAAGGATGTGATGAATGACGATCCAATTGTCATCCGTGAGGATGCGTCAATCTTCGAGCTTGTCCAAATCTTCAGCCAACATCACCGCGTCAATCCCATCCCGGTCGTGGATGGGGCCGGGGAGCTTGTCGGCATCATCAGCCGGTATGACGTTATCAAATACTACGCCGGGTTGCTGGCCGAAGCCGAGAGACGGCGTTAATACCATGGCCCATGCCGAAATCATCCAAAACGGAGTGGTGATTGTGAAGCCGGATCCGCGGCTCCTGCGGGCCATTCGTGTTGCCCAGCAGTTCTTGGGCAAAATCGGGAAATCCATACCCGGCGTTCGGTCGCTCATCCGCCACGAGCTGATTCTCCGCTGGCTTCATCATCAGCTTCATGATTTCGCGGTCAAGCAGAAATACCGCGGCAAGCAGGTCTACGTCGCGCTCGACGAAAAGCTCCTGAGCGGAGCGAAAGATCTCGTCGCTCTTGTCGGCGACAATGCCAAGGCATTCCTACCAATCGGGCAGCTTGAGAATGGCATCCGCAATGCCTTCAGCCTGATCGCCCGCGAAAAAATCCACAGCGAATACCGCAAGAAGACCAAAAAGCAGGTTCAAACCTACGGTGAACCGTGGCGACAGCGCGTCGGCAAAATATCAAAGTGACAAAGGTCGCAACCTATAACACATAACCCGTAACGAGTTACATCTATGGATCAAGGACCACACGACAAATTGCACTGGGGATGCTGCTGGATGCCGTGGGCGGGGAGGGGACTCTGGATCCTCTCGTTTCTCGCCCTGATTGGCGGCCTCGTGGCGCTCGCGCGAGGCGGGGAGTTTTACGGCGTGGCTTACCTGACGTGGTATTGGAACGCTCTTGTCGGCGGAGTGCTGGCTCTCGGTGCCAAGGCTTCCAAGCACCACTGGTGCTGGCACCAGAAGCAAGGCCAGTGAGCGTAACGTGTAGAGATGTGGGGGGTAGTTTATGCGCGATCAAAGATCGCTCCTAAATTTTGCGGTCTTGATTATTGTGGCCACAGCCATCACGCTTTTTATCTTGGAAAAAGCCGAAGGAGCCATTGCCGAAATCCGGGAGCTCCAGAGCACACCAGTTTATTTGGGTAAGAAAGTTATCGAGGAGCCTCAAAGCATTAAATAGTTTCCATGCCCATCAATCCCAAAATGAAACTCGTCGAGAATATTCTCGACCTGAGATCTCTTGAGCAGAAGCCGACCCGCGATGGCTATGGGCTTGGCTTGGTGCAGGCCGCGGATGAGAACCCGAACGTAGTTGCACTCTGCGCTGATCTCACTGAGTCCACCCGCACCGAGCCCTTTGCGAAAAAATATCCGGAACGGTTTGTAGAGATTGGAGTGGCGGAGCAGAACATGGCCTCGGTTGCCGCGGGGATGAGCCTCATGGGGAAGATCCCATATATCGCGAGCTACGCCATGTTCTCACCTGGCCGGAATTGGGAGCAAATTCGGACGACGATCGCCTATAACGAGGCCAACGTCAAAATCTGCGGGGCCCATGCCGGGGTTTCGGTGGGGCCGGACGGAGCAACACACCAGGCCATTGAAGATATCGCCATCATGCGGCCGATCGCCAGTATGAAGGTATTCGCCCCATGCGATGTCTGGGAGGCGCAAAAGGTGACATACACCATTTCAAAAATCAAAGGACCCTGTTATGTCCGCTATGCCCGGGAGAAGACGCCGGTCTTTACAACTGAGGCAACGCCGTTTGAGATCGGCAAGGCTTTTGCCTTTTGGCTTGAGCCGGAGGGGACGAAGCCGGATGTCGCCATCATCGCCTGCGGCCCGCTTTTGCATAACGCCATTCTTGCCGCGGCCGAGCTTGAGAAAGATGGGGTGAAGGTGCGGGTGATAAACAGTGTCTCGATAAAGCCAATGGACGAAGCCGCAGTGATTCAGGCAGCCAAAGATGCTGGTCGCGTCGTTACTGTTGAAGAGCACCAAGTTTCCGGCGGCATGGGTTCGGCAGTTGCCGAAGTTTTAGCCAAAAATCATCCGGTTCCTATTGAATTTATCGGCGTGCAGAACCGCTTCGGAGAATCCGGAGAGCCGAATGAGCTCGTTGAACACTTCGGCATGGGTATTAAACACATTCGGGCCGCAGTGGAGAAGGTAATCAGGCGGAAATAGGGCAAACTTTGTTTGCTTGTGGAGAACGCCTCCTCTCACGGAGGCGGTTTTGGATTACAATGGCGGTATGCGGCGCGACTACGATTTTGTGGCTATCGGCGATACGGTGACCGATGCTTTCATTAGGCTGAAGGATGCTTCGGTGCATTGTGACATCAACCGCGAACGCTGTGTCATATGCATGCGTTTTGCCGACAAAGTGCCCTATGAAGATGTCTTCGTGGTGCCGGCGGTGGGCAACAGCGCCAACGCCTCGGTGGCGGCCTCGCGCCTCGGCCTAAAAAGCGCTTTGGTTTCGAACCTGGGGGGCGATTATTTCGGAAAAGAATGCCTGGATGCGCTTAAAGCTGAAAATGTTTCAACTGAATTCATTGCCGTCCACAAAGGCCGCAAGACCAATTATCACTATGTCCTCTGGTACGAGGATGATCGGACGATCCTGATTAAGCATGAAGAGTATGACTACCGCCTGCCGGAGATCGGAATTCCACGCTGGATCTACCTTTCTTCGATGGGTGAAAACTCCCTGCCCCTCCACGCTGAGGTTGAGCGCTATCTTGCCGCGCATTCGGAGGTGAAGCTCGCCTTCCAGCCGGGGACATATCAGATTAAGTTCGGCCGGGATAAACTCGCCGGAATCTATCGGCGAGTCGAAGTGTTTTTTTGTAACACTGAGGAGGCGCGAAGGATTCTTGGCACCAGCGAAGAAGATGTCAAGAAGCTTCTCTCCCAGATGAATAAACTCGGCCCGCGGATTGTGGTCATCACCGACGGTCCAAAAGGAGCCTATGCTTCCGATGGCCGAGAAATGCTTTTTATGCCGGCCTATCCTGATCCCAAACCTCCTTATGAGCGCACTGGCGCTGGAGATGCTTTTTCTTCAACTTTCACCGTGGCTTTGGCGCTGGGAATGGATATTAAAGATGCCATCCGCTGGGCGCCCATAAATTCAATGTCGGTGGTCCAGCAGGTCGGCGCCCGGGCCGGACTGCTCAGCCGCAAGAAACTCGAAGCTTATCTAGCTGAGGCCCCGGCTGACTATAAGCCAAAACCGATTTAGCCATGTCGACGCTGAATGAAATTCTCCTTCGCGCTACCAGGGAGCATTGGGCTACCGGCCATTTCAACGCCTCAACATTAGAGCAGATGCGGGTGATTTGTAGTGTGTGTAAGGAACTTGGCAGTCCTGCGGTCATTGGCACGTCCGAGGGAGAGAGAGAGCATATTGGACTTCATGAGGCGGTGGCGCTCCGACAGGCCTTGCGGCACGAGTTTAACATTCTAGTGTTTCTTAATGCCGATCATTCGAAATCGGTGGAGAGTGTCAAAACCGCCATTGATGCTGGTTACGATTCAATCCATATTGACCTCTCGGCGCTGCCGTTTGAGGAGAATGCGCGGTGGACGAGGGAAGTGGTTGAATATGCAAAGCGCCCCGAAGCAGAGCAAGCTCGCTACGGGGCAAGCAAAGCGCAAAGCGTAGAGCATAAAGTTGAAATCAGCGTGGAGGGTGAGTTGGGATATTTGCGCGGGGAGTCTAAAATTCAAAAGGAGAAGATTGAGGTAAAGGCCGAAGACTTGACTAATCCCGGCGAGGCGCGGGAGTTTGTTGAAAAAACTGGCGTGGATCGGCTGGCTATGGCCGTCGGCAATATCCACGGCCTAGCCCTTGACGAACCCGCGCTTGATATCGAGCGCATCCGCGCGATCCGAAAGGCAGTGCTGGAATCCTGCAGTCTCGTTCTTCATGCCGGATCGGGAATTCCCGATGATCAAATTCGCGCCGCAATTCAGGCCGGCATAGCGAACATCCACATCAACACCGACATCCGCATTGCCTTCACGAAGGGCCTTCGCGAGCATCTTACCGAACATCCGGAGGAGACAACACCCTACAAGCTATTCCCCGAAGCTGAGGAGGCAATGGCCAAGGTGGTGAGAGAGAAACTTGAGTTATTTGGGGCAGTCAATAAGATTTAAGAATCTGGCCACAACTTCCTAAATCCTAAATCACAAATCTAAATTCTCGCATGAAGGTATTCATAACTAGGAAAATTCCCGATCGCGGCATTAAAATGCTCTCGGCCAAGGGCCACACGGTGGCTATGAATCCCGAGGATCGTGTATTAACCAAGGATGAATTGGTTGCATTCCTTAAAGGAGATCGCTACGATGCGGTGCTTTGTCTATTGACCGACAAGATAGATGCCGATGTTTTCGAGGCCGCTGGGTCGAGTGTTAAGATTTTCGCCAATATGGCCGTCGGCTTTGACAACATTGAT
>CAYIKH010000010.1:0-15137 GCA_964363965.1 uncultured Candidatus Saccharibacteria bacterium
TCGACAAGGCTCAGGGTCAATCCTGAGCGGAGTCGAAGGATTGACATGGCTACTGTCATTGCGGTGTGCAATAACAAAGGGGGAGTCGGGAAAACCACCACAGCATGCAATACCGCGGCCTATCTTGTGGCTCTGGGCAAGCGGGTGCTCCTGGTGGACATTGACCCCCAATCAAACGCCACCTCCGGCCTCGGCATCAACCCCGAGAGCATTCCCGCACACCTCTATCATGGCCTGGTCCGGGATCGGCATCCTGATGACTTAATACATCATACCCAGCTTTTGAATCTCCATCTTTTGCCCTCCGGCCCGGATCTGGCCGGAGCAACGGTGGAGCTTGTAGGGGCCGAGGATCGGGAGTATCGACTGCGCAATTTGCTCCGCCGCGTGGCCCGGAGATACGATTATATCCTCATTGATCCGCCGCCGAGCCTGGATCTTCTGACCGTAAACGCCCTCACTGCCGCAGACCATGTCATTATTCCGGTGCAGTGTGAATATTATGCCCTGGAGGGCCTGGCCAAGCTTCTTCAGACCATCGCTCTCGTAAATGCCAATTTGAAAATGAAAATCACGCTGATGGGCGCGATTCTTACCATGTTTGACCGTACAAGCCGCTTGCATCGGGCCGTGGCCAAAGAGGTCAGGAGAAAATTCCCCGGCTATGTTTTTGAGACCACTATCCCGCGAAACGTGAGCCTGGCCGAAGCCCCTTCTTTTGGCAAAACAATCCTGCAATACGATCCTTATTCCCACGGAGCCAAGGCCTACCGGGCATTGGCGCAGGAGATCATACACCTGGAAAAATCTAAATCCTAATTTCTAAATTCTAAACAAGTCCAAAATGGCCAAAATCCAAAATCCCAAACACGTTTTGAATTTTTATATTTGGATTTTGAATTTGTTTAGAGTTTAGGATTTAGAGTTTAGAGCTTTATGGCTAGTCCATTAGGTAAGGGTCTTGAATCTCTGATTCCCAAAAAAGACGATGCTCCGGAGGAGCCGGCGGCTTTGGATATCCTGCATACCCAGGCTTCTTTACATGAGCCGGTGTATCGCTTCCATGACGGCGGCCTAAGTCCGCATCTCGCGGCAGTCGAGCCGGAGGGCGGCATCGTGGCAACCGTTGCGGCATCGCCGAAACCAGAACTAATCTCGCGGCCGCGGAGGACCGAAAGCGTATTTTGGATTGACATTGAAAAAATTGAACCCAATCCTCATCAGCCCCGGCGGGATTTTGACGAGGAACAATTGGCGGCGCTGGCTGAATCCATCCGCGAGCGGGGCATGCTTCAGCCGCTTCTGGTCACCAAGCGCGAGATTGATGCGCCATCCGGCCTGGATGTCCGCTACCAGTTGATTGTCGGCGAGCGGAGATTACGGGCGGCCAAGCTCGCGGGCTTGCGCGAGGTGCCGGTGATAATCCGCACGGCCGAAACTCCGGAGCGCGAGAAACTGGAACTGGCCCTGATTGAAAACGTCCAGCGCGAGGATTTAAATCCCCTGGAGCGGGCCAGAGCCTTCCAAAAGCTGATTGATGATTTTGGACTAATGCAAAAGGAGGTGGCCGCTCGCATCGGCAAAAGCCGCGAGGTGGTAGCCAATGCCCTGCGGCTCTTGCGCCTGCCGCAAGAAATTCAGGCGGCTCTGGCTTCTAACGATATTACCGAGGGGCACGCCCGGACCATCCTTATGCTTGAACATGACCCGGTCGAGCAATCAAAGCTTTTCCACGAGATCCGGACGGCCGGGCTTTCAGTGCGCGATGCCGAGATGGCGGCTCGGGTCGCCGGCGGCCTTGCTCTTCGGCCGCGAAAACGCAGCCCGCGTTTGCGTTTGGATCCCGATTCCCGCGAGCTCCAGCGCCGGTTGGAAGAAGTTTTTGGCACGCGGGTTAAGCTTATTAAGCGCGGGGAACACGGCAAAATAATTGTCGAGTTTTACTCCGACGAGGAGTTGCAAGGAATACTTGATCGCGTCACGCGGCACGGGCCGGAGTATGTGTAGGGGAGTGTTTTTTCAGGGCGGAGCGGATGTGACTCCGCGCCAATGACGTTTTCACGAATTCGAGCCACTGTTGGCTCGGTTTTTTGTTTTTCTGAATCAAAATCTTAACAATGTCGCCGTTCTTCAATTCCGAGTCGAGCGCAGCCATCTTGCCGCTGATCTTGGCGCCCACGGCCTGATCGCCGATGTCCGAATGGATGTGGTAGGCAAAATCCACTGGCGTGGCTCCTTCGGGAAGATCTATCACCTCGCCTTTGGGGGTGAAGACAAAGATGCGGTCCTTGAAGAAATCGAGCTTGAGCGACTCGAGGAACTCGCCTGAGTCCTCAAACTCGGCGTGCCATTCGCGAAGCTGTTGGATCCAGGTGAGGTCGCGCCTCCGAGAAAGCTTCATCACGCCGCTCTTCCGTTCGGTCTCCCGCGTCTCCTCGCTGTAGGCCCAGTGGGCAGCGATTCCGCCCTCGGCCTCGCGGTGCATCTCCGGCGTCCGGATTTGGATCTCGGTGATCTTACCATCCGGCCCGAAGATCGTGGTATGGAGCGAGCGGTAGCCATTCGACTTCGGGAGGGCGATGTAGTCCTTGATCTTGCCGGGAAGCGGCATGAAGCGTCCGTGTATGGCGCCGAGGGCGGCGTAGCAGCGCTCGACGGTATCGAGGATGATTCGCACCGCGACGAGATCGTGGATGGCCTCGAGATTCATGTCGTTCCGCTTGAGTTTTCGCCAGAGGCTGTACCAGTGTTTGGCCCGGGCATGGACATCGGAGGGGCTCACGTCTTCCCGGATGAGGAGCTCCCGAATCTCGGGGATGAGGCGCTCGGCAAAGCGCCGGCGTTCCTCCAACGGCTCTTTCACACGGCTCTGCAGCCATTGGTATTCCTCGGGGTAGACAATGGGGAAGGCAAGATCCTCGAGCTGCCCTTTTATTTCTCCCATACCCAGGCGATGTGCCAGCGGCGCGTAGAGCTCAATGGTTTCTTTGGCCATCCTCCGCTGATCATCGGGCGCGAGGCTCGGAGAGATCGTCTCCATAGCGTGGAGCCGGTCAAAAAGTTTGATGATGACCACGCGAATATCCTCGGCGAGTGCGAGGATCATTTTCCGCATGTTTTCGGCGTTCCGCTCCGCGGCGTCGGTGTAGTGAATGGTTTCTAATTTCGCGAGCGCGCCGACGAGGAACGCGACTTCGCTTCCGAAGCGCTTCTCGATGTCTTTTTGGGAATAGGGGGTGTCTTCGGCAACATCGTAAAGGATGGCCGCGGCAATGGTTGGGGCATCAAGCTTCCAGTCGGCAAGGCGCATGGCCACCGCCGCCGGGCGCGTCATAGCGTCATCCCTGGATTTTCTCATCTGACCCTGATGGGCTTCCTCGGCAAAACGGTAGGCTCGCTCCACCAGGCCATAGTCAAACGCTCCGCCAGTGGCGGAACCATGGCTGGATTTGATTTTTTCGAGCAGCATCTCAAGCCCCATGGCGCTTCAATTGTAGGAGGCTCTCTACCCTATTTCAAGCTTGATATAACTAAAATGACCCCCGCCGCGGGGTCATTTTTCTTCCATCTTTTTCCTGCGCCCCAGGTACTTCTTATTTTTCTTTTTCCTGGGCCTTGCGCGGATCCGTCCAGGTGGCGTAAGTGCATTCGGGATAGCGCGAGCAGCCGTAAAAGAGCCGCCGCCGTCTAGTCCAGCGCTCGACGAGTTCCCCCTGATTGCATTCCGGACAGGGCAGGCCTGTTGATTTGGGCGGCTCCTTGGGCAGGGGCTTGGCATTTTTGCATTCCGGAAAACCGGAGCAGGCCAGGAACCGACCAAAGCGGCCGTATTTTATAACCATGGGCTTTCCGCATTTCTCGCAAACCTGATCGGTTTCTTCAACCATGTTTTGCTTCTCCACCACCTCATACTTTTCGGCCAAGTGCTTAGAAAATGGGTCATAGAATTTGCGGATGACTTTCTGCCATTCCAGTTTCCCTTCGGCGATATCATCCAGTTCTTCTTCCATCTTGGCCGTAAACTGAATGTCAACAATTTCCGGGAAGTGCTCAACCAGAAGATCATTGACTACCAGGCCGATCTCGGTCGGCTTAAGGCGCTTTACCTCATCTTTCTCGACATAGCCGCGATCTTGGATCGTGGCCATGGTTGGGGCATAGGTGGACGGCCGGCCAATGCCGTTTTGTTCCAAGGCCTTGATGAGCGAGGCTTCACTAAAGCGCGGCGGCGGCTCAGTGAAATGTTGCTCCGGAATGAGTTTTTCGAGATTCAAAGCTTCGTCTTTGGTAAGCTCGGGCAAAATAACATCTTCAGTTTTGGTCGGCCAGACCCTGAGAAAGCCGTCAAATTTCATTATTTGGCCGTTCGCCCGTAAAGTATAGCGTTTGTCTTTTGTTTTTTGGCTTTCGGCCAGCACATCCACGGCTGTCGCGTCAAAAAGCGCTTCGGCCATTTGTGTTGCAATAAACCGGCGCCAGATGAGCTCATACAATCGTCCTTGGTTGCGATCAAGATGGGACTTCACCCCTTCCGGGGCTCTTGCCGGATCAGTTGGCCGGATGGCCTCATGCGCCTCCTGTGCGCCTTTGGTTTTCGTTTTAAAGCGGCGGGGCGAGGCCACGGCATAACGCTCGCCGAATTCTTTGGCAATAAAAACACTGGCTTCGTGCAAAGATCCTTCAGAGAGGTTCACGGAGTCAGTCCTCATGTAGGTGATGAGGCCGGTTGATCCTTCCTCGCCAAGAAGAATGCCCTCATAAAGTTGCTGAGCCAGGCGCATGGTTTGCTTGGCCGAGAAGCCTAATCGGCGGAAGGCTTCTTGCTGGAGCGTTGAGGTGGTGAAGGGCGGCAATGGTTTTTTGGAGATGGCGCGTTTCTCAATATCGGCGATGCGCCACTCGGCGTCTTCGAGCGCATCGTCAATAGTTTTGGCATCGGCTTCACTCGCAATTCCGAATTTATCCAGGGTCTCGCCATTGATCTTGGCTAGCCGGGCGATGAATTTATCTTTCGTTTTTTTCTCCGGATGGAGCTTGGCATCAATGGTCCAATACTCTTGGGGTTTAAAATTTTTAATTTCCCGTTCCCGTTCCACCACGAGCCGGACGGCCACGGACTGTACCCGGCCGGCCGAGAGCCCGCGGATGACTTTCTTCCATAAAAACGGCGATAGGGAATAGCCGACCAGGCGATCCAGGATGCGGCGGCCTTGCTGAGCATCCACCCGCTTCATGTCAATGGCCCGCGGGTTTCTTAACGCCTCCTCAATCGCGCCTTTGGTTATTTCATGAAAGACGATGCGCTCGACTTCTTTGGCCGCGCCGTTCTTCTCACCGTTAAGGTCGAGCGCCTGCACAAGGTGCCAGGCAATGGCCTCGCCCTCGCGGTCCTCGTCGGTGGCGAGTATTACGCGCCGAGCTTTCTCAACGGCTTTCTTCAGCAGGTTCACCGACTTCTTGGCCTTGGTCGGGATAATATATGTCGGCGCAAAGTTCTTCTCGACATCAACGCCGAGCTTCGACTTCGGCAGGTCGCGAATGTGGCCGTAGGAAGATTCCACGGCAAAATCCTTCCCGAGGAAGCGGGAGATGGTACGTGCCTTGGTCGGCGATTCGACGATGACCAGGGTTTTACTCACTTACGATCGTCATTCTGAGCGGAGCGAAGAATCTCGAGATCCTTCACTGCGTTCAGGATGACCAGCAGCTATGTAATTCTCTGGAATCGGTTTTGACCCATCGGTCGGACAAAGCCTTTTAACTCTAACATTGAAAGGCAGGAGACGATCTCCGGCGTGGCCAGGTTGGTTTTTATCTTTAAATCGTCCACGCTTTGCGGCTCGCTCAGGAGTTGGAGAATAGTATGCTCCGTCTCGCCGGTCAAGGCCGCCTCTATTTTTTCCTTGGGAGTGCGGCGGGGAAGTTTCAGTTCTTCAACAATGTCTTCTGCTCGCGTAACCAGCTTGGCACCGTCCTGAATCAGGCGATGGACGCCGATAGTATTGGGGCTAAACATCTGACCCGGAACAGCAAAGATGTCACGGCCTTGTTCGAGTGCGTAGCGTACAGTGTTAAGCGCACCAGAGCGCTCGGGTGCCTCGACGACTAGCACGCCGAGTGACAAACCAGCGATAATGCGGTTCCGAATCAGGAAATGGTGCGGGAGCGCCGGGGTGCCGGGCGGGTATTCCGAAATTACCGCGCCGCCGGAGCGCACCATCTCCTCGGCGAGCCGCCAGTTTTCCGGCGGGAAAAACGATGCGCGGTCCATTCCGCCGCCGAGGACGCCGATGGTAGTGAGGTTCGAGGCAAGGGCGGCGCGATGCGCCTCGGCGTCAATTCCCTGGGCCAGGCCGCTTACGATAACTACATCAGTCTGGTCGGCAAGGTCGCGGATGATTTTCTGGGCAGCCTCGCGGCCATAGGCCGTGGCTTTTCTTGTGCCGACCACGGCGAGGCGCGATTTTGCCTCAACCCTTCCTTTTATATATAGCCAGGCCGGCGGAGCGGCAATGTTGGCGAGCTCTTGGGGAAAACCGGCTTCATCCGACGTGCTTAAGACAATGCCTGCGGCCACCAGCTTTCTCATCTCCTCATCCGGTTTGGTGAGCGAGCGCGCTCTGGCTATGGCCGCTATCCGTTCCTGATCCAGGCCGGCATTCTGAAGGGTATGGCTGTCCGCCTGCCAGGCGGCCTGATAGGAGCCAAAAGCCAGGAAGAGTTTTTGAATCGAATCGTATTCCGCTCCAGTAAGGAGTAGAGCATGCAGAAATTTTTTCTCGTGCGCTGCGGGCATTTTGTTTTTACTATACGCAAAGCCGGCAGGTTTGACAACAAGACACCATTATTCTACGACTGAAGCTAGGCTTAGTGCGGAAGGTTCATTGAGTTTTTACGCATTTCACAACACGCAGATACGATATGGAGGAAAGCGATGGATGTGCTATCGGCGGCAGATACGAAATGGAAGAAAGCTATGGATGTGTTATTGGCAGCAGGGCGGATTGTCATCGCCTTGGATGGGCTGAAGAAAGAAAGGTGCTGGGAGCTTGTTTCCCAGCTCATGAAATCATCAGCACCTCCGCGCACTTTCAAGATCCATGACCTATGGGATCGCGAGGGGCCTCAAGTAGTCAGGGAGCTGGTAAGGGCAGGCGCACCGTGGGTTTGGGCCGATCTAAAGCTGAAAGACATTCCGGTAACCGTTGGACATCGCGCTCGAGCCGTTCGGGATGCTGGAGCTACAATGCTTACGGTTCATGCCAGCGGCGGCGTGGAGATGATGCAATCAGCAGTGGAAAACGGCCCGCCGTGGATCTTAGCCGTAACAGCGCTCACGTCGCTCTCGGAAGAGGAGGTGCATCTCCTCCATGGACAGCCGGTCAAGGCAGCCGTTCTCTATCAGGCGCGGCTGGCCAAGCTCGCCGGAGTGAGGGGTATCGTTTGTTCACCCCAGGAGGTGGCTGTCCTCGCTGAACGGCCGGAGCTCAAGGGGCTGGAGTTTTTCACTCCCGGCATTCGGCCCGCTGGCCAAGATGCTGCTGACCAGAAACGCGTCGATACTCCCGCCTCGGCAATCAAAGCCGGCGCAACCCATCTCGTCATCGGTCGATCCATTACCGAGGCGCTGGATCCAGTAGCGGCATTCGATGCCATTGTCGCGGAGATCGCCCAGGCCACGGACGAAAGGAGGTGATTCCATGCTCTCTGAAGAGGAGATTTGGGGCATTTATCTTGAGCGCAACGCTGTCTGGTATTACGACTATCGGCGAGGAGATCCAACTGTCCCCCATGCTGCCCTTTCAAGCGACCTTTGCTCGGATGGCTATGTGAACTCCCGGATCGTCATGAGCGATCCTGAGCTGGTTCGTCTGCTCGCCTCTGAACTCGTACTGCGGATCCGGGAGCAGACTGTCATACTGCCCGTTGATTGGGTTGTCGGTTCTCCCTACGGCAGTATCACTTTTTCCTATGAGCTCGCGCGGCAGCTCGGAGCTCGCCATGGGTTTGTGGAGAAGGACCCGAAGAATCCTGGCCGGATGGTGTGGCAAGGAGTAGTGATTCCTGCCAGAGCGCGGGTCTTACGCTGCGAGGAGCTGATCGTCACCCGAGGCACGGCCGTGGAAGTGCGCCTGGCGATTGAAAATGGAAATCCCGAGCCGGTGTGTTTCCTCCCCGAGGTGGTTACTGCTATCTGGCGTCCCCATTTGTTCGAGCCGAACTTCGGCATTGATATCACCGCCCTGGTACGGCGCAATGACATGAGGACCTGGCCGCAAGAGGAGTGCTTGCCTTGCAAGCAAGGCTCGCCCCGGCTCCGGCCCAAGGCCCACTGGAGCAAGTTCATCAGCAAGTGAGGAGGTGATGAGAGTGGCTGATGGTGTCGAAACCCAAAAGATTTCTTTTAACCATCTCCGCGATCTCCTTCATCAGGGGTTCGAGGAACTTCTTACCTGCCTGCCGGAGGGGGAGGAGCAGTTCCTCCGGCTCGGGCGGGAAGACCCTCACGGCGATTTCGAACCGGTGAATGCGGCCGAGATGCCTCGCCTGGAGCTCCTTCATAATTTTGCCAGAGCGACCGCCCTGCTTGCGGTTGGCGGCTGGCAACCGGAACACATCCGCCAGCTCCTCATCCAGGAGCTAGGCGGTGGAGATCCCCGCATCGTTACCTGCTGGTTCCCCGTTCGGGCGGTAGCCTAAGCGCCTAAGCTGGGAGTTTCAGTGCCCACCAAGTCAGCACACTTGGTGGGTTTTTCTTTTCTATTCTCCGCGCTGCATTTAACTATTAACTATATTAAAACATTCAATTGAATGTTTTAATATGATTTTGTAATCTTTGACCCCGTGCTGGCCTGGACCGCTGTTACGTCAGTTCTTCTATGGCCTCGCCAAGGAGCTGAGCATAGAGGTTCAAGCCGACTTTATTCATCGTTCCGGATTGCTGGCGGCCAAGGATGTTGCCGGCCCCGCGGATTTCAAGGTCTTTTAGAGCGATTTGAAATCCAGTACCAAGGCCTTCAGCTTCTTTCAAGGCGTGGAGCCTGAGTTGGCCTTTTTCAGTAAGCGAGTGCGTTGGATAGAGAAAATAGGCATAGGCCGGGTTATCGCCTCGGCCGATGCGTCCGCGGATTTGATGGGCCTGGGCCAATCCGAGCTTGGCGGCATTGGCTACGATTAAGGTATTAACATCCGGCAGATCAAGGCCATTTTCAATGATCGTGGTGGCGAGAAGCAGGTCAATCTTGCCCTCGCGGAATTCATGCATCACCCGGATAATTTCAGTCTCACGCATACGACCGTGAAGTATCGCCATCCGTATGCCGGGGGACAAGACTTGAAGCTCGCGGCGCACGGCCTCAATATTCTCTATGCGATTCCAAAGATAGAAGATTTGACCATGGCGTTTCCTTTCGGCGGCAATGGCCTCGGCTACGATCTTTTGAGAAAAAGGCAAAACAAAAGTTTGTATAGGGATGCGGCCCGGCGGGGGAGTTTGAATAATAGAGATATCGCGGAATTTAGCTAAAGCCAGGGAGAGAGTCCGAGGGATGGGCGTGGCCGAAAGCGAAAGTATATCCACTCCGGAACGTAACTGTTTGAATTTTTCCTTTTGCCGCACGCCAAATCTCTGCTCCTCATCAACGATCACCAGCCCAAGGTCGTGCCAGAGAATGTCTTGGGACAGTAGGCGATGAGTTCCGATGACAATATCAGTTTCGCCATTTCTTAATTTCTCAATTTCTTTTTTGGCCTTCTCTTTTGGCGTAAGGCGCGAGAGCATGGCGATTTTGATCGGCAGCTCTTTCAGGCGTTCGCGGAAAGTGGCGAAATGCTGGTCGGCCAGGATCGTGGTCGGGCAAAGCAGGGCGGCCTGTTTTCCGGCATAGGCCACGCGGCCTGCGGCGCGGATGGCGAGTTCAGTCTTACCAAAGCCGACATCGCCCAAAAGCAATCGGTCCATGGGTTTTTCGCCGGAGAGATCGTCATGGATTTCATGGAGCGCTTGCATCTGATCCGGCGTCTCCTCAAAGGAAAACGAGTGCGCGAGATGCCGTTCAATCTCGGGATGGGGAGGATAGGAATGGCGGGTAGCCCGGGCACGGCCTTCGAAGATGACGATCAATTCCTCGGCAAATTTTTTTGCGTCTTCCTTAGCCCGGCGCTTAGTGATTTCCCAGGACGTCCCGCCGAGGCGATGTATGGTCGGAGTTTCAAAGCCGATGTAGCGGGAAAGTTTCCGGGCCTGGAAGCGGGGGACGAGGAGACGATCGGGCCTGCCGCCCTTCCGCGGCGGTGCATATTCGAGTGCATAGTAGGAATCCTCCATCCCGCGGAATATGCCGATGCCGTGATCAATATGCACGAGATAATCTCTGGTCCGTAGGCCGGAGAGCCACAGCCTCTCGTGCCCGCTCGCATCTTTGGCCGCCGGAAGTTTCAGCGGCTTGGCCTCAGCCTGGAGCAGGAGTGGTGAGATCGTCGCGATGGTGTTTCCCGAAAACTCAATTCGGATCGGATGATCGAAGTTGATCGGGAAGACATCCGCGATCCCGCCGCGTACGGCAAACTCACCGCGGTGCTCCACACGGCTTATTTTTACATAGCCCATGTCCGAGAGCTTGCGTAAAAAAGGGGAGAATTGGTTTCTCGCGCCGGGTTCGAGGAACATCGTATGGCCTCGCCACCACTCTTCGCGCCTGGCCTTTTTTCGTATGTCTTCAAAATGTTCCTGAAACCACAAACCGCCCCGCTCCAGAAAATAGGGGGTGATGCCGGCGATGAGCATTGAATTCAGCCCGCGTGTTTCGTTAGACATTCATATGTTTCAACTCTTCCAGCTTTTTCTTCAACTTCTGGTAGAAAAATTCAGAGTTCTTTTCGGCAAGCGGCAGGAAAAGCTCCTCTGTTTCGCGGATATATCTATGGTACTTCGGAGTTCCCGCGATCGCCGGAAAGGAGGACAGATTATTGTATCTGTCGGCGAGTTTGATCAACTTGCTGGCCTCTGGGGCACGCGCAATTGCGGCAACGTGCTTCCGATTCAACGCAAAGACTTCCTTCTGGTCCAGCGCCCGGTTGTTATCCTGTTTTTCTTTTGTGAGTGGCTTGATGATTCCTAAGATCTTATCAGAGAACTCTTCCCGGCAACGTGCTTCAGTAAAGTCTAGATCATCTTCTAACGCGTCATGGAGCAGTGCACCGACGGTCAACTCCTCCGGTATCGGCCGTGTAGCATAGAGTTCAAGAAGCTCTCCTACCACAGGATAAATATGCTCCTCCAAGTACGGGGCTCCATCATCACGTTTCTGGGTCTCGTGGGAGCGTTTCGCTTGGACGAGCGCTCGTTCAACGAGTGGCGTCAACGCCCCCCGTTCCTCTAACTGTTTGCGAAGTTCGCTTTCGGTGAGAAATGGCGCCTGCGACTTCATGCGTTATACTCGTTCATTGTCTGATCCGGACCGGCGGTGGGAATGGTTTCAATTGCCGCGAGCGACTTTTTGATAATCTTTTTTACTGTTGTAAGCTCATCGCCCCTGAATTTTTGCAAAACGAGATTCTCTCCGGGCACGCGGCGTTTTTTCTGAACGCCGATTCTCATGCGCCAGAAATCTTTGGTTTTTACCGCTCTCATCACCGATTCCACGCCTTTGTGCCCGGCTGAACTCCGGCCAAAGGAGAGTTTCGTTCCTCCAAGGAGAATGTCTACGTCATCGTGGATGAGGACGAGGTTTCGCGGTTTGATTTTGTAGGCACGAAGTGTGGGGCCGACAGCGTTGCCGGACTTATTAACGAATGTCTCCGGCAAGAGCAACACTACGCGCTCTTTACTGATCTTTCCTTCAGAAACCCATGCCTGCAGTTTGGCGTTTGGCGCGAATTCCGGCAGACCGAACTTCTTTTGCGCGGCGAGGAGTATTTCCCGGCCTATGCTGTGGCGTGTGCCGGCGTACTCCTCACCCGGGTTTCCAAGCCCAACGATTAAATACATATCGTCCCCAGACTAGCGCGGTAATTTGCCAAAGTCAAAAAATTGCGCTACAATGCGGTCGTGCCCCAGGAAACTGAACCTGCGAAACCCTCTTCGTTTCTCCGAATCCTCGGAGAATTTTTGCGTCTTACCTTGATTGCCGCAGCCGTTGCTCTGCCCATTCGTTATTTCGTGGCTCAGCCCTTCATTGTCCGCGGGGCCTCCATGGAGCCGAATTTCTACGACCGTGAGTACCTGGTGGTTGATGAACTCACGTATTTTCTCCGCGCGCCCCAGCGCGGAGAAGTGATAGTGTTTCATTATCCTTTGAACCCGCGGGAATATTTTATTAAGCGCATAATCGGCCTGCCCGGCGAGACGGTTGAGATTCGGGAGAACGCCATTTACATTACTAATACCGAGCACCCGGAGGACTTTAGGCTTGATGAGCCCTACTTGCCGGAACGCCTGGAGTCTCGGGGCAATGCCCGATTTGGGCTGGGCGAGGCGGAATACGTGGTCCTCGGCGATAATCGGCCCTTTAGCTCGGATTCGCGGAACTGGGGGGTGCTGGAGCGGAAGTTCATTACCGGCCGCGCTATTTTCCGGGCCTGGCCCATCGCCCGGCTCGGAATACTTCGAGAACCGTGATCTCCGTCTTTTACTCAATGCTACTTATGATCACGCCTGGTGATTTCCTACGAATTACGAATGCAACCGAATTACGAATGTCCGTGATTTGGATTCGTAATCCGTAATTCGAAAATATTCGTAATTCGTAGGGTTATGGCCAGAGCCAAAGAAAAACCAAAAACCTTCCAGAGTCCTCGTGGGGCGCATGATATCCTCCCGGAGGATCAGAGGCTGTGGGACAAAGTCCGCGATTCCCTTCGGGCCATCTCGAATTTCTACGGCTTTGAACGGATTGACACGCCGCATTTCGAAGACACCGAACTTTTTTATGTCGGCGTGGGTCGGGCCACGGACATAGTCTCCAAGCAGCTTTATAGTTTTAAAACCCGCGGCGGGGATATGCTGACTCTACGCCCGGAGGGCACCGCCCCCATTGCCCGCGCCTATGTGGAGCACGGCATGGCCGCCTGGCCTCAGCCGGTGAAGCTTTATTATCTAGGGTCGTTTTTCAGGCACGAATCTCCGCAACGCGGCCGCTTCAGGGAATTTCGCCAGTGGGGGCTCGAGCTTCTCGGCGACGAGGGCGCGGCTGCGGATGCCCAGATCATCCAGGTCTTTTATATTTTCTTGCGCGAGTGGGGTCTTGGCGATTCAGCGGTGGAGGTCAACAGTATTGGCTGTTCGCTCTGCCGACCGTCGTATCGCTCGCAGCTCGTGCAGTACTACCGCTCCAGAGTGAGGGGTCTTTGCCGTGACTGCAAAGAGCGCTTTCGGGAAAATCCCCTGCGGCTGCTTGACTGCGCCCAGGAGAAATGCGTGATGGTCAAAAAATCCGCACCGCAAATTTTGGATAAGCTGTGCGATCCGTGCCGTGCTCACTTTAAGGCCCTGCTTGAATTTTTGGAGGAGAGCGCCGTGCCTTACGTTTTGAATCCTCGTTTGGTCAGGGGACTTGATTACTACACCCGCACCGTCTTCGAAACTTTCATTGAGGATCAGTCAAAACCTGCCGTAGTTGATGCCGCTTCTGGTTCGGAAGACAAGGGTAAAGCGGAGCCGGCGGAAGCGGCCAAAAAACTTGCGATTGTTTCCGGTGGCCGCTATGATAACCTGATTGAGCTTGTCGGTGGCAGACCGACGCCGGCCGTGGGCGGGGCCATGGGGCTGGAGCGGTTGATTTCCATCATCAAGAAGCGTGAGGCGAAAATACCGCTCACGGCGCGTCCCAAGGTTTTCCTGGCGCAACTCGGGGAACTGGCCAAGAAGAAAAGCTTTGGCCTTATGGAGGAGCTGCGCAAAGCCGGCATCACCGCGGCTGAATCGCTGGGGCGGGATTCCATACGCTCGCAGCTGAAGATTGCGGATCGCCGGGGGGCTGAATATACCTTGATTGTCGGGCAGAAGGAGGCGTTGGATCAGATGGTAATCATCCGCGAGATGTTAAGCGGGACCCAGGAGGCCATACCCCAGTCTAAACTTATTGAAACTCTTAAGCGGAAGCTCAGAAAATAGTAGGCACATGCAGGCGTATTCACCGCAAATAGGAAACACAAATGTCAAAATCCAAATATCAAAACAAATTCAAAGCCCAAAACCCAAAATGCAAGGCCGGTTTAAGAAATTTGGATTTTGAATTTTGAGATTTTTTTGACATTTGAGTTTTAGATTTTGGGCTTAAAGTTATGGACTGTATCTTCTGCAAAATAGCTAAAGGCGAAATGTCAGCGGAGGTAGTTTTTGAGGATGGCGATGTGAAGGTCTTCACGGACATCCATCCCAAGGCGCCGGTTCATCTCCTGGTGATCCCCAAGCGGCACATTGAATCCATTGCTCACCTCGAGGCCAATCACAACGACGTCATCGCGAAGCTGATCTATACCGCCAAGCACATCGCCGCCGAGAAGAAGCTTAAGGGTTACAAGCTGGTATTTAATGTCGGTCGCGAAGGAGGCCAGGTGGTGGATCATCTGCATCTGCATCTTCTGGGCGGTTGGCAATCAGGGGCAGAGAGGAGCAGTCAGGTGTAGCTTCATTTTAATTATGGCAAAATTCCAAATCACAAATTCCAATTCTCAAATAAATGACGCGGAGCGTCATCCTGAGCGAAGCGAAGGATCTCCGTGGAGTTCCTTCGGGCTTCGCCCTCAGGATGGCTCGCCTCTGGCGAGTCTGTTTGGAATTTGGTGCTTGGGATTTGTAATTTTCTAGGTATGGTTTACGTCAAACGCCGAGATCGCGAAACTACGCCATCGCTGCTGCGCCGCTTCACCCGCCGGGTGCAATCCTCCGGCGTTTTAATCCGGGCGCGCCGGACACGCTTCTTCGTGTCCAAGCCGACCAAGCGCTCTCGCCGCGAGCGGGCATTAAAGAGGCTTGAACTTCTTAAGGAGCGGGAGCGCTTACTTAAGCTGGGGAAGCTTAAAGAAACGGAGCGGCGAGCATGGTCATGACGACATCACTTTTGGTCATGGTCATCAGCCATTATTGCGCTAAGCGCCGAATACCTCGCCGCTCTGCGGGCCAGATGCAGGCGCAT
>CAYIKH010000011.1:0-15106 GCA_964363965.1 uncultured Candidatus Saccharibacteria bacterium
GATGATCCGCTTTTGTGCGTCGCGAAGGGCACAGGAATAGCTCTAGAACACCTCGAAGTGTACAAACGGAGTATCATGACCAAGCGCTAATCGGTGTCTCGCGCCGCGATGAACGTGGCCTTCGCGGCTTTTTTCTTGCCTACTTTTTGCTTCTTTGCTATTCTGAAGAGCGACTATGGTAGTAAGAATGCGCCATACCCGATCCAAGACCCGCATGCGCCGGTCGCATCACGCTTTAAAGGCGCGGGTTTTTACAAAATGCTCGCACTGCGGCCGGGAAGCCCGGCCTCATACCGTCTGCGAAAACTGCGGCTATTATAAAGGCCGACAGGTGATTGATGTTTTGGCCAAACTTTCAAAAAAAGAGCGGAAAAAGAAGGAAAAAGAGCTCCACGCCCACGAGGATATCGAGGCCGCAAAAGGCGATAAGCTCTCGGCCAAAGAACTATCGCATAAATGATTTCCTACTATGGCTTCACGGCATCTCGCCCGATCCATCGCCATGCAGACCCTGTACGAGTGGGATTTTAACGGCCAAGACAACTCCAGGCTCGACTCCATTCTCGAAAAGAACTTAAATGAGTTCGGGCCTGGCCTGGATAGCCAGGAATTTCCGCGCGAGCTCGTCCGGGGCGTGATGGATAAACGCGACAAAATTGACACCATAATTGCGAAAGCCGCGCCGGAATGGCCGATTGGTCAAATTGCCATGGTGGATCGCAACATCCTGCGCTTGGGGCTATATGAGCTGATTTTCGGCGATTATGATGCCGTCCCGCCCAAGGTGGCCATCAACGAAGCCATTGAGCTCGCTAAAAGCTTCGGCGGCGAGGCCTCCGGGCGGTTTGTGAACGGCGTTTTGGGCACGGTCTACCGCGAGATGGGCGAGCCGGGAAAAGAGCACCCGCCCCGCCAAGAAAAAACAACACCAGCGAGCTAAATGCTTCCTGGATAATAAATAAATGTTGCGTATTTCGTGACTGTATAAAGCCACAAATCCAAAGCCCAAAGGCCAAATCAAATCCCAAATGACACCTTGCGTCATCCTGAGCGTAGCGAAGGATCTCCGAGATCCTTCGGTCGCTTCGCTCCCTCAGGACGACACTTCGTGCCGTTTCGAGCCTTGAACTTGATTTGACATTTGGATTTTGACATTTGGAATTAACCGAATGAATCTCGAAAAGCTCGAATCTACCATCGGTGTCGAATTTCAAAATAAGGATCTCCTCGAGCAGGCCCTGGTTCATCGTTCCTACCTCAACGAGAATCCCAGTTTTCGCCTCGGGCATAATGAAAGGTTGGAGTTCCTGGGCGATGCGGTGCTCGAACTCATCATCACTGAGGCGCTTTATCGCGCTTACCCCGACAAACCGGAAGGAGAATTGACTAGCCTCCGAGCGGCGTTGGTAAACTCCGTGATGCTTTCCAACATCGGGGTCGAACTCGATCTCAACGAGTTCCTGCGGCTTTCGCGGGGCGAGGCCAAGGACGTTGGCCGCGCCCGGCAATTCATCCTGGCCAATGCATTTGAGGCGCTGGTCGGAGCCATCTACATTGATCAAGGCTACGGCGCGGCCAAGGGTTTGGTGGAGCGAATGCTTCTGCCGCGGATAGAGCAGATCTTGTCCGAGCGGCTCTACAAGGATCCCAAATCGCTCTTCCAGGAAGAAGCTCAGGAACGGGTGGGCATCACGCCGACATACGAGGTGCTCCGCGAGTGGGGTCCGGACCATGACAAGCATTTTGTGGTGGGAGTTTATCTCGGTCCTGATCTTGTTGCCGAAGGCGAAGGCTCTTCCAAGCAAACGGCTGAAGTTGAAGCGGCCAGGCTCGCGCTCGTCGCCAAGCAGTGGCAGTAGGGTGACAAGATGCGCCTCCAAAGTTTGAAACTCTCGGGATTCAAGTCGTTCGCCCGGACGACGGTTTTTGATTTCCCATCTGAAATTTCAGCCATTGTCGGGCCCAACGGCTCTGGGAAATCCAACGTCGCCGAAGCCATCCGCTGGGCCCTGGGGGAGCAGTCGCTGAAAACCATCCGAACTCGTAGAGGCGAGGACTTGATTTTCAACGGCTCGCCCAAGGTTCCGCGCATGGGCAAGGCCGCCGTGACGCTGACTTTTGACAATAGCGACGGGACACTCCCGCTTGATTTTGGAAAAGCGATCCTGGAACGGAAAATTTTCCGCGACGGCGTAAATGAATACTATCTCAACGGCTCCCAGGTCCGCCTAAAAGACATCGTGGAGCTGCTGGCTAAAATTGGTCTCGGCGAGACCAAACACAATATCATCGGCCAGGGCGAGGTGGACAGGATCCTCGGCGCATCGCCAGAGGAGCGGCGTGAGATTCTGGAGGAGGCCATAGGGCTGCGGCTCTACCAATTGAAGAAACGCGAGGCCGAGCGCAAGCTTGAGGAAACTCACACCAACATCGGGCAGGTGCGCTTGCTGGTAAAAGAAATAACTCCGCATCTCAAATTCCTGAAGTCTCAGGCCGACAAGGCGGAAAAGCGCGAAGTGATTGCTCAAGAACTTAAAAGCTACTACCGCGCTTACGTCCAGAAGGAAGAAGCCGAGCTTGACGCTGAGTCTCGGCGCCTCGATGAGGAAGCCGGGCCGGCCACGGCCAAATTGAAGGTCCTCGAAAAAGAAATTGCCGGCCTTGGCCGCAGGATGGAAGATGATAAACCCTCAGCCAGTGAGGCCGCGATTCTGGCCGAAAAAGAGTCGGAGCTGGCCAGACTCGAAATCGAGCGCCGGGAGCTGGAGCGCGAACTTGGCCGCATCGAGGGGCGTTTGGAAAGCGCACCGATCTCGGCGCCAAGCGAAGTGCGAAAGATTGAAATCTCGCTCGTGGAAAAATACATCCGCCCAATCCGCGAAGCCCTGAGACAAGCTCTGCGGCTTGACAGTATAACCCTGCTAAAACAGCAATTGGAAGAGACAATCTCAAACCTCGGTTTGTTCCTGGATGATTTGCTCCATTCCAAAACTCAGGCCGCCTCCGGGCAAAACCTGGATGACCGCCTGCGCCAAGAGCAAAAGCGACTACAGGCTCGACTAACCGAACTAGACTCAAGCCTGGCCGCGTCTCGCCAAGACCTGGCTCGTGGCCTCCGGAATGTCAGGAAGCTTGAGGAAGAAATTCGGGGCGAGTTTCAGAGACTCCGCGAGCGCGAGGAAGAAGCCAGTGCCCTCCGCGCCGTGCTTCAGGAAAAATCTTTCCAAAAAGAGCGCCTGGCGACTCGACGGCAGGAGCTGGAGCGGATCGCCGAGGAGAGCGGGATTGAGCGCCAAGACCTACAATCAGGCGAGACGCCTTTTTTGGCGATGGCGACCGAAGAAATAAAGCGCCATATTGAACGGGTGCGAGCACGACTGGAAGAGATCGGCGGGATTGACCAGGCCGTGCTCAAAGAATACCGCGATACCAGAACGCGCCACGAATTCCTGGAACGCGAAATCGAAGACCTCTCATCGGCGAAAAAGAATCTTGATGAGCTTATTGGCGAACTGGAAGAACGGATGGAGCGCGATTTCAAAGAAGGTTTTGCCCGAATCAAATCAGAATTTCATCGCTATTTCCGAATCATCTTTGGCGGTGGCCAAGGAACGATTGCTGTCGTGCCGTTGCGCAGGGCCACAGCCGAAGCTGAAGACGAAAGCGCCGATGAAGGTGAGATTAAATACGGCATTGACATTGATGTTGACCTGCCCCGAAAACGGATCAAGGGTCTGGCCATGCTTTCGGGAGGGGAGCGGGCCCTCGTCTCCATCGCCCTTCTTTTTGCCATCACCGCAGTCAATCCGCCGCCGTTCTTAGTGCTCGATGAGACTGATGCCGCGCTGGACGAGGCCAATTCGCAAAAGTACGCCGCCATTTTGAAAGAACTGGCCAAGAAAACCCAGCTAATCCTCATCACCCATAACCGTGAAACGATGAAGCAAGCCGGGGTCCTCTACGGCGTTACCATGGGCGATGACGGCATCTCGAAAATTTTATCGCTGAAACTGGAGGAGGCCGAGAGTTACGGCAACCGCTAGACTGTTCGCAAATATACGAATTGCGGCGAATATGCGAATATACAAATCCGTATTCGTATATTTGTGTATTCGTGTTTGATTCGTATATTCGCGATTACTCCTAATACTCAAACTCATCTACGGTAAGGCCGTTTTTGTCCCGCAGGGTCACGCGGTCATGCCGCGAATCAAAGAGTTTTTGGCCCCTCTTCAGCGACACTCTCCAGGTCGAACTCAGAAAATCCTTTTTATCGCGGGAATTTTTGACGCAGCCGACGTAATTGAAATTCACGCTCACATATTCGGCGCAATCCCGGCCGATTCCGGATTGATCAAAACCGACAGCCGGCATCCGACAGGTGGGAATACGCTCGATGAAATCAATGCACACCCCGCTAAATCCACGGTTCAAAAATTCCTGACGATTGGGCCTTGAATCGGGACAATAACTGTAAAGTGAAGGCGTAAAGATATTGGACTGACTGAGATAGCCGACGCACTGATTTTCGCGGAAATTGCGCTGATAAGTCGGGGTGCCGGTAACGATGATGAGCTCGCCCCCCGGCGCGAGGAAAATGTCCTGCTCCGCGGCATCAATTTCCGGAATGTTAAAGGCACGCGGGATGGTCGCCGAGCTCTTGAGGCTTGAAATACTCCAGCCCGTGATATCAACGGGCTCTCCCTGGCCGGACGAACCACCAAACCCAAAAAACCCACCGCTCGAGCGGATGATTGCATACTCCTCTTCCGTGCGTTCACTAAAGCGCTGAACCGTGCTAAGCCTCACCTTGCCGCGCCAGGGCGAGACGCCGGGTTGGGGCAGGACCGATGGCTCAGGCGACGGAGTCGGGCTGAAGAAAAAACCGCCGCCGCGCGAAACCGGCTGGGGATTACGCACCTCCGATCCTCCGGGACCGGTGGCAATAGGTCCGCCACCGCCGCCCAAAAAATCACTGCCGGAGAAGCTGAAGTAAGCGATGATGAGAGCGATAATGACACCGATGATCGCAATGGGATTCATAGAACGCGCTGATTATTAAAAGATTGAGCCGATGATATCGCGGTGGCCCCGGAGGAACTCGCGAGCTTCCATAGATTTTCCTCCTTCGGTTTTCAAGTATCTGATAACCAAAGTTCCATCACCAGTCTTTACAGCGAATCCGTCTCCAATCGCCAATACGGTTCCCGCGGGCGAGCTACTCGTTGCCCCCTCTCTGCTATCCGCCGATTCTATGACCAATCGTATATTTTTTCCGCCTTTCCGCCAAAAGGCGTAGGCCCCGGGCCAGGGTTGCAAAGCCCGCACCATGCGCTCAAGCTCTTGGGCCGGACGCGACCAATCAATACGGCCATCTTCTTTTTTGAGCCTAGGAGCGTAAGTGGCCTGCGCCTCATCCTGCGCTCTAGGCTCAATTCTCCCGGCGAGCCAGTCAGGAATTGTTTCGTGCAATAATTCGGCTCCAATCTCGGCGAGCCGCACAGTCAATTCCGGCACCGTCCATTTTTGACTTTCAATATTTAAATTTTTAAATCTCAAAATCGGGCCGTGATCCACCTTCTCGTCCATTAGAATAATCGCCACTCCCGTCTCCTCATCGCCAAAAAGAATGACGTGTTGGATCGGTGAGGCTCCGCGCCAGCGCGGCAGGAGCGAAGGATGGACGTTGAGGCTGCCGCACTTGGGGATTTTCAGCAACTCAGGCGGCAGTATCCTGCCGTAGGCGGCGACGATGAAAAGGTCGGCATCGCGAGGTGCAAGATGCAGGGTGTTAGGTGCAAGTTTTTGTGGCTGAATAACCAAGATGCCAAGTCGGTCGGCGGCCACCTTAACCGGCGGTGGCTTAGACTCAAGGCCGCGGCCGGATGGCGCATCCGGCGTGGTCACCACGAGCTCGGGCCGCCAGGGGCTTTGAGCCAGCCGCTCCAAAATCGGCACGGCAAATTCCGAAGTCCCAAAGAATACAACTTGCGTCATCGGTTGTGGGTTATTACCACTAATTTCTTCGCCCGATCGCTAATAAGCAGCCCATCCAAATGATCCATCTCGTGCTGGATGACCCGGGCAAAGAATTTCGTAAATCCTCGCCCATGCTTCCTGCCGTGATCATCCAGCCATTCCAAAAACACTTTTTCGGCCCGCGCCACTTTGCCGTATTTCCCGGGAAGCGACAAGCACCCCTCGGCCATCTCCGTCTTTTTCCGCGCCTGTTTCTTTAAAACTGGATTAATGAACGCATGGTATTCCCACTCTCGTTTCCCATCCGTATCATTAATGCCAATTCGTGCCTGCCCCGTAGGACCGACAAATCCGGCTCCTGTCGGGGTATTGGCGTCGAGCTGCTCCGCTTCCGATGAGACCAAAAAAATCCTTAGTCCCACTCCAATCTGCGGCGCAGCCAAGCCAACGCCATCGGGTGAGCCGGCCAAAGTTTTTTTCATGTCGGAAATAAGCCGCCGAATTTTCGGACTTTGAATTTCATCCGGCGCCACGGCAAGAGCCTCTTGGTGCAGGATTTTATGAGGCAAGTGTACGATTGCTCTTTTTTCCGGCATGTTTCCTTTTCCGATTTTTAAGACGGCGGCGTCTGGCAAGCTCTTTCAACCACGATGCTTTCCTGGAAAGCGTCCTCAGCGCTCCGAAAAAATATTTGCCGCGGTTTTTGGGATCCAAATCCGGCTTGGCCGCCACGCGCTTGGCAATAGCCCGCAGGTCGGATTCGTAATACATCTTGGCGATACCAAGATAGGCCGCAAAGCGTTTGGGCTCGGCCATCTCTCGCGAGAGGTCGTCAGCCAAGACGTGCTCCCGCGAATGGAGGTGTGTGTCGCGAGTCCATTTCATTGACAAAGCCATTATAATCTAGTATACTCACCCGCACAATACGCAATTGGAGAGAGGGGGATATGAATGGATCTTTGCGCAGTGGTGGTCGTGGCCTGCCATTTTGCGGACCGGGATACGCTCTGCAAAACAACGATGGCTCGGCTTGATACGGCACTCCAGCTTGTTAGCACCCGTGACGGCGGGATGCCGTGGCAGTTCTTCTTCGTCCTGACCGGCGACGTGCCGTACGAACCCGGCAGCAAGACGCTTGCTACACTCATGGCGGAGTACTTGCAAGCGCAAGGGATTCGCCGCAAGCGCATCTTGCTGGCTCGGGGCGCGACCGGAAGCTTTGCCGAACCGCGCCTAGTCACGGAGATGCTCGCCGCATGGCGAAAAGAGTATCACCCCTACAAGCTCTACCAGCTTATTGTCGTGAGCTCCTACTGGCAACTTAAGGCCAGCGAGCCGTTTTGGCGGCATGCTGCCGGAGATGCGTACCTCCAACTCCATATCAAACCGGTGCGTGGCACTGGCGGATGGAGGACGCGGCTCTTGTACGCCGGCTACGCCGCTCTCATCCGTGTCGCGCTCGCCACCGGGACCTGGCACCGCATCGAACCGCTCCTGTGGAGGCTGCTCTACGCCGGGAGGTACACCAAGGGATTCAAAACCAATGGGTGTGCCTAGACGGCTACGGGGCTACCAGCTGGCAGCCCCGTTTTCATTGCAGCCGCAACAAGTAACTTGCTACCATGAGCACAGCATGAACGACCATCTCCACTGCGTCGGCATCGGTGGGATCGGAGTTTCGGCCCTGGCGCGGCTCTACCAGGCCCGCGGCTGGCGCGTTTCCGGTTCTGACCTCGCCCGTTCCGAAATCACGGATGCCCTCCGGAAAAAAGGAATCCGTGTTTTCATTGGCCCGCATCGGCGGTCCCGCGTAGCGCCTTCGATCGCCAGGGTCGTTTATACCGTAGCCACAAAGAGCGAGAACCCCGAGCTCCGCGAAGCCAAGCGGCGCGGCATACCTACCCTTAGCTACGCCCAAGCCGTAGGCGAATTGACCCATAAATTAAAGACCATTGCCGTTGCCGGAGCTCATGGCAAATCCACAACCACGGCCATGATCGCCCTGGCTATGGTCCGAGCCGGCCTTGATCCGACGGTTATTATCGGCACCAAACTCCGTGAATTCAGTCCGCCAGTCGGCGGATCGAATTTTCGCCTTGGAAAATCGCTTTATTTCGTGCTGGAAGCCGATGAATACCGCGCCTCGTTCCTAAACTACACCCCATCCATTGCCGTAGTGACGAACATTGACCGCGAGCATCTGGATTTCTATAAAAACGCCAGCAATATTGAGGCAACATTTCTCAAGTTTCTCCTCGGCTTAAAGAGTGGGGGCACGGCGGTGCTAAACCGCGATGATCATCGGCTGCAACGCATCGGCGCAAAGCTTAAAAAGAAACGGCCGGATTTGGGCATCATGTGGTATTCGCTCCGCAATCCGGCGGCACGCAAAATTAGGCGCATCCTGCGCATCCCGGGAACTCACAATGTTGCCAATGCTCTGGCGGCCTATTCGGTCGGCCGGATATTGCGCATTCCGGGAAAAAAGATTTTTTCGGCTCTGGGCAAGTATAGCGGCTCCTGGCGCCGGTTTGACTACCAGGGTCGTCTACTAGGCGCCAAAGTATTTGCCGACTATGCCCATCATCCCACCGAAATCATAGCCACGCTCCAGGCGGCACGCGAGAAATTTCCGAGAAGCCGCATTTGGTGCGTTTTCCAGCCGCACCACTACGAGCGGACGCGCGACCTCTTCCGGGAATTTACGATTGCCTTTGATGAATGCGATGAATTAGTGTTGCTTGATATTTACGAGGTTGCCGGCCGGGAGAGAAGCAAAAAATACCGAGGCGTGAATTCCCAAAAACTTGCCGCCGCCATTTCCCGGCGCGGAAAATCATGTTTTTATCTCTCTAGTCCCTCCAAGCTCAAATCATTCCTCTCAAAACGCCTCCGGCGGGGCGACATTCTCATCATGATGGGCGCGGGAAGTATTTGGGAAATCACAAAACAATTGATGAGCGCAAAACGCAAAGCGTAAAACCTCCATTCGCGCCGCATCATAACTTTATCTGTCCGATCGGACAATAGAAGTTATGATAGCCGTCCGAGCTCCGCTAGCCGAAGACGGCAACATAAGTTTTGCGTTTTAGGCTTTGAACTTTTAGCTTGTATCCACTATAATTCCTCTGTGCCCGAATCCAAAAACTACCTCAAACCAACACTGATTACCATCCTCTCGGTCCTCATTATCGCCGCCTCCTTCGGCGGCGGTGTTTATGTCGGCTATGAGCGCCGGCCGGCCATTGAGAAAGTAAAGGGGGTGATCAGCCAGGAAACGGCCAAGCCCCAGGAGGTGGATTTCAGCCAGTTCTGGGAGGTATGGTCGCGCATGGAGTCAAAGTACGTGGACCGAGAAAACATCGACCGCAAGAATCTCATCTACGGTTCCATCTCCGGGCTGGTGAAATCCCTAGGTGACCCCTATACCGTATTCCTACCGCCGCGCGAGGCCAAACAATTTCAGGAGGACGTCAGGGGCAGTTTCGGCGGCATTGGCGCGGAAATAGGTATGCGTAAAGACATACTCACCATCATCGCGCCGCTCAAGGGCTCGCCGGCCGAAAGAGCCGGTCTTAAAGCTGGAGACAAAATTTTGAAAATCAATGCCACCTCCACCGCTGACCTTACGCTGGAAGAAGGCGTAAGCTTTATCCGCGGCGAGATCGGCACCCAAGTTACGCTGCTTATTACCCGCGACGACTTCGACGGTGATGGCGTTAAGGAATTCGCCATCACCCGCGAGGTAATAGTCATCCCCGTCCTGGACACTGCCGAAAAAGGCGATGGCATCTTCTATATCCACTTGTATAATTTTAACGAGCAATCCCCGCGAGAATTCCGGAACGCCATCCGCGAATTCCTTGATTCCGGGAGCGATAAGCTGATTCTGGACCTTCGCTCCAATCCCGGCGGATTTCTTGACGCCTCGGTGGATATCGCCTCCTGGTTCATACCGGCCGGCGAGGTTGTGGCCCGGGAGCGCTTTGCCGACGGCCGCGAGATTATCTACCGAAGCTCCGGACGCCGGCTGCTTGAACAAACGCCCACCGTCATAATCATTGACCAGGGCTCGGCTTCGGCCTCCGAGATTCTGGCCGGGGCGCTTCGCGACATCCGCGGCATCACGCTCGTGGGCGAAAAGACCTTTGGCAAAGGCTCGGTTCAGCAGGTTGACGAGCTGGCCGGCGGCGCCTCGCTGAAAATCACCATTGCCAAATGGCTCACTCCCAACGGCACCTCCATCAGCGAGAAAGGGCTTGAACCGGACATCAGGGTGGAAGTCAAGAAAGAGGATGTTGAGGCCGGACGGGATCCTCAGCTCGACAAGGCTATTGAGCTGCTGCGCAGCATGTGATGCCAATTTTGCGAATTTAATGCCAATCTACTAATTGCGAATATGGACCTAAAGGACGTACAAAAACAGGTTGATGAGTGGGCGCAACGGTTCACGGTGCCTTACTGGCAACCGCACGAAATTCTCGCGCGGCTCATTGAGGAGACCGGCGAGCTCGGCCGCGAAATCAACCACCGCTTCGGACCAAAGAAGAAAAAATCATCCGAAGCCGAGTCAGACCTCGGCGAAGAAATCGGCGATGTAATCTTCACACTCGTCTGTCTTGCGAACTCCCGCGGCATAAATCTTGATGAGGCATGGAAACGCGTGATGGATAAATGCTACGGCCGCGATAAGGATCGCTACGAGAAGAAAGATGAGACGGTTCGTGGTTAAGGTAACTGGCCAAGTCCAGGGCGTATTTTACCGCCACACCGCCCGGCTCCATGCTGAGAAACTCGGCATAACCGGCTTTGCGCGGAATGAGGCTGATGACTCGGTAGCCATCGTGGCGGAAGGCGAGGAAGAAGCCTTGAATCAATTTTTAGAGTGGTGCCGCCGCGGTCCGCCATTGGCGCGGGTGGATGAAATCAAGACGGAATGGCGGGAGGCGACCGGGGAGCATAAAGGGTTTGAAATCCTCTAAAAGAATTCAAAAATAAAATATCAAAATGCAAAATTACAATGTAAAATCTAAAATAGATTCGACCAGCTCACCATAAATTTTGAATTTTGATCTGTCATTTTGACTTTTGAATTTTGAATTTAATACTCCGTGAAGATAATCCTACTCAAAGAAATTGAGCAGCTGGGGAAACCTGGCGATGTTAAACAGGTTAGCGACGGCTATGCTAAGAACTTTTTGATTCCGCGAGGATTGGCTGAGGCGGCCACCGCATCCGCCTTGAAGAACCTCGCCCAGAAACAAGCCAAAACGACTGCACGCCTAGAGCACGAAAAAACCGCATTGGAGAAACTCGCAGAAAAATTGCGCACCATCACCCTACGTTTTATTCTTGGAGTAGGGGAGAAAGGCCAAACCTTTGGCAGCATCAGCAGCCAAGACATTGTTGAAAAACTTGCCGAACAAGGCATAAATGTTGAGAAAAAATGGATTGAGCTTGAGCAATCCATAAAATCAAGTGGAGAACACGACATCAAAGTCAAATTCCCTCATCATGTTGTTGCCGAGATTAAAGTCATAGTGGAGCCAGCGGTCTCGCCACCCATAACCCATGACTCATAACTCATGACTAAGTATATCTTCGTCTGCGGCGGCGTAATGTCAGGAATTGGCAAAGGGATTTCAACGGCCTCCATTGCCCGCATTTTGAAATCGCGGGGATTTGCCGTCTCGGCGGTCAAAATTGACCCCTACATCAACGTGGATGCTGGCACCATGAATCCGATTGAACACGGCGAGGTTTTTGTTACCGAAGACGGCATGGAGTGCGACCAGGATGTCGGCAACTACGAGCGTTTCTTGGATGAAAACATTCCCCGCGAAAACTACATGACCACCGGCATGATCTATCTCTCGGTGATAGAACGCGAGCGCAACCTTGAATACGGCGGCAAGTGCGTGGAGGTGGTGCCGCATATCCCGCAGGAGGTCATCCGGCGGCTGGATCGGGCCAGCCGCAAGGCCAAGGCCGATTTTATGCTCGTGGAAATCGGCGGCACGGTGGGGGAATATCAAAACATCCTATTTTTGGAAGCCGCCCGAATGATGCGCTTGAGCCGGCCCCAGGACGTGCTTTTTGTCCTGGTCTCCTACTTGCCGATACCCAGGATGATCGGCGAGATGAAAACCAAGCCCACCCAGTATGCTGTCCGCTCCATGAATGCCGCCGGCATCCAGCCGGATATCATCATTGCCCGCTCCGTGGTGCCGATGGATGAGCCGCGGAAAAAGAAGCTGGCCGTAAACTGCAACCTCTCGGAGCGGGACATCATTTCCGCCCCGGATGTCCGGACCATCTACGAGGCACCGGTGAATTTCGAAAAGGAACGTCTGGGCGATCGGATTCTCGAAAAATTCGGCATCATGCGCCGCCGGCGCGATCTCGGCCCGTGGCGGGCTCTGGTGCGCCGGATCCGCCGGGCCACGCGGCCGGTGAAAATCGGGATTGTCGGCAAGTATTTCGGCAGCGGCAACTTTACCCTGACCGACTCCTACATCTCAGTCATCGAGGCCCTGAAACACGCCGCCTGGCACCACAATCGCAGGCCTGAGCTCACCTGGCTGAACGCAGAACTCTACGAGCGCGAGACCAAGGCGCTGAAGGAGCTCTCAGGGTTTGACGGCATTGTTATTCCTGGCGGATTCGGCAGCCGGGGCGTAGAGGGGAAAATCAAGGCCGTTGAATACGTGCGCAAAAACAAAATCCCATATTTGGGGTTATGCTACGGCCTGCAGTTGGCGGTGGTGGAATTTGCCCGCCACGCGGCCAAGATGCCCGGCGCGCACACCACGGAGATCAACGCCAAAACAAAATATCCGGTGATTAGAACCATGCCGGAGCAGTTGGTAAACATCCGAGAAAAGCGCCTGGGCGGCTCAATGCGCCTGGGGGCCTATGCCTGCCGCCTAAAAAACGGAACAAAAGCGCGAGCCGCCTACGGCATGCCAACCGTGCACGACCGCCATCGCCACCGCTACGAGGTGAATAATGAATACCTGGCGCGCCTGGAGAAACGCGGCCTCATTGCCTCGGGCGCGAACCCGGAACGGAATCTCGTGGAAATCATGGAACTCCGCGACCATCCATTCTTCCTCGGCACGCAGTTTCACCCGGAATTAAAATCGCGGCCATTGCGGCCGCACCCGATATTTAGAGAATTCATTCGAGCTGCAATCAATCGGAGAAAATAACCACCCCGTGCCAATGCGTTACCATTTGACGAGAGACTAGAGACTAGTCGCTAGTCACTACGCTCACTGCCTTCGCCCTCCTCACCTTGCCATCGAACCTCGTCTTTCGTTTTGCCAAAAATTTCACCACACCTTGGGCCACTGAATAGAGGGTATAATCTTTGCCAGTGCGAACATTTGTGCCGGCCAGAATTGAAGAGCCGCGCTGGCGCACCAAAATATCGCCGGGCTTCACTAGCTCGCCGTCGTATTTTTTGACTCCGAGATACTGCGGCCCGGAATCACGCCCCAATCGACTTGTTCCGCCGGATTTAGTATGTGCCATGTTTATCTACGAGCGGAGCGAGTAGCTATAAACATGAGCATCCCGCTCCAATTTTGCCCGCGTATGATGCAAAACGCGTGTGAATATTCAACGCTGTGATATATTTGCGAAGCGCGTGGCCGAATAGGCCATCCCTCACCGGGCGCAGCGCTTCGCCACCACCTGCCCCGCAAAATTGGTGCGGGGAGCCATTCCGATAAACATGCTAACCGATCTCCTCCAAAAAATCAAGTCCTTCCTAAAGGAAAACCAGCGCGACCTGTATCTGGCTAGTCTGGTGTTTCTGGTGAGCGTGGCCAGTTTCGGCCTGGGCCGGCTCTCGGTTATTTGGCCGGAGAAGGAACCCATCCGCATTGAGAATCAGGAATTAGGAATTATGAATCAAGAGAGTGGCTCAAACATATCGAACCCTAATTCCTCATCCGTGATTCCTAATTCCACAGCCGGACGCTTCGTTGCCTCGCGTAACGGCTCGGCCTATCATCTGCCGGAGTGCCCCGGCGCCAAGCAAATCAAAGAGGAGAATAAAATCTGGTTTGCGACCGCCGAAGAGGCGCGGGCCGCCGGCTATAAACCAGCCGGAAACTGTGCCGGACTTCAACCTTGACAAATTCGATTTATTAAGGTAAAAAACTACAACAGACCTTTGTAAGGGCCCGAGACTTAAACAGGAGGGATGCGGATGACCGAAGTACTCATGATCAGGGAAGGCGCTGTATTCGCGCTGAAACAGACTCTGGAGGGGCATACCGACACTTTCCCGAAGGGAACCAAAGTCCTCGTCACCCACGTGGATTTGGAGGCGGAAACGTTCCATATCATCCGCAGGGATGAAGTAGAGTATGAGGAGTCATCCACTCACTTCGTCCTGGAGATGGGTGAGGCGGGGGACTTCCTCGCAAACTAATCCGCGCTCCGGCCCCCTAGAGACCCGATGGCCAGCAGCCAATCGGGTTTTTTCTTATCGTGCGGAATGCTATAATGACACACATGAACCCAAAACTCATCCTTATTATCATAGCTCTCGTAATACTGATCGGCGGCGGTTATTATTTCTACCAGTCAAGGCCAGGATCGCCCTATTCAGCTCCTGCGCCGGCAGCCGCCCCATCGCCGGCGCCTGCGCCATCGCCGGCACCGACTCCGCCGGCTGCCCTTCCGCCCGCCGGGAGCCCGGGGGAGCCACCCTCAGCCGGACGCGAGCCGAAGATTCACGTCATCTCCATGATCGGGAACTCTTTCTCGCCGGACACCATCACGATCAAAAAAGGGGACACGGTGCTCTTCAGGAATAACGACGTCAAGGTGTACATTCCGGCCTCAGGCCCGCATCCGACGCACGACATCTGCCCCGGCTTTGACGCCCGGAACACGGTCCAGCCGGGACAAGCCTATTCCTACGTCTTTACTGAAGCCAAGACCTGCCCCTTCCACGACCATCTGAACCCCGGCGTTAAAGGCAAAATCATCGTCCAGCCGTAACCCGAACACGCTATCATTTTGTGGCCTGTTTCATGCAAGAAACCGGCCTCTTTCCATATAAAATTAGTTGAATTCTCCGAAGCCAGCGGTTATAATCCATGTGTTATGG